>NZ_CP016449.1:3513750-3885000 GCF_001713375.1 Hydrogenophaga sp. RAC07
GCGGTCGAAGGCGCCATAACGGGCCGAGACCCAAAGGCTGTGATCGGCAAGAATTTTTTCACTGACGTGGCCCCTTGCACTAATCGGCCTGAGTTCAAGGGCGTCTTCGACGCTGGTGTTCGCAACAAGGACCTGAATACGATGTTCGAGTACATCTTCGACAACCAGATGAAGCCTACAAAGGTCAAGATTCACATGAAACGAGCGATCTCCGGCGACACCTACTGGATCTTCGTCAAGCGAGTCTGAAAATGTTGGATGCGAAGTCCGTTGAGAAGGCGCCCGCCTGGCACCACAGGCCAGGCGTTTTGGCACGCTTCATCACCGACCTGATCGCTGACGAAATGAGCCATCTGCGGCCGGGTGGAGCACCCCTCCCACCCCAACCGTGGCCACTGGACCTGGCCATGAACGAACAGGGCCTGGGCCTGGATTCGCTGGAGTTGCTCAGCGTGGCTTCAGCGCTCAACGAGGCTTTGCACCTGCACGAAAGCGGAATTGAAGACCTGCTGCTGGCGCGTCACTTGTTCGGAGAATGGATTGAGATCGCTGCGGATGGCCTCGCCGCTTTCGACGCAGAACTCACCTTTCGCACTTCGGGCAGCAGTGGCAGCGCCAAGTCCTGTGTCCATGCGCTGGCCAACTTGCAGCAGGAGGTCGATCACCTGGCAACTTTGACAGCCGGGGCTCAGCGCGTCCTCACAGCCGTGCCTGCGCACCACATCTACGGTTTTTTGTTCACGGTTCTGTTGCCAGAGCGTCTGGGGTGCGAAGCCGTGGTCGACGTCCGTCGCCACACTCCTCAGGCACTGGCCCAGCTGCTCCGTCAGGGTGACTTGCTGATCAGCCATCCCGCCCATTGGGCGCTGATGGCGCGCCATGCTGGTCAGTTCCCCCCCGGCGTGCACGGCATCACATCAACTGCGCCGTGCCCCGACGCGGTGGCACGGAACCTGGCCGTGATCGGACTGGATCGCCTGACCCAGATTTATGGCAGTTCGGAGACCGCTGGGATCGGCACACGGAATGCCCCTAACGACCCCTACCAGCTGATGCCTTTCTGGTCGCGCGACACCGGCGATAGCGCGCTCCTACTGCGCACGACTCCCGAGGGGACGGTCTTTCCGCATGCGATCCAGGATCGTCTTGAATGGCCTTCTGCGAGCAAATTCCAGGTCCGTGGCCGCCTTGACGAAGCCGTTCAGGTGGGAGGCACCAATGTGTTCCCAGCACACATCCGGGAGGTGCTTCTCGGTCACCCTCAGGTGGCGGATGCGGCCGTTCGGCTCATGGAGCCTGAGGAAGGCACCCGACTGAAGGCATTCATCGTCCCCGTGCTCGGAGCCGACCGGGACAAGCTGCTGGCAGAACTCTGGACCTGGACTGAGGCTCGCCTTGGAGCTACTTCTCGGCCCAAGGCCTTCACACTGGGCGATAGCGTCCCGCGCAACGCAATGGGTAAGCTGGCGGCCTGGCAGCTTGGTGTTCAGGGCGCAGAGCTCGTCCAGTGAGGCATTGACCCGGAATGACCGAGATCGGCGGCAAAGGTGTCCTTCGAGCGCGGGCCGTTGAAGGCACGGTGATGGACTCTGCGGGCATTCGGGATGTTGGGGCATGGATGACTCAGCTCAGTCTTAACCCGCCATGTAGAAATATGGCTCTTTGGGTGCCGTTTGGATTCTTCGAGGAAGGACTGCTTCCTTGACATTCAAGCTTTGGCAGTGTTCTTCGATTCAAGCCGCTGTCCAAGAGCTTGTGAAAGGGCGGTCGCCTCAACCGTCAACATGGCCGCAAAAGTCTGGACGCGCTGACCATCTACGCGAACTCCTGGTCCAAATACAGCCAGAGAGCCCGCGACTTTGCCATCGCCCATGAAGAAGGGCACGGCAACGGCGACTGCTCCTTTGATCAGTTCGTCGCGACTGATTTCATACCCTTGCTCCCGAATCCTTTTCAGACGATCGAGGTACTCCAATACATCTGTTGGCTTTGCGTTGTCGCGATTGATGTAGGTTTCTGGTGAGGGGACATGAGCAAGGATCACGCGACCGCTGGCGCCCAACGTAACGTCCTCGCGGTACCCCACGCCGCGTTTGAAGCTCAAGGGTTGTCCGCTGGCGAGTTCGGCAACACAGATTCGACTGTTGCCCTGATGGACCAGAAGAGAGACGGTCTCTCCTGTCTGATCCCAGAGTCTGCGCATCATCGGCTGGGCAATCGTTGCGATGTCCAGACTGGCGCTCCAAACGTGAGCCAAGTGAGCCACTGATGGGCCGAGTTCGAACCTCTGCGGATCTCCAGATGACACGATGAATCCGCTGTTCTCCAGCGTGTGCAGGAGTCGGTAGAGCGTGGGGCGGCTGAGACCCACGCGTTTGGTGAGTTCCCCGGCAGTGAGTCGATGGTCGTCTGCGGTAAAGGCCATCAAGATCTGTAGTGCCCTGTCCACTGCTCGGACACCTTCACCCGGTTTTTCTGGTGGTTCCACTTCCGTTCGCCCGTTCATTGCTGTTGGGGGATGTTACGCGTCCGCCTGTCCGCCTGTCGGACTGATCTCTCACCTCTTGACGCAGATCAATGATGTCCATACCATGGACTACATGTCCACCAGATGGACATAAGCAAACATCGAGAGACTTTGGAGATTCACGTGAACAAAGAAATGTCGGAAACACTTACCCGGGTCGGACCTGAGACCCGCATGGGCAATCTGTTGCGGCGGTACTGGGTCCCCGCGCTGATGTCGAGCGAGATTGCGGAGCCGGATGGCCCTCAGGTGCGAGTACAACTGTTGGGCGAAAAGTTGCTGGCTTTTCGAAACTCGGATGGCCAGGCAAGCCTGATCAGTGAGTTCTGTTCACATCGCGGGGTGTCGCTCTTCTTCGGACGCAATGAGGAAAATGGCATTCGCTGCGCGTACCACGGTCTCAAGTTCAATAGCGCAGGCCAATGTGTGGATGTTCCCTCTGCGCCGCAAGCTTGTGCGCGCATGCATATCAAGGGGTACCCCTGCATCGAGCGCGGCGGAATCGTCTGGACCTACATGGGCCCTGCCGATCAGCAGCCAGAACTGCCTGAACTGGAGTGGTGCACTCTTCCAGCCGAACACGTATATGTATCGAAACGGGTGCAGTACTCAAGCTACCTGCAGGCCATGGAGGGTGGGATCGATACCGCCCACGTCTCATACGTTCACCGCTACGAGGTTGACTCGGACCCGATGCACAAGGGCGTCAAGGCGCTCGACTACATCAAAGCCGATGGCAATGTGGTGTTCGAGATCGAGAAGACACCTTTTGGGTTGAGCTTGTTTGGCCGCCGCAATGGAGAACCTGACTCCTACTATTGGCGCGTCACCCAATGGTTGTTCCCTTGGTTCACGCTGATTGCACCATTTGGTGACCACGCCTTGGGCGGGCACATCTGGGTGCCGATCGACGATCACAGCTGCTGGGCCTGGAGCATCAACTGGCAACCAAATCGACCGTTGAGCCAGGAAGAGCTGGATGCAATGAAGGCCGGCATGGGTATCCACGTCGAATACGAAGCCCCTGGCAGTTTCGTCCCTGCGGCCAATCGGGAGAACGGGTACCAGATGGACCGTCTGGCCCAAAAAGAGCACCGAGCCTACAGCGGAGTTTTTGGCTTCTCTGCACAGGACTACTCTCTGCAAGAAAGCATGGGCTCTATTCAGAACCACGACGCTGAACGGCTACTGCCCACTGACAAGGCCATCGTAATGGCGCGTCGCATGTTGCACGAGGCCGCCTTGGGACTGGAAGAGGGGCTCATGCCGCCAGCGCTGGATTCGAGTCAACAACGAGTGCGTCCGGCAGGTGTGCTTCTGCCCAAAGAGCAGAGCCCAGTTGAGTGGGCCAGGGAGCACCTCGCCGACAGTACAGAGAAGCCTGTCTTCAGCCTCTGAAATCGTTCACTTTTCCACCACAAAGAAGGAGACAACATGAAAGCATCCAGGTCAATCATCGCCACCGCCGTACTGACGGCGTTTACGGCATCCACCGCATGGTCACAAGCCACTTCCGACTGGCGCCCCACCAAGACTGTTCGGATCGTGGTTCCGATCGTGGGAAGCACGAACGACGTGCTGGCTCGCCTCTTGGCGCCCAAGCTTCAGGAGGCGCTCGGGCAGCCCTTTGTGGTCGAGAACAAAGGCGGGGCTGGCGGGAACATCGGTGCGCTGGACGTGGTGAAGTCCGCGCCTGATGGACACACGCTCTTGGTGGGGTACAACGGACCGCTGGCGATCAATGTGACCCTGTTCGACAACATGCCATATGACCCCGTAAAGGACTTGGCACCCATCACCCTTGCAGTGAAGGCACCCCAATACCTGGTGGTGAATCCCGCCACAGGGATCACCAGTGTTCAGGACTTCATCGCCAAGGCCAAGGCCAATCCAACCAAGTATTCCTATGGGTCGGTGTCACTGGGCAGTGCATCGCATCTGACTATGGAAATGATGAAGTCGGAAGCGGGCTTCCGGATGACCCACATCCCCTACCGCGGTGCAGGGCCGGCCGTTGCTGACCTCCTTGCTGGGAACGTTCAAGCAGGCTTCTTTGTACCGGGCAACGTGCAAGGGTTCGTCAAGGAGGGGAAGTTGAAGCTGCTGGCTACCTCGGGTACCAAGCGCTTCGACAGTACCCCGGACATTCCCACGCTCAATGAATCGGGATTGAAGGACTTCGAGGCGACATCCTGGATCGGATTTCTTGCCCCGGCAGGCACGCCGCCCAACATCATTGCCCGATACAACCAAGAGATGGTGAGAATCATCAACTCTCCGGAAATCAAAGCTCGCCTGAAAGACATGGAGTTTGAAATCGTCGCAAGCTCACCGCAGGAATTCAGCAACTGGATTTCCACGGAAATCGTGCGCTGGGGCAAGGTCATCAAGGACACCGGCGCCAAGGTGAACTGAGTGATGAGCAACAGTTACCGCTTGGCGAACAAGGTCGCGCTGATTACCGGTGCGGGCGCCGGCATCGGCGCTGCAGTGTCAACCTTGTTCGCTCGCGAAGGCGCTGCCATCCTGATGGTGGATGCCGATGCGCAGGCACTCGAGCGAACGAAGGCCGCCATTCTGAATGCTCAGCCTGATGCGAGGGTGTTCGGCATGCTCGCTGATGTGACCAATGAGGAGGCGGCGATGGCCAGCGCCAGGCACTGTGTTGACGCGTGGGGTTCGCTGGATGTTCTCGTCAACAACGCAGCGATGCGCAACTATTCGGCAGCGGGCGATGCGACACCGGGTGAATGGCAGGCGATGGTGGGCGTCAACCTGGTTGGAATGTCCAATTACTGCAAAGCTGCTCTCCCGGCGTTGCGTGCATCGGGTGCGGGGAGCATCGTCAATGTGTCGTCTTGTTATGCGGTCACAGGACGCCGTGGAATGGGTCTCTACGATGCCACCAAAGCCGCCCAGCTTGCGTACACACGCACGCTCGCCTTTGAAGAGGCGCCACATTCGGTAAGAGCGAACGCAGTCTGTCCAGGATCCACGCTGACCGACTTTCACGTGGGTCGCGCTCAGGGTGCGGGAAAGAACGTGGAGCAACTCAAGTCTGAACGCAAGGACACGTCCTTGATTGGGCGGTGGGCAGACCCCATCGAAATTGCACGGCCCATCCTCTGGCTGGCTTCCAGTGAAGCCTCCTTCATCACCGGCACAACGCTGATGGTGGACGGCGGGCTGCACATCATGTAATCCCCGCTATCGCTCATCAGCGTCCGGGTTGAATTCGTCTTTTCATGTCTACATCCACGCTTTCTGCACGAGTTCACACCCTGCGCTATGAGGCACCGGACACCATCAGCGTTGAACTGAAGCCAGCGGAAGAGGGCGTGCGGTTTCCGTCGCATGAGCCTGGCTCACACATTGATCTCCACTTGGGCAACGGTCTCGTCCGGAACTATTCCGTGCTCAACCCATGCTCAGATTCGGGCCGCTATGTTGTGGGCGTATTGAAGGATCGCAAAAGCCGCGGTGGTTCCAAGTTTGTGCATGAGAACCTCCGTGTTGGCCAAATGCTCAAGATCTCAGAGCCACGCAACAATTTTGCTCTGGACGAAGCCGCGCTGCATTCGGTGTTTCTGGCAGGAGGAATTGGCATCACCCCCATGCTTTGCATGTTGGACCGACTGCTCGAATTGGGGCGAACAGCGGACTTGATCTATTGCTCAAGGTCGCGACAGGACACAGCATTCCTGCAGAAACTGGAGACCATGACCGCGCGTGGGTTGAACATCACCTACCACTTCGATAACGAAGAAGGCAGACCACCCGATCTGAAGACGCTGCTTTCAGCACATTCACCTGCAGCGCACTTCTACGCTTGTGGTCCAGCGCCCATGCTTGATGCATTCCAAAGGGAGTGTTCAAACTTGAACTTGCACCAAGTGCATCTCGAAAGATTCACTGCGCCTCAAGCTCCGCAGCCGGCTGCGTCCGATTTCACGGTGGAGTTGCGGCGCAGTGCGAAAGTCATCCAAGTCAGCGCCGGACAGTCGATCTTGGATGCCATGTTGGACAACGGTTTGTTGCCCGACCACAGTTGTCGCGAAGGACTTTGTGGTGCATGCGAGACCAAAGTTTTGGACGGTCAGGTAGACCACCGGGACAGCATCCTCACCGCCGAAGAGCGTAGGGCAAATAAGTCGATGATGATCTGTGTATCGCGGTGCAGCTCTCAGTGCCTTGTTCTGGATGCGTAACTTCTAATAGAGCGTCGGTTGCCTTGAATGATGGCCGAACGGTGTCTCCCGGCCCGTCGGTGCGCTTCAGGTTGGCAGTTCCAAGCCACCGTGAACTCAACCTGCCTTTTGTATGCTGGCTTCGGCCAAAGCTTTTGGAGTACCCGGTTTCGGAGGTGCAGCGGTCGTTCGTGCCCCAGTTGCTGAACGCCCTGTCTAGCCGCTAAGAGTAATCAGGTATGAGACTTCGAGTGACTCAGTTCAGTCTGAAGCAGACGAAAGCTCCCCGACGACAGCGAGACAGTTCTGGAGGTTTCGCCGAATTCCTAAATGCTGGCGTTGGGTGTACCTTCTCGCTTTATGGACCTCAACGAAGTCGACCCACGCGAACTACAGCGAGCAGTCAGGTTTGCGCTTGACCTCGTGGCGGCACACCGCATCGCCAAGGGGTTGGTAATCGATCAGGAACGCGTGACCGCATTGCGCGAGTCTCTCGAAGAACGACTTGTCGCGGCGTTTAGCGAGATCGACATCGGCGCCATGCCTTCGTCATGGTCGTGGCAGAAAGCAGCGGAAACACTTTCTATCGAAATCGCGCTCCAACTCATCCGCGAGCAAAAACACGAACCTCCCGATCGATCTTTTCAGCGTAAGTGAGGTACCGCTCCTACAGCGCCCTCACGTCCTGACCACCGGCATGTCCTCCCACCGCCTCGTGTACGAGGGTGTGCGCAACTCCTGCCTCATGTTCCAGTTGCGAGGTGAAGCGCCGATGACTGGCGCTTGTCAGCCGCGCAACGTACGGCAGCGTGGAGGCTGAAACCGTCGATATCGGCGCACGGCGAATGTTTGAAAGTCGCCTGGCTGGGCATCTCGCACTCCGCATAGCCGTGCAATCGTTGGCTAGACGACTGGTCTAATACAATCCTCGTTTTGTCCCTCACTGCATCAGTTCATGAACCAAACCACTTCGACCCCGGCCCCCAGCGCCCTGTTCTCTCCCTCCGTCCTCGGTAGCGTCTCGTTGAGCAACCGCATCGTGATGGCGCCGCTGACGCGCAGCCGCGCTGCTGCGGGCAATGTTCCTCACGCCTTGAATGCGCGCTACTACGCGCAGCGCGCCAGTGCCGGCCTGATCATTTCCGAGGCCACGCAGATCACGCCGCAAGGCCAGGGGTATCCCAAGACACCGGGCATCCACAGCCCTGAACAGGTGGCTGGCTGGCAGGGCGTGACGCAGGCCGTGCATGCCCACGGTGGCAAGATCTTCCTGCAGCTGTGGCACGTCGGGCGCGTCTCCCACCCGCTGACACAGGCCGACGGCGGCCTCCCAGTGGCGCCCTCGGCTATCCGTCCGGCCGGCGAGATCTACACCGAACAGGGCATGAAGCCCTTCGAGACGCCGCGCGCCCTCGAGACCGAAGAGATCCCGGCGCTGATTGAAGACTTCCGCCGTGCCGCCGTCCAGGCCAAAGAGGCTGGTTTCGACGGGGTCGAGATCCATGCCGCCAACGGCTACCTGATCGACCAGTTCCTGCGTGACGGCACGAACCATCGCACGGACGGCTACGGCGGCTCGGTGGCCAACCGAGCCCGCCTGCTGCGCGAGGTCACGGAGGCGGTGCTGACAGTGTGGGAAGCGGGTCGCGTCGGCGTCCGTCTGTCGCCGGTGAACGCGTTCAATGACATCGCCGACTCAACGCCGCAAGCGACGTTCGAAGCCGTCACCGAACAGCTCAACGCCTATGGATTGGCCTACCTTCACGTGGTGGAAGACGTCAGTAGCGGCTTCGACTTCCAGAAGCTGCGGCAGATCTTCAACGGCGCCTACATGGCCAATGGCGACTACGACCGCGCCCGGGCGACGGCGGCGATCGCGCAAGAGCAGGCCGACTTCGTTGCTTTCGGCAAGCTGTTCATCGCCAATCCGGACCTGCCCGAGCGGCTGCGTCGTGACGGCCCGTACAACACGCCCAGGCCCGAATCCTTTTACGCCGGTGGCCCCGAAGGCTACGACGACTACCCAGCACTCGAAACGGCCGTCGCCTGACGCACCGCTCGCATACTCCTGCGGCCATGAACGCAAATCCGGTCGTCGATACGCGCCAGCAGATACTGGACACCGCGCGGGCGATCATCGTCAGCAAGGGTTTCGCCGCGGTGGGCCTGAGCGAGATCTTGGCTGCGGCGGGGGTGCCCAAAGGCTCGTTCTATCACTGGTTCCGCTCCAAGGACCAATTCGGCGAGGCCTTGCTCGAGCGGCACTTCGAGGGGTACTTGGAGCAGACGGATGCCCTGCTGGCGGCGCCAGGGCAAAACGCTGCGGCGCGGCTGCTCGCTTTCTTCGGCCGGTGGCATGCGCTGCAATCGGGTGATGACCTGACCGAGCGCTGCCTGGTGGTCAAGCTGAGCGCCGAGGTCTGTGACTTGTCGGAGTCGATGCGAGCGACACTGGAACACGGCACGACCCAAGTGCTGGCCCGGCTGGAAGGCTGCCTGAGGCAAGGCATCTCAGACGGCGAGCTGACCCGCTGCCCCGACCCGGCCGAGGTGGCGGAACAGCTCTACCAGCAGTGGCTGGGCGCCACCTTGCTGGCCCGCGTGCAGCGCAGCTCCGGGCCGCTCGACCGAGCGCTGGCACAGACACGTCTCTGGTTAGCGCATCAGGTCGGGCCGGCCTGATCGCAAACACCCTCACTGCTCGAAGCGCGTGACCGCCGAAGGGTAAGAAGTTCATACACGCTCTTTCTCACAGCTGGCCTGAGCTGGCTGCTGTCCGGTGGAGTTGGCTACGACCTGCGCAGCCCTCATGGCGCAGGGGAAGCGATCGCGTCGTGTGCGTGGCCCAGGAGCGAGCCCTTATCGCTCGGTTTGCTTTAAACCCTTACAGAAGCGCTCTTTCCTGAATACTTGCTGCTGCACGAGTGCTGACGCCTACATTTGGCAGTTGAGCGACCGCAGCTTTTGCGTATCAGGCCTTTGTTCTCAATGCCAGCTAAAGATTGAACTCGGACGTTCGTCTTCGGGGCACTGAATCATTGCGACGCTGCTTTCCGGTCATTGCGGCAAGCCGCGCTCGAAAGGCCGCAGTTCCTTTGATACCGGCCATTCCACTTGGTTCGGTGGACTGGGAAGCCCGCGCAGCGCTTGCTCGCAGGTGTTGCACTTCAGACCTGATTGCGCCCCGCATCCATCCCGAGCGGCTTATGTGCGATCCGTCGCGCGCCTCTTTTCGAGGGAAAACCATGAGTGAAAAGTTCGTTGTGATTTGTATGATGACCATATCACCCGACATGAAGAATCTCATTTAGTGACATGAGCGACGCCCTGCTAGCGCCCGAACGCCTCACCGACAAACTGGCCAGCCTGCTACTGCAACGTATTGAATCTGGGGATCTGTCGCCAGACGAGCGACTGCCCACCGAGCAGCGACTTGCCGAGCAATTCGGGGTGTCGCGCACTGTTGTTCGAGAAGCCGTGAGTCGACTCAAGTCCATCGGCTTGCTCACTTCGCGCCAGGGCTCCGGCGTGTTCGTCGCGCCGCGCCACCAGGCGCGAGCCCTGGCCTTTGATCCGCTGGTGGTCACATCCATGGATAGCGTGCTGCAGGTGGTGGAGGTACGCCGCGGGTTGGAGGCCGACGTGGCCGCGTTGGCCGCGCAGCGCATGACCCCGGAGAAGGCGCGCACGATCGCCCAGGCGTTGGAACACTTGGAAGCCTGCCCGCCCCAGGGCGTCGAAGGCGTGGAGGCGGATTTGGCCTTTCACCGCAGCATAGCTCGCGCCACCGAAAACCCGCACTACGAACGCCTGCTGAGCTTCCTGGAGCAGTACCAGCGCGAAGCCATGTGCGTGACGCGCACCAACGAAGCGCTGGACAGCGGCTACATGGTTGAAGTGCGCGAAGAACACCGAGCCATCGCCGAAGCGGTGATGCGCGGCGATGTGCTCGCGGCACGTCAGGCCGCCATGCTGCACATGCACAACGCGGCGAGACGTCTGAACAACGCCGCACCTCCCATCCGCCGCGCCCTCGGGGCGCTGCTCGCTCCTTCCTCACCCGGGTCTTCCTCATGAGCAACGCTTCTTCATACACCCTCGGCGTCATTGGCCTGGGCTCCATGGGCATGGGCGCAGCGCTCTCTGCCTTGCGCCAGGGTGTGACCACCTGGGGTTGCGACCCGCGCGCCGATGCCCGCGCGGCTTTTGAACAAGCGGGCGGCCGCGCTACCGCCAGCGTGGCCGAACTGGCCAGCCACAGTGACGTGGTGCTGGTGCTGGTGGTCAACGCGGCGCAGACGGAAGACGTGTTATTCGGCGCGCAAGGCGTGGCTTCGACCCTGAAGCACGGCGGTGTGGTGGTGTGCTCGGCCACGGTCGACCCTGCCCTGCCCCCCGTGTGGGAAGAGCGCCTGCTGGCCACCGGCCACTGGCTGATCGACGGCCCGGTGTCGGGTGGTGCGAAAAAAGCCGCTGCCGGGCAGATGACGGTGATGGCCTCGGGCCAGCCCGAGGCCTTTGCCGCCGCCGGCAGCGTGCTCGAAGCTTTTGCCGGCAAGGTGTACCGCCTCGGCGACAAGGCGGGCATCGGCTCCACGGTGAAGATGGTCAACCAGCACCTGGCGGGTGTGCACATTGCCACCGCCTGCGAAGCCATGGCCCTGGGCATGCGCGCCGGCGCCGAGCCGCGCCAGCTGTACGAGGTAATCTGCAATTCCGCCGGCATGAGCTGGATGTTCGAGAACCGCGTGCCGCACATCCTCGACGGCGACTACACACCGCTGTCGGCGGTGAACATCTTCATCAAGGACCTGGGCATCGTGCTGGACGCTGCGCGCCAGCTCAAGTTTCCGCTGCCGCTGGCCGCCGCCGCGCACCAACTCTACCTCGCCACCGCGGCCATGGGCCTGGGCGCTGAAGACGACTCGGCCGTGGTGAAGTACTACGCGCAACTGGCCGGCATCGAGCTGCCGGCCCCCGCCCCCGCAGTGCAGGCTGAAGCATGATCCTCGGCGTCATTGCAGACGACTTCACCGGCGCCACCGACGTGGCCAGCATGCTGGTTCGCGCCGGCATGCAAACAGTGCAGGTGCTCGGTGTGCCTGAAGGCGGCTTGCCGCAGGCCGACGCGGTGGTAATCGCGCTCAAGACGCGCACCGTGGCCCCGGCCGATGCGGTGGCGCAAAGCCTCACGGCGCTGGCCGCCTTGCGCACAGCGGGAGCGCGGCAGATTTACTTCAAGTACTGCTCCACGTTTGATTCCACGCCGCAGGGCAACATCGGCCCGGTGACGGACGCGCTCATGGCCGCACTGGGCGCCGAGTTCACGATCGCCTGCCCAGCCTTCCCGGAAAACGGGCGCACCGTGTTTCGTGGTCACCTGTTCGTGGGTGATGTGCTGCTGAGCGATTCGGGCATGCGCAACCATCCGCTCACCCCCATGACCGACGCGAACCTGGTGCGCGTGCTGCAGGCGCAGACGACGCACCCGGTGGGCCTGCTGCGCCACGACACGCTGGATGGCGGCACGCCAGCCACGCAGGCGCGCATGGCCCAGCTGCGTGCCGACGGCGTGAAGATCGCCGTGGCCGATGCCGTGAGCAACGAGCACCTGCTCACGCTGGCCGAGGCCTGCGCCGATCTCCCCCTGCTCACCGCCGGCTCGGGCGTGGCCCTGGGCCTGCCGCCCGCCTACGCGCGGCGCGGCTGGTTCACGCCAAACGCGAACGCCGCCGATCTCGACAGCCTGCAAGGCCCCGCTGCCGTGGTGTCGGGCTCGTGCTCGGAGGCCACCAACGCGCAGGTCGCGCAGTGGCTGGCTGCTGGGCGCACTGCTTTACAGATCGACCCACTGGCGCTGCACCAGGGCCGGCAAAGCGCCGACACGGTGCTGGCCCAGGCCACGCAGGCACTGGCACAAGGCCCGGTGCTGACCTATGCCACCGCCGCGTCCGAGAGCGTGCGCGCGGTGCAGCAGGCGCTGGGCGTGCAGGCCGCCGGCGAGCTGGTTGAACACGCGCTGGCCCGCGTTGCCCAAGGCCTGGTGCAGGCCGGCGTGCGCCGCCTGGTGGTGGCCGGGGGCGAAACCTCGGGCGCTGTGGTGCAGGCGCTGGGGGTGCAGCAGTTGCGCATCGGCGCACCCATCTGCCCGGGCGTGCCCTGGACGCAGTCCACCCTGCCGGGCAACGGCGAGGCGGTGCAGCTGGCGCTTAAGTCGGGCAACTTCGGCGGCGTTGATTTCTTCGCGCAAGCGCTGCGGCAGGCGGGGGTGGTTCTGTGAGTCAGCACGGGCCCGCCGCCCAGGACGCTGTGCGGGCCGAGATCGCCCGCGTGGGCGCCAGCCTGTTCCAGCGCGGCCTGGTGCACTCCACCGCCGGCAACATCAGCGTGCGCCTCTCGGCCGAACAAGGCGGTGGTTTCCTCATCAGCCCCACTGACGCCTGCCTCGGGTTTCTCGACCCCGCACAACTGGCCTGGGTGAGTGAAGACGGCACCGCGCTGGGCGGTGCCCGCGCCAGCAAGACGCTCACCCTGCACCGCCGCATTTACGCCGCCGCGCCCGCTGCGCACTGTGTGCTGCACACCCATTCCACCCACCTGGTGGCGCTCACGCTCCAAGGTGTCTGGCGCACCACCGACATCCTGCCGCCGCTCACGCCCTACCAGCTGATGAAGGTGGGCCACGTGCCGCTGGTGCCGTACCGAGTGCCGGGCGATGCCGCTGTGGCCGACGACGTGGCCGCGCTCATCACCCACGCACCGCACCCCCTGCGCGCGGTGATGCTGGAGCGGCTGGGCCCCACCGTGTGGCACGACAGCCCGGGCAATGCCATGGCGCTGCTCGAAGAGCTCGAAGAAACCGCGCGCCTGTGGCTGATGAGCGAGCGCCGCGCCGAACCCCTGACCGATGCGCAGATCGACGTTCTGCGCACACGCTTCAACGCCCCCTGGTAAACACAAACTCGCCATGCCCCGCTTCGCCGCCAACCTGACCATGATGTACACCGAGGTGCCGTTCCTCGACCGCTTTGCCGCAGCCGCGCGCGACGGCTTCGACGCGGTGGAGTACCTCTTTCCCTACGAGCACAAACCGGGTGAGATCGCCGCGCGCCTGAAAGACCACGGCCTCACGCAGGCCCTGTTCAACCTGCCCCCGGGTGACTGGGCCGCCGGAGAACGCGGCATGGCCTGCCACCCCGGGCGCGAGGCCGAGTTCGCCGCCGCGCTGGACCATGCCCTGCCCTGGATCGAAGCCACCGGTTGCCGCTGCGTGCACGCCATGGCCGGACTGGTGCCTGCGGGCAGCAACGCCGCCGCCTGCCACGCCACCTATGTGAACAACCTGCGCCACGCCGCCGCGCGCCTCGCGCCGCTGGGTGTGAGCCTGCTGATCGAGCCGATCAACAGCCGCGACATGCCGGGCTACTTGCTGAGCCTGCAGCAGCACGCGCACGACGTGCTGGCCGAGGTGGGCGCGCCCAACCTCAAAGTGCAGATGGACCTCTACCACTGCCAGATCATGGAAGGCGACCTGAGCAAGCGCCTGCAACAACACCTGGCCGGTGTGGGCCACGTGCAGATTGCGGGTGTGCCCGACCGCCACGAGCCCGATGGGGGCGAGGTGAACTTTCCCCACCTGTTCGACCTGCTGGACACCCTCGGCTACGACGGCTTCGTCGGCTGCGAATACCGCCCCAAGTCCGGCACCAGCGAAGGCTTGGACTGGCTTCACCTGTACCAGGCTGCCCGAAAAAACACACGCGTGACCCACCCATGAACATCCTCATCACCGGCGGCGCCGGCTTTCTCGGCGACCGCCTCGCCCGCACCCTGCTGCTGCAGGGCACGCTGCGCGGCCAGCGCATTGAACAACTCATGCTGGCCGACCTGGTGGCACCGCGCGACGCTGCCCTGCTGGCCGACCCGCGCGTGCGCCACCACACCGGCGACCTGCTGGCGCAGATTCCCGCGCTCATGGCGCAGCGCTGGGACGCGGTGTTCCACCTCGCCTCCGCCGTGTCGGGCGAATGCGAGGCCGACTTCGACCTCGGCCTGCACGCCAACCTGGACACCACGCGCAGCCTTCTCGACGCCTGCCGGACGCAAACGCTGGCCGGGCATCCCGCACCGCTGTTTTTCTTTTCCAGTTCGGTGGCGGTGTTCGGCAGCGACACCGCCGTGCCCCTGCCCGCCGTGGTGCGCGACGACACGCTGCCCACGCCGCAGGGCAGCTACGGCATCCACAAATTTGTGTGTGAACAGCTGCTGGCCGACTACACGCGCAAGGGCTTCATCGACGGCCGCGCGGCACGGCTCATGACCGTCTCGGTGCGCCCCGGGCGGCCCAACGGCGCAGCCTCGGGCTTTCTCTCGGGCCTGTTCCGCGAACCGCTGGCGGGTTTGCCCAGCGCCTGCCCGGTGGACCTGGACACACGCGTGGCGCTGTCGTCCCCGGCCAACACGGTGGCCGGCATCGTGGCCGTGGCCGAGGCCAGCCGCGAGACCTTTGGCGGACGCACCGCGCTCAACTTGCCGGCCCTCACCGTGAGCGTGCGCGAGATGCTGGCCGCACTCGAATCCCTGGCCGGCTCGGAGGTGATGGGCCTGATCACACACACGCCCGACGCCGCGGTGGCCGGCATCGTGCAGGCCTGGCCTGCGCGTTTCGAAAGCGCCCGATCGCCGCGCCTGGGCCTCACCGCCGACGCCAGCTTCACCGCCGTGCTGCAACAGTACGTGCACGACCAACCCGACGCGGTGCGCCACCCGCAGGCCCGGGCGCGGCTGGGCCTGCCCGCACTGGCCTAACCCCTTTCTGCGTTCCCCTGTTCCCTTCCCCCAACCACAACGGAGACACCGTCCATGAAACAACTCATCAAACCCATCGCTCTCGCCGCCATCCTGGCCGCCTCGGGTGCCGTGCAGGCCCAGACCGTGCTGAAGATCGGATACGCCACCTCGGCCACATCGCACTACGGCGTGGGCTCCACCGTGTTCTGCGAAGAAATGGAGAAGGGCACGCAAGGCCGCTACAAGTGCCAGCAGTTCCCCAACTCGGCACTCGGCGGTGAACGCGAGCAGATCGAAGCCGTGCAGCTGGGCACGCAAGACCTGGTGAACACCTCCACCGGCCCGCTGGGCAACTTCGTGCCCGAGGTCAAGATCGTCGACATCCCCTTCCTGTTCCGCGACTACGACCACGCACGCAAGGTGATGGACGGCCCGATCGGCCAGGACCTGCAGAAGAAGATGGAAGCCAAGGGCCTGATCAACCTGGCGTGGACCGAAAACGGTTTCCGCCACATGACCAACAGCAAGCGCGCCATCAACCAGGCCACCGACGCCAGCGGCCTGAAGATGCGCACCATGGAAAACAAGGTGCACATGGACGGCTACAAGACCTTCGGCATCCTGCCCACGCCCATGGCCTTCCCGGAGCTGTTCACCGCGCTGCAGCAAGGCACGGTCGATGGTCAGGAAAACCCGATTCCCGTGATCCTGGCGTCCAAGTTCTCACAAGTGCAGAAGCATCTGTCGCTGACCGGCCACGTGTATTCGCCTGCGGCGCTGATCCTCTCGCCCGCGGTGTGGAGCAAGCTGTCCGCCGCTGACAAGGTTGTGTTCACCGAAGCCGGCAAGAAGGCCGCTGCGGCACAGCGCAAGAAGGTCAACGACGACGAGAACACCGGCATTGCCCAGCTCAAGAGCGAAGGCATGCAGGTGGTCGAGAAGGTCAATGGCGAGAGCTTCCGCAAGGCCGTAGCGCCTGCTTACGCCGCCTTCGCCAAGGAGTTCGGCGCCGACAAGATCGCGGCCATCCAGGCTGTGAAGTAACGCTCCCCCCTGCGGCGGGCCTTCGGGCCCGTCTTCCCCTCGCTTGCCGAGGGCCTCATTGTTTGTTTCGCCGCCTGCCCATGAAATCTCTCATCATTGCCATCGATCGCCGCATCACCGGCCTGTGCCTGTCGCTGGCTTGCGCCATCCTGGCGGTGATCTCTTGCTTGGGCATGTGGCAGGTGGTGACGCGTTTCGTGTTTTCGCAGCCGTCCACCTGGACCGAAGAAATCATGCGCCGCCTGCTGATCTGGATGGTGATGCTCGGCACGGTGGTGGCGCTGCGCCAGGGCGCGCTGATCTCGGTGGACCTGATGCTGCGCCTGTCGCGCGGTGCCTGGCGCAGCACGGTGCGCTGGATCATCACCTTGGTCAACCTGAGCTTCTTTTCGGTGGTGTTGTGGTTCGGGATCGACCTGGTCTGGCGTATTCGCTTCCAGACCTTTGCCAGCCTGAATCTCTCCATGGCCTGGGCTTACGCCGCCATCCCCACCGGTGCCCTACTCGGCCTGTTGGCCACGGTTGCGCACCACGCAGACCCGCAGCACGATGAACTAACAACCGCACTGTGACGCGACCGCCCACATGAGCCTTCATTCCCTGCCCCCTTCCACTGGACACACACCATGCCCTTGACTCTGCTCGTCACCATGCTGGTGTGTTTTGCCTTCAGCATTTCCATTGCCGTGGCTATCGGCGGTTCGGCCATCCTCGGGCTGGCGATCTTCGACAGCAACCAGCTCATCCTTGTGCCGAAGGAAATGTTCTCGGCCATTGACAAGTTCCCTCTGGCAGCCATCCCCTTCTTCATCCTTGCAGGCAACCTGATGGAGACCGGCGGTATCTCGCGTCGGCTCGTCAACTTTGCCAAATCACTGGTGGGTGGTGTGCAGGGCGGCCTGCCCATGACCTGTGTGCTCACCTGCATGATCTTCGCGGCGGTCTCTGGCTCCTCGGTAGCGACCACCTTCGCCATCGGCTCCATCCTGATTCCCGCGTTGGTCAAACACGGCTACCCGGTGGGTTATGCAGCGTCGTTGCAAGCCACCTCGGCCGAACTTGGCGTGGTCATTCCACCGTCGATCCCGTTGATCCTGTTTGGCGTCGCCGCTGAGGTGTCCATTGGCGAGCTGTTCATCGCCGGCGTGGTGCCCGGCCTGCTGATCGGGGCCTCGTTGATGCTTTTCGTGCACCTGTGGTGCCGCTTCAAGGGACTGGGCAAGAACGACGGTGACGACCGCCTGGGCTTCGTGCCGGCCACACGCGACGCGGGTTGGGCATTGTTGATGCCGGTGGTGATTCTTGGCGGCATCTACGGCGGTATCTTCACGCCCACCGAAGCTTCGGTGGTGGCGGTGTTCTATGCGCTCTTGGTCGGCATGGTGGTTCACCGCGAACTCAAGCTGAGGGATATCGTCACCGTGCTGCGCAAGTCGGTGCTCTCCAGTGCGGTCATCATGTTCATCATTGCCAACGCCGGTCTGTTTGCATTCCTGATCACACGCGCAGGCATCCCGGATGCGATCGGCATGTGGCTCACCAGCGTGTTGCAGTCGCCAGGCTGGTTCCTCCTGGGCGTGAACGCCGCGCTGTTCGTGATCGGAATGTTCATTGAGACCTCGGCGGCCATCATTGTTCTCGCCCCCATCCTGGTGCCGGTGGCCATCCACTTCGGCGTCGACCCGGTGCACTTCGGCATCATCATGGTGGTCAACCTGGCCATGGGCATGATCACCCCGCCCTTCGGCGTGAACCTGTTCGCCGCCTGCACGGTGGCAAAGATCTCGCTCGACCGCATTGTCGGCCACCTGCTGCCCTTCGTTCTCGTCATCATGGGTTGCCTGGCCCTCATCACCTACCTGCCCTCGATCTCGCTAGCCTTGCGCGATGCGGTGTTTGCCAAAGCCCCGGTGGTGGAGCCCGCCATCGGACCGAGCATCGGTCCTCAGTAACTGCCAGGTATCTTCCATGGCACTGAACCACATCAACAACAGCGCCGAGCGCTCGGCTTCTGGCCAGAGTCTCCCGGTCATCGACCCTGCCGACGGCCAGGCGTACGACACCATCGAGCGCAGCAACGCCGCCGACATCGACGCCGCCGTGCGCGCCGCGCGCGAATGCTTCGAGCGCACTTGGTCGAGCACCACCGCAGCCGAGCGCGGGCGCCTGCTGATGAAGCTCAGCCAAAAAGTGGCCGAACACGCCGACGAACTCGCCGGGATCGAACAACGCGACTGCGGCAAACCGGTGGCGCAGGCCAAAGCGGACGCGCTCGCGTTGGTGCGCTACTTCGAGTTCTACGCCGGGGCCGGCGACAAGCTGCATGGCGACACCATTCCCTACCTCGACGGCTACAGCGTGCTCACCTGGCGCGAACCGCATGGTGTGACCGGCCACGTGGTGCCCTGGAACTACCCCATGCAGATCTTCGGCCGCTGCGTGGGCGGCGCGCTGGCGGCCGGCAACGTGTGTGTGGTCAAGCCGTCCGAAGACGCCTGTCTGTCGCTGCTGCGCGTCGCCGAACTCGCGGTGGAGGTTGGTTTTCCGGCCGGCTGCATCAACATCGTCACCGGCTACGGCCACGAAGTGGGTGACGCGCTGGCGCGCCATCCCGGCGTCGACCACATCAGCTTCACCGGCAGCCCTCGCGTGGGCACGCTGATCCAGCAGGCTGCGGCTGAGCGGCACTGCCCCGTCACGCTGGAGCTCGGTGGCAAAGGTCCACAAATCGTGTTCGACGACGCCGACATCGACGCCGCCCTGCCCTTCATCGTCAACGCCATCGTGCAGAACAGCGGACAGACCTGCAGCGCAGGCTCGCGTTTGCTGGTGCAGCGTGGCCTGTACGAACCGCTGCTGGAGCGCCTGGGCCAGCGCTTCGCCACGCTACGCGCCGGGCCACCCGCGATGGACTTAGACTTGGGCCCGCTGATCCGACAGAGCCAGCAGGAGCGCGTGCGGGGGTTCCTGGACCAGGCCCGGGCCGACGGCATCGCCACCGTGGCGCAAGGGCGCGTGGTGGACGAAGCCGCCGCCGCCGGCTTCTATGCCGTCCCTACGCTGCTGCGCGACGTGCCTGTGCATCACCGCCTGGCGCAGGAAGAGGTTTTCGGACCCGTGCTGTCCGCCATGGCTTTTGACGACGAAGACCACGCCACGCAAATCGCCAACGCCACGCCCTTCGGCTTGGTGGCCGGGGTGTGGACACGCGATGGCGGGCGCCAGTTCCGCATGGCCAGGCGCGTGAAAGCCGGTCAGGTGTTCGTCAACAACTACGGCGCGGGCGGTGGCGTGGAGCTGCCGTTTGGCGGCGTCAAGTCATCGGGCCACGGCCGCGAAAAAGGCTTCGAGGCCCTGTTCGGCTTCACCACCCTCAAGACCGTGGCCTTCCGCCACGGCTGAACCCCACAAGGACACCACAGCATGCGAGTCAAGGATCTCTCCATCATCGTCACCGGCGCAGGCAGCGGCTTCGGCGAGGGCATTGCCCTGCGCCTGGCCGAAGAAGGCGCCCACGTCATCGTGAACGACATCGACGTGGCCAACGGCCAGCGCGTGGCCGCCGACATCGTGGCTGCGGGCGGCAATGCGGCGTTCGTTGCCGCCGACGTCACGAAATCGGCTAACGTGAAAGCGCTGGTGCAGGCCACGCTGAACCTGCACGGCAAGCTCGACGTAATGGTCAACAATGCCGGCTGGACTCACCGCAATCAGCCAGCGCTGGATGTGAGCGAAGACGACTTCGACCGCTGCTACGCGGTCAACGTCAAAAGCATTTACCTGGCCACCGTGCACGCCGTGCCTGCGCTGCGCGCCAATGGCGGCGGCAGCTTCATCAACATCGCGTCCACCGCCGGCGTGCGCCCCCGCCCCGGGCTCACCTGGTACAACGGCTCCAAGGGGGCCGTCATCACCACCAGCAAGTCGCTGGCGGCCGAGCTGGGGCCGGAGAACATCCGGGTCAACTGCATCAACCCGGTGATGAACCCCTTCACAACGCTCGGCCCGTCGTTCGCCGGCGGCGAGCTGACCGAAGAGCGGCTCAACAAGTTCCGATCCTCCATCCCGCTGGGCCGCTTCTCCACCTCGATCGATGTAGCCAACGCGGTGCTGTACCTCGCCAGCAGCGAAGCCGCCTTCATCTCGGGCGTCTGCCTAGAAGTGGACGGAGCGCGCTGCGTGTGAAGCGTGGCAGCTCATTCAGTAATTGGTTACTGAGCGGTTGGGGGGAGATCGGGTGCGCGGTTGAGGAGCTCGATGTGCACCTGAATCGCTACCGGTCAGTCTTCAAGAAAATGAGGGCAGCTTAAGACTGAACTGAGTCGTTCGGGCGCATCAACTCGAAGGCTGCGGCGTGCATCACCAGCCGTTCAGTGGGCTCGGTTTGTACGGCAGCTCCACCGCCGAGAACGGCCATTCACCAAGCGCCCAAGCCGCTGTAACCTCAGCGCTTTGCAGCGCAACCGGTGTTTGACACAAACAATTGACTGGTTTTATGGCCGCACGACCACAGATCGAGATGCCTCAACTTCGGGCAAACTCATAAAAAAGACTCGTGGGGATTTTTATGGCCTGTCGTCGTTGGGGTTCTAGGTGGTTGCTGCTGACGGCGCAACTCCTGCTCGCGTGCTGGGCCGCGCCAACCATCGCCCAGCCGCTGCGCATAGCGGTGGCCCAACTGCCCTACTTTTCGCCTGCCCTTGTCGCTGGCTGGCAGGGTTTTTTTGCCGCCGAGGGTTTGGCGGTGGAAATCATTCCCTGTGTCAACGGAAGGCGTTGCCTCAAGCACCTGACCGACAACGAGGTGGACATTGCAACCGTGGCAGACACGCCGATCGTGACAGCCGTGCATGAAGGCCTGCCCTTCCATATCTTGGCGACTATGACCACGTCGCGCGACAACAGCTTTGTTGCGCGCACCGACCGGGGGATTTCATCGCCTGCCGATCTGCGTGGCAAGCGCGTCGGCTTTGTGCGGGGCACCACCGGTCACTATTTCACCGACATCTTCCTCACGTTCCACGGCATTGGCCTGGATCAGGTCACCCTGGTCGAACTGGATGCGGCCCGGGCGCCGCAGCAACTGGCCGCGGGCGAGGTCGATGCCGCCGGCCTGTACCAGCCGCATGGTCCGGAGGCCATGCGGTTGCTTGGGGGCAAGGCCCTCGTGTTGCCGGCGCCGCGGCTGTACACGGTGACCATGAATCTGGTGGCCAAACCCGGTCTGAGCGATGCCGACGCAGCCAAGCTGCTACGCGCGTTGCAGCGCGCCACACTCTACATACGCGCCGACCCGCCTCGCGCGCAGGCACTGGTGGCCAGCCAGCTCAAGCTGGACCCGAAGGTGGTCAACGAAACCTGGGAGCTGCTGAGCTTTCGCCTGTCGCTGGGGCAGTCGCTGCTCACCACGCTGGAGGCGGAGTCGCGCTGGATGCGCCGCACCGGCCAGGTGAAGGGCGACAGTTCGCCTGATTACCTCTCGCGCATGCGCCCGGGGCCACTGCGCTCAGTGGACCCAACGGCTGTCACCCTGGTGGATTGAAGGACGTCCATGCTGCGTTGGTTGATCATCTTCTACCTGGCCTTGACCTTGGGCGTGGGCGGCCTGAAATTGATACTGCAGACTGACAGCGCGGCGCGCGTGGCGCAGCTCGAAGTTCAGATGCAGGCGACGCGAAAGGCCTCGCACGACGCCAACGCGCTGCTGGTGCTGACCCACGAATACATGCTGCGCGGCACCGAGCGGTCCGCCAGCCAGTGGCAGGCCGCGCACCGCGCGCTGACCCAGGCCGTGGTTCAGGCAATCCCGGTCGGGTCCAGCGACGAAGACTTCGATGAGCTGCGAGAGACCACTGCCAACCTGACAGCGATCTTCGAAAGCCTGGGTCGAGACGTCTCCGAGCTGGCGCCGGGGCTGGCTGATGAGCGCCGCACCATGCTGGTGGATCAGATCCTGTCTGAAACCCGGCTGGTCAGCGACCTGGCCTACCGGCGTGATGGCACACTGTTTGGGCAATTGCAGGCAGAAGCCTCCAGCCTGCGCGAGCAGGACGGACTGCTGAACTGGCTGTGGCTGGCGTCATCGCTTTTCCTTGCGTGGCTGCTGCTGGTGCGCGTGCTGCGCCCGGTGGCGCTGATTCGGGCTACGGCGCAGGCGGTGCAGGCTGGCAACCTGCAGGCCCGCTGCACTTACGGTCGCAGCGATGAACTGGGCCAGTTGGCTGCCAGCGTCAATGCCATGACCGATACCCTGGCGCGTGCGAAAGAGCGCATGGCGCTGGCTGTGGAGAGTGCGGCCATGGGTGTGTGGGAGTACGACCTGCAGGCCGGCACTCTGGTCTGGGATGACCAGATGTATGCGCTGTACGGGCGAAGCCGCACCGGCGATGCCGAGCCCTATGTGCTGTGGAGCAGCAGCCTGCACCCCGACGACCGGGCCGCCAGTGAACAGGCAAGTCAGGATGCCATCAGCGGTCTGAAACCGTTTGACACCCAGTTCCGCATCCTGCTGCCCGACGGCAGCGTGCGGCACCTCAAGGCCGCCGGGCACGTGGTGCGTGACGAAGCAGGCAAGGCTCTGCGCATGATCGGCGTCAACACCGACATCACCTATCAGGTCGACACCGCGACCGCCCTGCAGGAGCAGACGGCGTTGCTGAGGCGCGTTGGCCAGCTGGCTTCAATTGGCGGATGGCGCCTCGATCTGCGCTCCGGCTTGCTCTATTGGGACGAGCAGACCCGGCGCATCCATGAGGTGCCGGCAGACTTTGCACCGAACCTCGACACAGGCATCAACTTCTACGCCCCCGAAGACCGCGACGTGATCGCCGGCGCCGCGCAGCACGCCACCGACACCGGCGAGGGCTGGGATCTGGAGCTGCGCCTGGTCACTTTCACCGGTCGCCACATCTGGGTGCGCGCCTTGGGCGAGGTGGAGTACGTCAACGGACAAGCCGCTTATCTTGTCGGCGCCCTGCAGGACATCACCGAGCGGCAACAGGCCGCGCAGGCACTCCAGGAAGCGAAGGTGGCGGCCGAGTCGGCCAGCGCCGCCAAGAGTGCATTCCTGGCCAACATGAGCCACGAGATCCGCACGCCATTGAATGCCGTGCTGGGCATGCACAGGATGCTGCAGAACACCGGTCTCAAGCCTGGCCAGAGCGACCTGCTGGGCAAGGCCAACCAGGCAGGACATGGGTTGATGGACATCATCAACGACGTGCTGGACCTGGCCAAGATCGAGGCCGGAGAACTGTCGATGAACGCGCAGCCCTTCCAGCCCAGGCAGCTGTTTGATGAGCTGGTCGACGTTCACGGTGTCGTGGCACAGGCCAAGGGTTTGAAGCTGACGCTGGACACCGCTGCAGACTTGCCTTTGTGGATTGTGGGTGACCGCTTTCGCCTGCGACAAGTGCTCAGCAACCTGTTGAGCAATGCGATCAAGTTCACGACCACCGGCGAAGTGAACCTGTCGACGCGGGTGCGACAGGATGTCTCTCAACCATGGGTCGAGCTGGTGGTTCGGGACAGCGGTGTGGGCATTTCGCAAGAGGCGATCGGTCGCTTGTTCACGCCCTTTGTGCAGGCTGACGAGAGCACCACACGGCAGTTTGGCGGCACCGGGCTGGGGCTGTCCATCGTTCGAAACCTTGCGCAGATGATGGGCGGCGATGCTCGGGTCAGCAGCACGCTCGGTGTGGGCAGCGAATTCTTGATCATGCTGCCGCTGGTGGAGGCGAGCGCGGATTTGGTGGCAGAGGTCACGCGTGCGAGCCGACCTATCGAAGTGGCTTTGATGTGCGCTGACGAGGACCTGTGCCTTGACATGAAACAGCGCCTCGCTGCAATTGGCTGGAGGTGCTTCAGACCCATGGCTTCAGAGACGGGTGAGCCGGACGTGCTCCTTGTGGACGCGGCCCTTGGCAACGAGGGCGCTGTGAAGCTTCGCGAGCTGGTGGATGTATCAAAGGCACAGGGCAATGAATTGCCCGCCATCTTGATCGGTGATTCGCAGGAGCTGGAGGCGATGGCGAGGCTGCCGCTGCCGCTGAATCGAGTGGTTCAAAAGCCAGTTGACATGTCCATGATCTTCAATTCGGTGGTCGAGGTTCTGGCACTAGGCAAGGATTCTCAAGACCGGCTGATTGGAACCACCCACGCAATCGATGGCGGTATCCATTGGTTGCAGGGAGCGCGTATCCTGATAGTCGATGACAGCGAGATCAATCTGGAGATTGCCTTTGCGCTGCTCCAACAGCAAGGTGCCACTTGCCACACATGCGTCAACGGACGGGAAGCTGCTGACTGGCTGCTGGCTCATCCCGACGCGGTGGATGCCGTGCTCATGGATGTGCAAATGCCGGTACTGGACGGCCTTGAGGCAACACGACTCATCAAATCGCATGCGGCATTTAAGACCCTGCCGGTGATTGCCCTCACCGCCGGAGCACTCGACAGTGAGCGGCTCAGGGCCAAAGCGGCCGGCATGGACGACTTCCTCACCAAGCCGCTGGAGCCTCTGGACGTGGTGAAGTTGTTGCGTAACAAGATCTGCTCTTACCGGGGCAAGGCACCACAGGTGGTGCTGAGCCAGTCAAAGGAGGGAGCCATCTATTTGGGCTTGCCAGCGTCGCAACCCTGGCCTGAAATTCCGGGCATCGACACGACATTGGCCAAGGGGTATTCGAGCAACAGTGTCGTGCTCTTCAACAAACTGCTCACATTGGTGCGAAAAAACTACTCGACTTGGGGTGTGACCTGGCTTGAACTGGCACAACAGAAGGGTGCCGAGATCAACGCCGATTTTTGCGCCAGCTTGCACAAGTTGCGCGGCAGTGCCGGAATGTTGGGCGCCACCGAGCTGGCAGCAGTGGCCGAGCAGGCTGAAAGCTCTATTCACGGTGGTTCTGTCTTGCCCCTGGAAGCTGTGCCGCCGGTGGCCAAGGTCCTTGACGAACTGTTGGCTCACGTAGAGGATCACATTGAGTCGTTGGTGTCGGGTGCGGCGTTGGAGTTGGATGCTGGCCCCTTGACGCAAGTTGGGCGAGAGAAGCTCGCCAGTCTCGCTGGGCTGTTGTCCACGAGTGACTTCGACGCCATCGATCTTGGATTGGCACTGCGGCCAGAGCTGGTCAGCTTGCTGGGTCAGGATAACGCCGAGGGACTTCTCCAAATGATTGACGCTCTTGACTTCGATGCTGCCCACAAGGAGCTCATCAACCAATTGCAGCAACCGACCGAGGCGTGAATGAGCGAAGAAACAATTCAGGGAAACTTCAATGCGGGACATTCATGATGGAGTTGAAGCTGCAAGTTTGAAGGGTGCCATGGGGCGCGTGCTGCTGGTGGAAGACGACGAAGTGCAGCGTGAAGGCATGGCGCAATGGCTTCGCGACGATGGACTGGTGGTGGATGAATGCTCGACCGTGGAGCAGGCGGTGGCAAGGTATCAAGGTCAAGAGTTCGACGTCGTCGTGACCGACTTGCGCCTGGAAGGTAGCTCGGGTCTGGAGCTGATTCGCCAGATTCGTAAAATGGACGACTGTGCAAGCGCTGTTGTGGTGACTCAATTCGCAGACATGGCAGCCGCGACAGCAGCCCTTCGGGGAGGCGCAGTCGACTTCGTGGCCAAGCCGTTGATGCCCGACGAATTGCGCGTCGCGGTGCAGCGCGCCATGGGCTACCGCGCCCTCAGCAAAAAGAACGAGCAGCTGCAACTGGCATTGAAGACGCAGAACGTGCAACTGCAGCAGACCAACGAATTGCTGCAAGCTTTTGCGGGCCGTGTGGCCCACGATCTGCGCGCACCGGTGCGCTCCAGCCGCCTATGGGCACAGTTCGCTGCCGAAGCACTGCAGAGCGGTGAGGTTGAGCAGGTGGGCCAGTACCTCAACTCCACCATCAAGTCGCTCAGTACTGGCACAGCGATCATTGATGGATTGCTGGCTTTCTCCAAGTCAGATTCGCTTCAACTCCAGCTTGAGGAGTTCTCGCTGAGCGATGAGGTCGAAACGATTGTCGAATCGTGCCGCCTGGAGTTCCGTGACCGGGCGTTCGATGTGTCAACCAAGGTTGAAGGTACGGTGACAGGCGATCCCGTGTTGCTGGGAATTGCCATCACCAATCTCATCCACAACGCTTTCAAGTACAGCTCACAGCAGAATGCGCCACGGGTCAACATCGTCGCGGGACCCATTGGGCTGACTTATCGGATCACCGTGCAGGACAATGGGATCGGCATTGACCCCAGTCAGACGGGGCAGTTATTTGACCCATTCGTTCGCTTGGAGACAGCGCGTCAGTTCAGCGGAGAGGGACTGGGTTTGACTACAGTCAAGAAGATCATCGAGCGACATGGGGGCACAGTGTGCCTGGAATCATCCGTTGGCAATGGGGCCACCGCCATCATCGACCTGCCCGTTGTCCACCCAGGGTCTCATGAACAACCGGCAGCCATGCAAAACAAGGAGAACACATGACGCTTGAAGAAAAAGCGGGTACGTCAGAAGACCTCACGTTCATGGTGGTGGATGACGATCAAGTCTTGGTGCATGCGCTTGCGCGCGCCCTGCGGCCGTTGGGCAAGGTCGCGTTCTCCAACAACTTTGACTCCGTTCATCTGACGGCTTCCAGCGCCAAGCCTCGGGTCATGTTGATCGACATCGATCTGCCCTTGGTCACAGGCATCGAAATCGCCCGACGCATCCGGTCGAATCAAGAGATGGACCTTGTCTACATTCTCATGATGACGTCGCACCGCAGCGAAGCGGTGCTCAAGCAGGTGGCGGGGCTGGATGTGGACGGGTTGCTTGAGAAGCCGATCGACATACCCGCTTTGCTCGTTCGCGTGAAGGCATTTTTGAGCGAGCCGAGACGTGGGCCTCCATCGTCAGGCAATTGACCTGTTCTCTTTGGTCTGCACTTGCGCCTACCAGCGGTCGTTTGGTGCCCACAAGGTCCTTGCGTGTGAGCGATCAAGAACAACACATCCAGTTGAAATCTTCATGTGTGTTCATTGCTGGTTGAGGTCCACCGAGGTGGGCATCGGCTGAACAATGACGCTCGCGCAGGGCCTGCGACTGCTTTGCCTCATACAGAGCAGACTCGCGCGCCGCCGGTGTCCTCCATCTCCAGTGACTGCTTAGTTGCCGGCATCGTTAGTGCACCGTTTCATGGCCAGAGACAGCACCAGCGATGGACGACTGTCACTCAGTTGGATGCCGTGCCCGTCTGCAACGGGCCCATCACCGAATTCGCCTGTCCTGAACTCATCTTCCCGAAAGCTGGCAGTCTCAGATGAACCGAGGCCACGGAAGGAGTATCCGCATCATTGCTGCACTGCATCTGTTCTCATGGTGTCGCTGGCCTAGCTATGTGTTGGCAAAGTGGTTGGCGCTGCCGCCTGTCTCATTGTTCGCACTGCATCCTCATGCAGGCCGCGACGTTCAGGCACCACTGCAGCCAAGGCGCGCGCTCAAGCGCCCAGCGTACGCCTGCGCGCCTCGAACTCGGCCTCGTCGATCTCTCCGCGCGCGAAGCGCTCTCGCAAAAGATCCAGCGCACGGTCTGGCGCCGCGGCCGTACCCTGCTCACCACGCTGGATCGCCCAGCGCACCAGAGCGATCAGCGCCACAGCGCCGGCGACCCACCAGAGAACATGAACTGCGGCGAACCAGCCCCAGCCTGGGCCCCATCCATCCATGTGTCCCCACATGGCTAACTCCCAGACTTCCCGGTTGTCAGCTGCTGGCGTTGCGCGGGCGTCAGTACCTCCAGGATGCGGCGCCGAGTCTCCAAGTGCGCGTCAAGCATCTGCTTGTGCAGCGCACTCATTTGCTCGAAGCGCTGGCGCTGTGCGGCTTCGTCGGTCCAGGCCGACATCGGGCCACTTTGTGCGTGCATCGCTTGCATCGATGCCCAGTGGCGCTGTTGCAGTTCGTCGTGAATGGCGGCGATGCGGGCGCGCTGGTCGGCGCTGAGGTCGAGTCGTTCCAATCCCCAGCCCATGGCCCCGGGCGACCCCATCATGCCCATGCCCATGCCCATTCCCATGCCCTAGCTGCCGCCCATCATGCCGCCGCCTGGACCGCTGCCCATCAGTGCCCGAGCAGCGCAGAAGCTGCGCGGGCAAGCAGGAGTGACCAGTCAGGTGCTTGTGTTCATCCGAACCAGCCCGTTCCGGCAGACGCCCCAATACAGCCGCTCGCTTGTTGTGCCTCTGCGCCGCCCGACGTCTGACACGGCTGCCATCACGGGCGCCGCGGTGATGGGTCTCAAGGCCATCTTCAAACCTGGCTTCGACTACGCCAAAGCAGGAGTGATGCTGCTGGACATCGATTCATCGAACTCGGAGCAGTTCGAACTGGACCTCGAAGCAGAAGACACAGAGCAAACTGCTTCCCATCCCCCCAGGGCATTGGTAGCACGGCCACTGCTCATGGCTGCACTGGATTCGCTCAACGAGCGTTACGGTCGAGGCACGCTCAAACTGGCCAGCGCAGGTTTGGCAGGTGCGCCACGCAACTGGACCATGAAGCAGGAACTGCGCACGCCGGCATACACGACGCGGTGGGAGGACATGCCGGTGGTGAGGGCATGAAGGTGTCTTCCTAAAAGCACCTTGGACAACTGGATCTCGGATGCCGGTCGCGGCGTTGGTCTGCTTGAGACTGTAGACGGACGTTTGTCAACGGCTGCTTTGCGGCACCTGAACGCTAGGCACTTCATGCGGTCACGGCACTTTCACCTCACGGTGTCGAGCCAGTGGCTTGGCCAACGAGAATCCAAGGGCACATTGAGAAGCGCCAAGCCGAGCCAAGATGCTGGGGGTGATCGCGACAGTGCCCGCTGAACCACCAGGTCACTTGCCGGACTTCGGAGACCGAGCCGTCTTGGAGGCCGCCCTGCTGCCTTTAGCCGTTTTCGCGCCTGCCTTGGTCTTGACCGTCTGCTTCGAGGCCTTCGCTGCACGAGGCTCCTTCGGCAGCCGGGGCGTCAGGTCCAGCACACGCGCCATAACCCGCGCTTCGCCGCCAAGCCGTTGCTGCGCGAGCAGCGCCGCCTCAGTCAGCATGTTTTGAAGCTGGTGCCGGTCCATGGGCTCACCGGTGTCCGGGTGATGCCATCGCCTTTCGGAGTCGGCCACGGTCACCAACAAGCAGCCCGTCTTCGCATTGCGGGCAGCCATGTATTTCTTGACCAACTGCGTCTCGATCGTGTCCCGGAGTTCCTTTCCAGTTCTTGGCTTCTCGCCAATCTTCAGCTCGATCGATGCCTGATACCGCGACAGCGCACGGAATCGGATGTCCGTCTCCTTGCCATCCACGGTGACACCTTCCTGGTCGACGGTGTAGGCCCCCTTTGACATCATGTCGAGCTCGCGGGCAATGGCGGGGCGGAGCGTGTTCTCGTCGGTCACCTTGGCCCAGGCGGCTTTGGGACTTGCGTCGATGCCCATCAGGTCCTGCAGATCGTCCAGCCTGTCACTGAGCAGGTGCGCCATATCGGTGGTGGTCATCGGCGCGAGTTCACTGCCCTGGAAGAGCCGCGCAAGCTCCTCCATCGAGATCACGCTGGCATCGGTCTCTTCCGCCAGCCTCTCCTGCGCCAGGGCTGCAATGCGATCCTTAGCATGAGCGAACAGCGGATCCGCGGACAAAGCCAGCTTGGCCTGATAAGCCTGCGTTCTTGTCTTTGATGCTTTGAAAGAACCGGCATGACGATGAACCTGTCCTGGATCGATGACTTCAACGCTCTGGCTGCTACCGGCAACTTCTCGCGAGCGGCCGAAGAACGCCACATGACTCAACCGGCTTTCAGCAGGCGCATCCGTGCGCTGGAGGAGTGGCTTGGCGCTGAGCTGTTTGACCGCAGCTCCCAGCCGGCCCGTGTCACTGAAGTGGGTGAGTGGTTCCGAGCCGCAGCCCAGGATTTGCAGGCACGAGTCGCAACCATTCCTGGCGAGGCCCGAGCAGTGGCAGAGGCCACTTCTTCGACGCTGCGCTTTGCGTCAACGCACGCGTTGTCATTCACTTTTTTGCCGAAATGGCTTCGAGCCCTTGAAGCGCACGCCGCCATGGGGCCCATTCAACTGGTGTCGGATGTGCAGCAGAAGTGCGAAGGCTTGCTCATGCAAAGTCAGGTGCATTTTGTGCTGACGCATGCCCATCCAGGCGTGCGCGGCGAGCTGGACGACGCCAACTTCCCGAGCTTGTTGGTGGGAGCTGACCAACTGCTGCCGGTGTCGGCACCTGATGATCAGGGGCGGCCTTTGAACAGGCTGGACAGCGACACCACCGGTGCCGCGCCCCGGATGCTAGGCTACAGCCAGGAATCTGGATTGGGCCGTATCTTGAAATCCCTCAAGGGACCCGCCATCGATCGTCTTCATCATCATCAGCACATCCTGACCGCTCACCTTGCGTCTGTGTTGCGGACGATGGCCATAGACGGTCGGGGAGTGGCTTGGCTACCCAGATTGCTGGTGGGTGAGGATATTGAGCATGGACGATTGGTAATTGCGGCTGCTGCCGAATGGCATGTCGATCTCGAGATTCGTCTCTATCGCTACCGCGGGCATGCCGGAAAGGCCGCTGAAGGCTTCTGGCGCGCTGCGACGACCAGCATCACTCAGCCTGCATGATGAACTGCCCACCTTTCGTTTCAAGAATGCGCGCAGCAATACCTCGCGAACACGCGAGCTTCAGCGTTCGTCAAAGCATTTGACGAGAAGGCTTTGCGTTCGACCTGCCGGGTATACAGTTTCAGGGGCGAAGCAGTCGTGACAACGTCGACATCTTGAATGGCTGCTTTCGAACGCAGCGGTCCTTCGATACATCGCCTGCGAACGACTCAGTTCAGTCTCAAGCAGACCAACGCCGCGACCGGCATCCCAGTTCCAGATGTCGAAGGTGCTTTTAGGAAGACACCCTCATGTCCTCACTACCGGCATGTCTTCCCACCGCGTGGTGTAAGCCGGCGTGCGCAGTTCCTGCTTCATAGTCCAGTTGCGTGGCGCACCTACCAAGCCTGCGCTGGCCAGTTTGAGCGTGCCTCGACCGTAACGCTCGTTGAGCGAATCCAGTGCCGCCATGAGCAGTGGCCGTGCGCCCGATGCCCTGGGGGATGGGAAGCAGTTTGCTCTGTGTCTTCTGCTTCGAGGTCCAGTTCGAACTGCTCCGAGTTCGATGAGTCGATGTCCAACAGCATCACTCCCGCTTTGGCGTAATCGAAGCCAGGTTTGAAGATGGCCTTGAGACCCATCACCGCGGCGCCCGTGATGGCACTTGTGTCAGACGTGGGCGGCGCAGGGGTATCACAAGCGAGCGGCTGTATTGGGGCGTCTGCCGGAACGGGCTGGTTCGGATGAACACAAGCACCTGACTGGTCACTCCTGCTTGCCCGCGCAGCTTCTGCGCTGCTCGGGCACTGAACTCCGAGACCGCCTCGGTGAGCTCGTCCAAATCACGAACTGCAGATCCGAACGACCGTGTGCATGCGATCTCTTGCTTTGGCGGTGCAACGTCTTCCAAGTCCACACATGACTCGCCCTGCAGTTCTCGTACCGTTCGCTCGAAGATCACGCTCCAGCCCGCCCGAGCCGCGGCTGGGCTCATGCGCTTCAAATCCAGCACTGTTGTCACACCCTGGGCCTTGAGTTGTTCGGCGATGCGCCGCCCCACGCCCCAGACTTCGCCCACGCTGGTGGCTGCAAGCAAAGCATCGAGTTCGGCAGTGGAAAGCCTGGTGAGGTCTGCGACCTGGGCGAGTTCGACTGGGTAGCTGCCGGGTTTCCTTTCCGACTGCTTGGCGATGTGGTTTGCCAGCTTGGCCAGCGTCTTGGTGGGTGCTATGCCGACACAGGTCGGTATGCCCACCCACTGGTTCACCCGCGCACGAATGTCGCGCGCCCGCTTGGTGAGGTCCCCGGACACTCCACTGAGGTCGATGAAGGATTCATCGATCGAATAAATCTCTTGGCGGTGGCCAAGTGCGGCCACCACGCTCATCATGCGATCGCTTATCTCGCCGTACAGCTCAAAGTTGGCGGAGAGCGCCACCAGGCCTGTACTTTCCTGGAGGTGCCGGATCTGAAACCAAGGCGCTCCCATCTTGATGCCCAGGTCCTTGGCTTCGTTGGATCGCGCGATCGCGCATCCATCGTTGTTGGACAGCACCACGCAGGGCGTGTTCTTGAGCGAGTGCCGAAACACCCGCTCGCAGGAGACGTAGAAGTTGTTGCCGTCGACGAGGGCAAACAGCGGTGCGGCCATGGGTTCTCGCCTTCTCGGCCATCAGACTTGAAACTGCTTGATCGATGCGATCACCACGCCCCAGATCTCGATCTCCTGCCCTTCCTTCGGATTGATGTCCGGGTAGGTCGGGTTGGCGGCCTTGAGCTTGATGCGGCCATTGCGCAGGTGCAACTGCTTGCAGGTGAATTCACCGTCGACGATGGCGATCACCACCATGCCGTGCCTGGGCTTGACAGCCTTGTCCACCAGGAGGACGTCCGCGTCGAAGATGCCCAGCTCGCGCATGGACTCACCACTCACGCGCATCGCATAGGTGGCTTGCGGGTGAACCACCAGGCGGTCCATGATGTCGATGCGTTTGGCCGAGAAATCTGCTGCCGGCGAGGGGAAGCCCGCGTGCACGCTGGTGGCGAGGCTGAACGCCATGAGCGGCTCTTGCGTGAGCAGTGCTGGTTCGGAAAGGGTGATGTCTGACACGGCGCCTCCTCGCCACGGACTTGCGGCGGGGAGCGGATAGTACACTGTATATTCATCCAGCATCCTGAAAGCCCGGCCGGTGGATCAACATCTTGCACAGGAGGCGATGCAGGCCTCCACCCTGTGTCCCGGGCCTTGGGCAAACACCGTGAACGCGCAGCCTGAAACCTCTGAACCAATGCCCGCGCCATCCTTGAAGCGAGCGCACATGCGCCGCCTGCGCGAGATCTACCGCTCGGCTGGCTGGCCCTGTGCGGACATGCTAGAGGTGGAGCTGCACGCGGCCGGCCTGGTGGAGCGGTGCGTGGGCAGCCATGGCCACGAAACGCTTCGCCTGACGGACGCTGGCATCCACGCACTCGCTCAGGCCCACGCAGGAAACCAGAACGCACGCGATCCTCACGAGAGTCTGGTAAAGCTGGTGGCCGACCAACTCGGCAGAGAAGGCAGGCTGGCCTGGCGGGGGTTGATGTTGCGCGTGCCGTTGCCACGCGTGCTGTTCGAAGGCCCATCAGAGCCGGTGGTTGAGGGATCCCCAGTGGTCCACGAAGATCTACTGCCTGAGGATGTGCTCTCCACCAATGGCCTGGCTGTGTCTGGCCGGGATCACACGTGGTGCATGGCGATGCCTGATGTGTTCTCCATCCGCCGAAGCTCCGTGGAAGCCTACCTGGAGCCGGTTGTTCACGAGATCAAAGTCAGTCGGGCCGATCTGCTTTGCGACCTTCGCAAGCCCGCCAAGCGCGCCGCTTATCTGGCCATGGCGGGGGCGGTTTGGTACGTGCTCGGTGAAGATAGCAAGGGTCGACCCATTGCCAAGCCAGAAGAAGTGCCGCGCGAATGTGGCGTGCTGCAGACGGAGCGCGGCTCGTTGGTGGTGGCGCGCAGTGCACCGCGCCGCGCCGTTGAACGCTTGCCATTTCATGTGTGGATGGCACTGGCCCAAGCCGGTCCGCACATCCGCCCCGAAGGTGACGAGCAGGCCTTGCTCTGAATTCGCGCAGAATGCGGACCAAAGTCGGCTTGGCTCCCACCAAGGCCGATGCCCGATTCAACTTCAAGGAGACTGTATGTCTGGAGGCAACTGGAAAGAGATGTATGCCGCGGCCGAAAGCGGCGATCTCCCGCTGGTCGAGTACTACGTGAAGCTGGGTGTCGACATGGACTACGCCCATCCAGAGTTTCTGTCGACCCCACTGGTGGCCACCATTCTCGCGAAACAGGAGGAGGTTGCTATGTATCTGCTTGATGCAGGAGCCAACCCCTGTCTGCACTCCGAGTTCGATGCCATGACGCCTATTCAGGCTGCTCGACATGTCGGTCTGTCACAGGTTGAGGCGAAATTGATTGAACTCGGTGCCCCTGCGCTCCCGCCTGCAGAAGTGGAGAAGAGCTGGCTGGCCAGGATGTTCGGTCGTATTGCGGCGTGATCGCGGTAGGCCTAATACCCACGCAGTATCACGAGACCGAACTTCAAGTCCGGCTGTGACTTTCAGAGTCTCAACACGATAGGTCGGGTTTCACCTGCGCCGCGCAGCGGACCTGGGCGCTCAGCTTGCCGCCGAGCGCCGGGAGACCTTAAAGCGACGCGTCCTTGATCTTCTTCAAGGGGCGAACCTTCACGCGCACGGTGGCGGGTTTGGCCGCGAACTCGCGCTCAACCTTGGTGAAGGGATCGATACCGCGGCGTTTCTTTTTGGCGGGGATTGCCTGCGCAGTGATCTTGAGCAGACCTGGCAGCGTGAACTCGCCCAGACCCTTCTTGCTCATGGAGGCCACGATCGTGGCTTCCAGCGCAGCCAGCACTGCCTTGGCGGCCTTCGGCTCCACACCGGCGACCTCAGCCAGATGAGCCTGGAGCGTGGTCTTGTTGAAGGCCTTTTTGATCGGCATCAGTGTCGGCACGCTTGCCGCCGGCTTCTTGGTCACCGCGGCCTTGGGGGCCGCGACTGCCTTTTTCGCAACGGGTCCTGCCTTCTTCGCAGCAATGGTCTTCTTTGCAGTTGCCATGGATCTATCTACTTTCGATTGTTGAAAATGCGCAAAGCGCGCAATGCGATTGTAGAAACCAAGAGTGCGTACGCGAAGTTCGAGAGCCGTGGAGCCTGATCGCTGATAGGCCTGTGCTTCGCACTGCGCGACCGGCGACCATCTGCCACGCAGAAGTGCGTACTTGGGAAGGCGGCACAAGACTGAACGGAGTCATTCGAGGCCGCCGTCACGTGGAGCTGCGGCGATGGTCACCGGTCATTTGACGGCCCGCATTCGTCAGGCCGCTGTGCCTCCGGGACCAGTCACTCACCGCGCTATGGGCCGCAACCTACCCTAGCAACCTCCTCCACTACGCGCATCGCCACAGTTCACCTGCGCGGCACTGGTGGTAGATGCATTGCGGCACACGCGACCCTAGTTGCGGCTCTGCAAATGACGCACTGGCGTGCGCGATTCCACAGCAGCCGATCATTGCGGTTGTCGGTGGAGGTGATCCACCAACAACTGCGCGGCGGCCGACAGTTGTTCGCGCTGGCGATAGCAGAGCAAAAAATGCCGCGTTGCCCATTCATCTTTCAGTCCGACCCATTTCAGTTTGGCCGTGTTCTGGGTAGCGCGAAAGATTTCCAACGGAACCACGCAGATTGCCAAACCCGAGCGCGCCATGCGCAACCCGGCTTCGAAGTTGGACACCATGGCCCGGCTTTGAAATTTTTGTCCACTCTGCGCAGCGGCTCGTTCCAGCAACACCTGCACGGCGCTGGAGGAGGGCAGGCTGACCTGCTCCCAGACCAGGGTTTGGGCAAAGTCCACTTTCTTGAAACCTGCCAGGGCGTGACCTGCTGGGACTACGATCCCCAAGTGGTCGCTCCGGTAGACCGCGGTTTTGAGGCCTTGCAGATCGACCGTGTCCCAGGTTATTCCAAGAGAAGCGTGCCCCTCGCGCACGCCTCGCGCCACTTCGGGGCTGAAGCGCTCTTCCACGTCCACCTTGATGCCGGCGTGCGCCGGCAGGCGCATGAACTCGACAATGTCGTCGGCCAGTGATTCGGTCATCACCGACGCCGTGGCGAGCAGACGGACTTGCCCCCGCACACCGCTGGCGTAGGCAGCCATGGCCTGCTCGGCTCTCTGAGCTTCACCCAACATGGTGCGGGCGTATTCCAGAAAGGTTTCGCCCGCAGGTGTGGGAGACACGCCGTGCCGTTGTCGAACGAACAGCGGTGTTTTGATCTGAGCCTCCAGCGTTGCGATGCGTTTGCTCACCGCAGAGCCCACGAGGTTCTGGCGCTGAGCAGCGTGAACGAAGTTGCGCGTTTCGCAAACGGCCACGAAGAGCCGCAAGGTGGTGAGGTCTAGCTGGAGCTGGGCCATGTGGGAGTCTTGGTGTTCTTGAATGGAATATCTTGATGAAATATTAGCGCTTCAGGAATGAAAAGGGAAAACCTAGACTGCGCGCAGGTCCACAACCTCACAGGACCAGGAGACAAGTACCCATGAACATTTCCCCCACGGTGTTGGTGCGCGAGGTGGGCCTGCGCGACGGCCTGCAGAGCATCCCCCGCGCACGCCTCAACACCGATCAGAAGCTCGAATGGATCCGCGAGGCCTATGAGGCCGGTCAACGCGAGATCGAAGTTGGCTCCTTCGTGCCCGCCAAGTTGTTGCCCCAATTGGCCGATACCGAAGCCTTGGTGGCCTATGCGAGCACCCTGCCGGGCCTGGTCACCTCCGTGCTGGTCCCAAACTTGAAGGGCGCAGAAAGGGCGCTGGCTGCGGGCGTTGACCTGATGGTCATTCCCTTGTCGGCCAGCCATGCCCACAGTCTGGCCAATCTGCGAAAGACGCCGGACGAGGTGGTGGCCGAGGTCGGTCGCATCCGCGCGGTACGCGACGCCGCAGGCGTCAAGACGCTGATTGAAGGGGGTGTTGGTACGGCGTTCGGTTGTTCCATTCAAGGCCACGTCGATGAAGACGAGGTGCTGCGATTGACTCAGGCCTTGCTGGATGCGGGCGCCGATCGCGTGAGCTTGGCCGACACCGTGGGCTATGCCGATCCGCAACAAGTCAAGCGTCTGTTCGAGAAGGTGCTGCGGGCGGTCGGCGATCGACTGTGCTGCGCCCACTTCCACGACACGCGCGGTCTGGGCATGGCCAACGTGTTCGCAAGCTACGAACTGGGCATCCGCCGTTTTGATGCTTGCCTTGCCGGAATCGGTGGCTGCCCGCACGCACCCGGAGCTTCAGGCAACGTGGCCACCGAGGACGTCGTCTACCTGTTCCGCAGCATGGGCGTGGAGACCGGGCAGGACCTGACCCGCCTGCTGGCGCTGCGAGCCAAGGTGGCGCAGTGGCTGGACGGCGAACAGCTGGGCGGTTCCATCGCGCTGGCCGGTCTGCCCAAGATCTTGCGCGAGACGGTGGCGGCATGACGGCCACTGATGCAAAGCCCAAGCGCCTGCCCTTGGAGGGACTGCGCGTGGTCGAGTTCACCCACATGGTCATGGGCCCCACCTGTGGCATGGTCCTGGCCGACATGGGCGCAGAAGTCATCAAGGTCGAGCCCATCGACGGTGACCGCACGCGCCACCTGCTGGGCGCCGGCGCGGGTTTCTTCCCCATGTTCAACCGCAACAAAAAAAGCATTGCCATCGACCTGCACACCGCCGAAGGCGCCGAGGTGGCACGCCGTCTCGCGGCCAGCGCCGACGTGGTGGCCGAGAACTTCAAGCCGGGCACCATGAAGAAGTACGGGCTCGACTACGACGCGCTCTCGCAGGTGAACGCGCGTTGCATCTACGTCAGCCACAAGGGCTTCCTGCCGGGTCCCTACGAGCACCGCACCGCGCTGGACGAGGTGGTGCAGATGATGGGCGGCCTGGCCTACATGACTGGGCGTCCCGGCGACCCGTTGCGCGCTGGCACCAGCGTCAACGACATCATGGGCGGGCTGTTCGGCGCCATCGGCGCCCTGGGTGCGTTGATCCAGCGCGGGATCACCGGTCGGGGCCAAGAGGTGCAGAGCGCGCTGTTCGAGAACAACGTCTTCCTCGTCGGCCAGCACATGCTGCAGTACGCCATCACCGGCCAGCCGGCTGCACCCATGCCCGAACGCATCTCGGCCTGGGCGGTGTACGACGTGTTCACCGTGAAAGACGGCGAGCAGATTTTCCTGGCAGCGGTGAGCGACGCGCAGTGGACTACCTTCTGCGACATCCTGGGTTTCGCCGACCTCAAGGCGGACCCACGCTATGCCAACAACAACGCACGTGTCGAGCTGCGCCCCAGTCTGCTACCCGAGCTGCGCCTCCGGCTGCAGTCCTTCAGTGCCCAGGAGTTGGGTGAGCGCTTCGAGCGGGTTGGTCTGCCCTATGCGCCGATCCGCAGTCCCGAGGAGCTGTTTGACGACGAGCACCTGCTGGCCACAGGCGGACTCGCCGACATCACCCTGCCCGATGGTCCCCGTGCGGGCGAAGTGAGCAAAGCGGCCCTGTTCCCATTTACCTTGGGCGGACAGCGCCTGGGCGTGAGGCTCAACCCGCCGACCCGGGGCGAGCACACCGACGCCATCCTCTCAAGCATCGGTTTTGCATCTGCGGACATCGAGCAATTTCGAAACCTTAAAGCCGTGGCCTGAGCGAGGCACACCCACAACCATCCGGCAAGGAGACAAACATGAACAACACAAAGACAACCACATCCGCATTCCTAATCAACCGTCGCCAGATAGCGATGGCTATGGGGGCCATGTCCATAGGCCTCGGCTGGTCGGGTGCATCCCGAGCCAATGGCCCGGTCAGATTCATACTCCCGGTGAGCGCTGGTTCCGGCGTGGATGCCATTGCCCGTGCTGCCGGCAACCAGTTGGGCGTCGCGTTGGGTGCTCCGGTCGTCATCGAAAACCAGCCGGGCGCCGGTGGCGTGGTTGGAACGCAGGCATTGGTGAAGGCCGCGCCGGACGGCCAGACACTGAGCCTGGTGTCCAACAACCACGTGATCTATCCGGCTGTCATCAAGTCGCTTTCATTCGATCCTATCGCCGACATCACGCCGATCTCAATCGTCGCCACATCGCCACTGGTCATCGTGACACGGCCGGGTTTTCCGGCCAAGAACCTCACGGAGTTCCGCAACCAGCTCAAAGCCAATCCGGGGAAGTTCAACTTCGGCTCCGCAGGCAACGGCACCATCCTGCATCTGGCGGCCGAGCTGTTCAAGGATGTCACGGGGGTGTTCTCCACACACATTCCTTACCGTGGCACGGGTCCGTTGGTCAATGACCTGATGGGGGGCCAGGTGGACTGGGCAGTGATTGCCTTGCCGGCCATCCGGGGCCTGATCGAGAACGGCCGCCTGCAGGCCTTGGCTGTGGGCACGCAGCAGCGCGTGACCGGTTTCCCGCAACTGCCTACGGCGGTGGAGCAGGGCTTCGACAAGTACGTGGTGGAAGGCTGGGTGGCCGCCGTGGGGCCCAAGGGCATGTCCCCTGACTTGGTGGCACGCACACACGCAGCCATCGTCACGGCCTTCAGCACAACCGAGGTCAAGGATTCCATGGCCAAGCAGGGCAACACCATCGTCTTGTCCTCGCCCGAGGCTGCTGCTGCACATTTCAAGTCGGAACTGGTGCGCTATGCCGCGCTGGTAAAGAAGTCCGGCATGGTGGCCCAGTGAGGAGATTGCCGTGACGGTGTACCGCTTGGGCGAGAAGCTGCCCGTACTGGATGCAGAGGTGTGGGTGGCTCCGACCGCTCAAGTGGTTGGCGATGTGCACCTTGAGCCATACAGTAGCGTGTGGTTCGGTGCTGTGGTCCGGGCCGACAACGAACCCATGCACATTGGCGCGGGCAGCAATGTGCAGGACGGCGCTGTGTTGCATTCCGACCCCGGTTTTCCGCTGCACATTGCGGAGAACGTCACCATCGGTCATCAGGCCATGCTGCACGGCTGCACCGTCGGCGCGGGCTCGCTCATCGGGATAGGTGCAGTGGTGCTCAATGGCGCGAGGATCGGCAGGCATTGCCTGGTGGCGGCGGGGGCGCTGGTGACGGAGGGCAAACATTTTCCGGATGGCAGCCTGATCGTGGGCAGCCCGGCGGTGGTCAAACGCGAGCTCAATGCAGAGCAGATCAGCGGGTTGCTGGACAGTGCGCGGCACTACCGGGAAAACGCCCTCCGCTACAAGGAACACCTTGTCGTCACGGTGAGCCCCATCGAAACCTGATCGGGGAGACCTGTTGTTGACGCCGACCAATCCGTGTGGACTGGAGGCTCAAGACTGAACTGAGTCATTCGAGGTCGACGTCTGGGAAGTCAACAGGGTTCATCACCGGCCCTTCAACGACCAGATTGCGAACGACCGCTGCGCCTCCAGGATCGGATACAGCTCAAGCTAACGTGGGTCTTCCCACGAACGGCTGGTAGCCTGCGAGGTGACCTGGAAACGACGACCCTGAGGAGTCGATGGAAGTTAAGACAGGCGGAAGCTGAGCGAATTCGGATCTCGGGGGCAGAAGCTCAGGTCGTGCTGCGTTTGTGCCAGACCGACTGATGAAAGCAAATGCTGGCGTCCCTCGAACGCGCACCTCCGCCCTCGCGACTTAGGTGGTTTGAGTTCAGTTCAACCAAGCTTTGACTCGCTTCGCCAGCGCTTCGGTGCTGATGCCATAGCGATCGTGCAGCGTGGGCAGTGCACCTGCATCCAGGTAGGCGTCGGGCAGGCCAGCCAAGCGGAAGCGCGCGGGCTGCACGCCGTTTTGCAGCAGGGAGCTGGCCACCGCTTCACCCAGGCCACCCACCACTGAGTGGTTCTCGGCCACTACCACCAGGCGCGATTTGCGCAGAACTTCAGCGAGGATGGTCACCTCGTCCAGTGGCTTGATGGTCGGACAGTGCAACACCGCCACACCAATGTTGTCGGCCTTCAAACTCTGCGCGACTTCCAGCGCACGCATGGTCAGGAAGCCACTGGAGATGATGAGTACATCGTCACCGTCAACCAGACGCTTGGCCTTGCCGAGCTCGAACCGGTAGTCGTATTCATCGAGCACCAGCGGCACGTTGCCGCGCAGCAGGCGCATGTAGACCGGGCCGTTGTGCGCGGCCATCTGAGGCACCGCCTGCTCGATGTCGAGTGCGTCGCAGGGATCGATGATGGTCAGGCCGGGGATTCCGCGCATCATGGCCAGGTCTTCGGTCGCCTGGTGGCTGGGGCCGTAGCCGGTGGTCAGGCCGGGCAGCGCGCAGCACATCTTCACGTTGAGGTTTTCCTCCGCGATCACCTGATGGATGAAGTCGTAGGCGCGGCGGGTGCCGAACACAGCGTAGGTGGTCACGAAAGGCATCAGGCCCGCCTTGGCCATGCCGCCGGCCGCGCCCATGAGCAACTGCTCGGCCATGCCCATCTGGAAGTAGCGCTCAGGGTAGGCCTGCGCGAACAGGTGCAGGTCGGTGTACTTGCCCAGGTCGGCGGTCATGCCGACGATCTCGGGCCGGTTCGCGGCCAGCTCGACCAGGGCCTTGCCAAAGGGCGCGGCCTTCACACGCTGTCCTTCGCTCGCGATGGACGCGATCATGGCGGAGGTGGTGAGGCGGGGTTTTTTCTCTGCGACGGTATTCATGCTTCGGCTCCTGCGTTCAAGGATTGGTCAAGGACAGCGAGGGCCTGTTGCCACTCGGGAGGGTCCACGCGGATGAAGTGGTTCTTGTCGCGCGTTTCCAGAAACGGCACGCCCTTGCCCATCAGGGTGTTGAACAGGATCACGCGTGGCTTGGCGTCGGGGAGTTTGCGGGCGGCATCAAAGGCTGCCACTACGGCGGCCATGTCGTTGCCGTCGACGCGCTGCACATGCCAGCCGAAGGCCACCCATTTGTCGGCCAGCGGCTCGAAGCCCAGCACCTTGCTCGACGGCCCGTCGGCCTGCTGGTTGTTGATGTCCACCAGGCAGATCAGATTGCCAAGCTGGTGGTGCGCGGCCGACATGGCGGCTTCCCAGGTCGAGCCTTCGTCGAGCTCACCGTCAGACATGGAGTTGTAGACAAAGGCTGGGTTTTGCTGGTGGCGCAGCCCCAGGGCGAGACCCACGGCGATGGGCAAGCCCTGCCCGAGCGAGCCGCCGGACATTTCCATGCCCGGCGTGTAGGAGGCCATGCCCGACATCGGCAGGCGGCTGTCGTCACTGCCGTAGGTCTCAAGCTCTTCTTCCGGAACGATCTTCGCTTCGATCAGCGCAGCGTAGTGGGCGATGGCGTAGTGACCATGCGAGAGCAGGAAACGGTCGCGGCCTTCCCACTCGGGGTCTTCCGGCTTGAAGTTGAGCGCGTGGCCGTAAGCCACGGCCAACACGTCGGCCCAGCCCAGGGCCTGGCCGATGTAGCCCTGGCCCTGGACCTCGCCCATGCGAAGAGCAAAGCGGCGAATGCGGTGCGCGCACTGCGAGAGTGCAGGCACTTGGTCAATGGATGAAGTCATGAAATTCTCCTGAAAAGAATGAGTGCACTCAGCGCAGGATGGCTGCGGGCACGTAGGACACCAGGGCCAGCACGGCAAAGGCGACGAAGTAGAAGGGGCCGAGTTCACGCACTGTCTGGCCGACCTTGACCTTGGCCAGAGCGCTGGTGATGAAAAGCGTGGTGCCCACCGGGGGCGTGTACAGCCCCACCGCCAGGTTCACGACCATCATGATTCCCAACTGCACCGGGTCCATGCCGATGCTCTGGGCCAGGGGCAAGAAGACCGGGGTGAGCAGCAGGATGGCTGCGGGCAGGTCGATGAACATACCGAGGAACAGCATCATCAGGTTCATGATGAGGATCACGACCCAGTCTTGATCCACGTTCTGCGTCACCCAGTTCGCGACGCCCGAGGGCATCTGGTCGTAGGTGAGCAGCCAGCCAATGGCGGCGGAGGCCATGATCACCAGCAGCACCACGCCCGTGGCAAGGCCGGCGGACACCACCGCGTCGTTCAGGCGTTTGAACGAGAGGTCTCGGTACACGGCGACTGACACGGCGCCGGCATATAGCGTGGACAGCACAGCAACTTCGGTCGGCGTGGCAATGCCGAAGCGCAGGAACAACACGATCAGCACCGGCAGGAGCAAGGCCGGCGACGCATAGAGCAGGTGGGTGCGGAACACGTTCCAGTCGATCGGTGTGAGGTCACGCGGGAAGTTGCGGCGCTTCCCGACCCACCAGCACATGAACATGAAGCCGCCACACATCAGCAGGCCAGGCAGGATGCCGGCGACGAACAGTGCCGCTATGGAGGCATTGGCCGTCAGTGCGAACAGGATCATCGGGATCGACGGCGGAATCAGGATGTCGATGGTCGCGGCCGCGGCCAGCGTGGCGGCCGAGAAGGCCGGTGGATAGCCCAAGCGCTTGTGCCAAGGAATCAGCAGCGAGCCGATGGCCGATGCGTCAGCCACGGCCGAGCCCGAAACGCCGCCAAACAGCGTGGACGAGAGCACGCCCACCTGCGCCGGGCCGCCGTGGAAGCGACCGATCAGCGTCGACAAGACACCCACCAGCGCAGCACCCAGGCGCCCACCCATCATCAGGGAACCGGTGAGCATGAAGAAGGGGATGGCAATCAGCGGGAAGCTCTGTACCTGCGCCACCATCTGCTGCACCAGCAGGTCCAGAGGGACGCGATCGGAGGTGGCAGCGGCAGCCATGGCTGCCACCAGCAAGGCGTGTGCGATGGGCATGGCCAGCACGGCCGCCCCGAGAAAGACCAGAAGAATGAGAGCACTCATGGTGAGTTCCTTTACGTGTGTGGCGGGCGGCTCACCAGTGCGCCGTGGGCACGACGAGCTCTTCGCCAGGGTGGTGCTCCACCGGCGGCGTTTTCCAGGCATTCCAGGCCGACTTCAACGCAAGCAGGCCCAGCATCAGCAGACCCACCATGACGCAGCCGTAGGTAGCGGAACCCGGTACCTGCAAGATGGCTGACTTCTCGTCGTGCACGATCTCAAGCATCTGGTAGGTGGCCCAGGCCAGCGTGGCGTAGAGGGCCGCGACCACCAGCCAGGTTCCAATGGACGCCCAGCGGCGCAGTGCGGTGGGCATGGTGTCCATCAGGAAGCTGGTGGTGATGTGGGCGCCGTGCGCCGCCGCCAGCACCACGCCCGACATGACCAGCCAGGGAAACAGCAGCTCGGGCACCTCGTTGGCCCACTGCAAGCTGCTGCCGGTGGCGTATCGCAGCACGGTGTTGACCACCAGGATCACGAAGATGACAGACGTGCTGATCCACAGAAACAGACGGCACAAGGCAACGACGGCCCGTTCAACGAGGTTCATCGGAATACTCCTTGGCTGCAAGGGCACAGGCCCATGCAGCGGCTACAGGGAAGGACTGGCTGGAATGCGGGTGGCGATCAGCGCGCGGCGGCGATGACCTTCTTGAGGTACGGGCCGATGGGGGTGGCCAGCCACTTGTCGTCCACCGCAGCGGTGGCCTTGGAAAAGGCGCTCTTGTCCACCGTGGTCACCTGCACGCCCTTGGATTTGAGGTCGTCGAGCAGCTTGGCATCGGCGTCGGCCGAGAGCTTGCGCTGCAGCGCGGTGGCCTCGGTGGCGGCCTCGGTCACCGCCTTGCGGTCGGCCTCGGACAGGCGATCCCAGCTGCGCTTGCTCATCAGGAACGGCGTCATCTGGAACATGTGGCTGGTCAGCGCCAGATGCTTCTGCACTTCGTAGAGCTTGCTGGCATGGATGTTGACCAGCGGGTTCTCCTGGCCGTCTACGACGCCTTGCTGCAGCGCCACGTAGAGCTCGGCGAACTTGATCTGCTGTGCCTCAGCACCCAGCGCCTGCATGATGTCCACCAGCACCGCGTCGGGCGGGGTGCGCATCTTCAGGCCCTTCATATCTTCGACTTTGTTGATCGGGCGCTTGCTGTTGGTCATGTGGCGGATGCCGTTGTCCCAGTAGCCCAGCACCACCATGCCTTTGTCAGCCGACTTTTGCGCCAGCTCCTGGCCCAGCGGGCCGTCGAGCAACTGGAAGGCCTGTGCGGGCGTGGAGAACATGAACGGCATGCCGTAGGCTGCGTACTCGGGCACGGCGGATGACACTGCGCCCTGCGAGTTGGCCGACATGTCCAGCGCGCCAGTGCGCACCGCCGTCACCATGGCGGCATCGTCGCCGAGTTGACCCGAAGGGGCCACCTGCACTTCGATGCGCCCAGCCGACTTGGCTTTGAGCACGTCGGCGAACTTGACCGCGGCCTCGTGGCGAGGGTTGCCCGGCGCCGCGCCGTGGCCGAGCGTCAGTTTCGTGGCCTGGGCCTGGGCTGCCAGGGGCAATGCTGCGGCTAGTGCAGCAACAGCGAGCAGGGTGCGGGTGAAGGTCTTGCGTTGCATGGTTTGTCTCCTGTCGGTTTGTGGTGGGAAAAATAAAAGTCAGTGAATCAACATGCCGCCGTTCACGTCGAGCGTGATACCGGTGCAATAGTTGGAGAGGTCGCTGGCCAAGAACACACATGCGCCAGCGATGTCATCGGCGCGCCCCAGGCGGGCGAGCGGGATGGTCTCGGCAATCTCGGCCTTCTTCTCTTCGGTGAGCTTGCCCTTGATGATGTCGGTACCGATCAGGCCGGGGGTGATGCAGTTGACGCGGATGCTTTCGGGACCGAACTCGCGCGCCATGGCGCGGGCCAAACCCAGTACACCGGCCTTGGCAGCGGAGTAGTGTGGCCCGCCCAAGATGCCACCGCCGCGCTGCGCCGACACCGAGGAGATGCAGATGATGGAGCCGCTCTTTTGCGCCTGCATGGTGGGCAGCACGGCCTGCGACATGTAGAGAGTTCCACGCAGGCTCACATCGAGGATGCGGTCGTAGTCGGCGCCGGTGATCTCCAGCGTCTTGACCGGTTGGGTGATGCCGGCGTTGTTCACCAGCGTGTCGATGCGGCCGAAGGCCTTGAGCACCGCGGCGGCTGCGGCTTCACACGAGGCCTTGTCGGTCACGTCGGCCACCAGGCCAATGTGGCCTGAGCCCAGTGAGGCAGCAGCGGCAGCCGGGTCGGCACGTTCGAGATCGAGAATGACAATTTTGGCGCCTTGGGCAGCCATCAGGCGTGCGGTGGCGAAACCGAGGCCATTGACGCCGGCACCGCCGGTGATGATGGCAACCTGGTCTTTGAGCAGCATGTGTCTTGTCTCCTGTGTGTTGAACAAGATCAGGAGACGCGCCGCCCCGGATGGGGCTTTCTATGGCGTGGCACTTGGGGGTGCCTTGCCTCCTGTTCTTGGAGCGGATTTTGAAAGTCGCTCAGGATGATGACAAGCGATTAAATGTCAGCGTAAGATGACAGTTTGTCATTTGACGTCAGGGTTGTCCCCATGCCCGCCTTGCCCCCGATTGCGAACCTGCAAGCCTTTGAGGCCGTGGCGCGCCGCCGCAGCTTTGCACTGGCCGCAACTGAATTGCACCTCACCGCATCGGCAATCAGCCATCAGATATCTCGGCTGGAGGCGCAACTGGATATCCGCCTGTTTGAACGCAGCGCGCACGGTGTGCGTCTGAGCCCGGCGGGCGAGCACTATCTGCTGCATGTGGGCGCTGCGCTCACGGCCATCGCCGCAGCGACCGACGATTTGCGCCAGGGCATTCGCAACAGCCTCTATGTGCATTCGGCACCCAGCATTGCCAGCCTCTGGCTGATTCCGCGACTTCACCACTTCGCACAGGCCTACCCCGACATTTCGCTGAACCTCTCGGCCGCCCACACGCCCAGTGACTTCGCGCTCGGCCAGTCGGACATCGACATCCGCTACGGCACACCGCAGTGGGGCGACCTTGTGGTGGAGCCCTTGTTTGAAGAATCCATCGTGCCCATGGCCAGTCCGGCGTTTATCAAGCAGCACAAGCTCAAAAAAGTCGAGCAATTGCTGGAGGTACCTCTGATTCAGAGCAATGTGAGCGTGGTGCAGTGGTCCGACTGGCTCGGTCGCTTCACGCGTCTACGCGCGCCAGATCGCTTTCCGCTGCGATTTGACCGGGCCCAGATGTCGCTCGACGCAGCGACACAAGGCTTGGGGGTTGCGCTGGAGAGCGCGGTGAATGCGGGCGGCCACTTGGCCGATGGAAGGCTCAAGGCGGTTTTCGGCATGGACCAGGTGATCCGCGTGAAGGCGCACTTCGCCGTCTATCCGGAGCGACACGCAAAACGGCCAGCGGTCGAGGCGTTCCTGTCATGGCTGCATGGCGAAGCAGCGAAGACCTGACGATGCTGCCCTGATCCGCTACTGATTCACTCCGTGCGCATTCATGTACTGGTTGACTACCCCATGGCATTCACTCCGCCCACCAATTTGACGGCAGTGGTTCATACCGCCAGTCCAAGTGATTGGGGAGCGGTCGCTGGCTCGGCGCAGACCGGATTGCGGAGGCACTATGACCGCAACACTCCGTACAACTGCCATTCGGGCCGGTGTCTGTTGCCGTACCCAGCATGCCCTTCTCCGGGGTCAGCCTGAGTACGCCTGTTAGCATCAAACGACGGCAATCGCTGCAAAACGGCTGGCTCCTAATGGAGCCGTAGCATAGCTGTCGGTCGCACCCGCTCCAGGGCACATGAAGGCAGCCTCGCCCGCTAGGGCGGACGAGCTTGCTCCTGACCGTGCGGCGCTGCGGCGCGCCGGGCCTGCCGTGGCAGACTGCTCAGGGGAACGCGGGAATGTCCGGCTCGGTCCCCTCCAGGTGCGCTTCGGGATGCAATGCCTGCAGCCGCTTTTCGATGCTCTCGACACGCCACATGGACACGTCCACCATCAGCAGCACCTGACCACGCTCGATCTGCGCAGCGAAGCGCTGCAGGCGCTTGCTGGGCGTGGAGATGCCGATCATGGAGGAAGTCCAGATGCCAAACAGAGCGCCAAAGATGGCCAGTCCGGGAACAACCAATCCCAGTTGCGCCTCGTCACCCCCGATGGGATAGAACACGGCCACCAGTGCCCCCAGCAGCCCGCCTAGGCCCGCGCCGACGAGCAGGCCAATCTCGGCCGAGCGCACCACGTCAGAGGTTTGCAGCACGTTGGCCGCGTGCAGGCCGCGCATGTCGGTGCCCTCACGGGCGACGAAATGGATGTGGCGCTCCTCGATGTGCGCCAGCAGCAGGTCGTCCATCGTGGCGCGGGCACTTTTCAGGTCGGGCAGAAGCCAATAGATACGTTTGCGCATGATCAACTCCTTTGGGATGGTTTCAATGATTTGCGCTTGTCTTGAGTTCCTCCACCGGCGCGAAGAACTCACTGCGCGACAGGAAGGTGTAGTCGGCCTCCAGCGCACCGATGCCGATCAGCGTGATCAAAAGCAGAGGTGGCACCAAGACGGCGTAGACAAGGGCCAGGCGCTCCCATGCCATGTGCATGAAGACGGCCACAATCAACCCAGCCTTCAGAAGCATGAAGATGATGATGAGCGACCAGCGCAACGGGCCTTGCACCTGCATGTAGTCCACCAAGTAGGAGGCGGCACTCAGCAAGAAGAGCAGACCCCAGATCTTGAAGTAGAGGCCCAGCGGATGCTGCTGGCCCTGTTCGTGCGAGCCTGCCCCGTGCCCTTCGTGCTGACCGTGTTCTGCGTGGTCCATGTCAGGCTCCCTTGGCCTACCAGAGATAGAAGAACGCGAAGATGAAGACCCAGACCAGGTCCACGAAGTGCCAGTACAGGCCCATGATCTCCACGATCTCGTAGTTGCCGTTGCGGCCGGTGAGGAAGCCGGGCCGCTCGTGGTCCAGGTCTCCACGCGCCACCTTGGCGGCGACGATGACCAGGAAGATCACGCCGATGCTCACGTGCGTCCCATGGAAGCCCGTGATCATGAAGAAGGAGGCGCCGAACTGCGCCGCGCCCCAGGGGTTGCCCCAGGGCCGCACGCCCTCGGAGATGAGCTTGTACCACTCGAAGGCCTGCATGCCGACGAAGGTAGCCCCGAGCGCCGCGGTGGCCACCAGCAGCCAGAAGGTCGTCCTGCGGTCGCGCCGGTAGCCGTAGTTGACCGCGAGCGCCATCGTGCCGCTGCTGGAGATCAACACGAAGGTCATGATGGCGATCAGCAGCAGGGGCACGTTCTCGCCGAACATCATGAGCGAGAACACCTCGCTCGGGTTGGGCCAGGGTGTCACCGTTGACATGCGGGCCGACATGTACGCGATCAGGAAGCTGCCGAAGATGAAGCAGTCCGAAAGAAGGAAGATCCACATCATCGGCTTGCCCCAGGGCACGCCCTTGAACGCGCGCTGGTCCGAGGCGACGTCACGCACGGCGCCGCGCCAGCCCTCGCCTGCCACCAACGCTTCGTTCGCCATGGCTCGACTCCGGTCAGAGGGGCGTGGCGGAACAGATCGCCAACCCCAGGTCTTCCGACACCAGCAGTGCGTACAGCAGCACCCACACCGCCAGCAGGTAGTGCCAATAAGTCGCACACAGTTCGCACGCCAGTCGCATGCGCGCGGCGTCCACTCCACGCCCGACCCGCAGCGAGGCCCGCGCCCATGCCACCAACCCGCCCAACACGTGCAGGCCGTGCACCGCCGTGAACAGATAGAAGAAGGCGGTGGCCGCGCTGCTGGTGAGGAGGAAGCCTGCCTCGTGGTACTGCTTCCAAACGTAGAGCTGGCCTGCCAGGAAGGCGAAGGTCAGCAAGCCGCTGGCGGCCAGACCGTGGCGCACGTTGCCGGCGTCGGCCCGGCGCGCGGAGTACACGGTCCATTCCATGGCCAGGCTGGCGCCCGCCAGGAAGACGGTGTTGACCAGCAGGAGGCGCGGCCGCGGAATGGGACTCCAGTCGGTCAGGTCCAGTCGCATGACATAGGCGCTGGCGAACAGCACGAACAGGGAACTGGCCACACCGAGAAAGACCCACAGTGCCACTTTGGCCGTGGGCTTGGTCACCAGCCCCCCGTGCACCTGGGGCACCACCACCTCGGCGTGCCAGGGCTCCTCCAGGGTCTGCCGCATCAGCCACCAGACGATGGCGGCCACCAGCAGCGGGAAGAACATCAGGCCGATGGTCATGGCATCAGGCTCCTGCCGGTGGATCGTTCCTTGCCCACGCTTCGGCCGCCACTTCCGAGGGCGGCACGTTCTGCGGGATGTAGTCGGTCTTCAGGCCCGGAACGCCGTAGTCGTAGGCCCAGCGGTGCACCGTGGGAAGTTCTCGGCCGAAGTTGCCGTGGGCGGGCGGTGTCTCGGGCGTCATCCATTCCAGGCTCGTGGCCTGCCAGGGGTTGCCGCCTGCGGGCTTGCCCTTGAAGTAGCTGTGCGCCAGGTTGTAGAGGAAGACCAGTTGCACCGCACCGACCACGAAGGCCGCCAACGAGATCCAGACATTGAGCATGTGCGCCGAGTCCGGGATGAAGTTGGTGCCGCCGAAGCCGTAGTAGCGCCGAGGGATCCCCATGAAGCCCAGGTAGTGCATGGGATAGAAGATGGCGTAGGTGCCGACGAAGGTGACCCAGAAGTGCAACTTGCCCAGGGTGTCGTCGAGCATGCGCCCTGTGATCTTGGGGTACCAGTGATAGATGGCACCGAACACCACCAACACCGGTGCAATGCCCATCACCATGTGGAAGTGGGCCACGACGAACATGGTGTCCGACAGCGGGAGGTCGACCACCACGTTGCCGAGGAACAGCCCCGTCAGGCCGCCGTTGACGAAGGTGAAGATGAAGGCGATGGCGAACAGCATCGGCACGTTCAGGCGGATATTGCCCCTCCACAGGGTCAGCACCCAGTTGTAGACCTTGATCGCCGTGGGCACCGCGATGATCAGGGTGGTGGTGGCGAAAAAGAAGCCGAAGTACGGGTTCATGCCGCTCACGTACATGTGGTGCGCCCACACGATGAAACTCAGTCCGCCGATGATCAGGATCGCCCACACCATCATGCGGTAGCCGAAGATGCTCTTGCGCGAGTGCACGCTGATCAGGTCCGACACGATGCCGAAGGCCGGCAGCGCCACGATGTAGACCTCCGGGTGGCCGAAGAACCAGAACAGGTGCTGAAACAGCAACGGGCTGCCACCGGTGTGGTCCAGCTGCTGGCCCTTGGAGACCAGCGCCGGCATGAAGAAGCTGGTGCCCAGCGTCTGGTCGAGAAACATCATGATGGCACTCACGAAGAGGGCCGGGAAGGCCAGCAGCGCCATGATCGTGGCCATGAAGATGCCCCACACCGTCAGCGGCATCCGCATCATGGTCATGCCGCGGGTGCGCGCCTGCAGCACGGTCACCACGTAGTTGAGGCCACCCATGGTGAATCCGATGACGAATACGCCCAGCGAGATCAACATCAGCAAGATGCCCCAGTTGGCGCCCGGCGTGCCGTCCAGGATGGCCTGCGGCGGATAGAGCGTCCAGCCGGCGCCGGTGGGTCCGCCCGGCACAAAGAAACTGGCCACCAGGATCAGCACGGCCGCGAGGTAGACCCAGTAGCTGAGCATGTTGAGGTAGGGGAACACCATGTCGCGTGCGCCCACCATCAGCGGGATCAAGTAGTTGCCGAAGCCTCCCAGGAACAGCGCCGTCAAGAGGTAGATCACCATGATCATCCCGTGCATGCTCACCAGCTGCAGGTAGAAAGCCGGATCGATGAACGAGACCTGGCCAGGAAAGCCCAACTGCAATCGCATGAGCCAGGAGAACACCAGCGCCACCAGACCAATGGCCATGGCCGTCAGCCCATACTGGATCGCAATGACCTTGGCGTCTTGGCTCCAGATGTACTTGCCGATGAAAGTTTTCGGGTGATGAAGCTGGACCTCCGCCACTTCCGCCGGCGGTGCGATTTCCGTTTCGTCGTGCGCAACATGAGTACCCATTCAGCCTCCCAAGTGCGGTTTCAACGCGTGTTGATGTAGGCGAGGATGTCGCCGACTGCGGCGTCGTCCTTGAGCATTCCTGAAACCAGTCCCATCTGGCCACCGTAGATGTCCTGCGGGTGCGCACCGCGCACACCGTCACGGAAGTTCTTCAGCTGCGTGGCCATGTACCAGTCGCTCATGCCCTGCAGCCGCGGCGCGTTGGTCGCGGCGATGCCCTGGCCCTCGGCGCCGTGGCAGGCGGCGCAGGTGGCCCAGCGCGCGCGCCCCTTGTCGGCGTTGCCCTTGATGGTGCCCGCCGGCCGGGTGTCGGGCAGCGAGGCGATGTAGGCCACCACGTCGGCGACGGCGCTGCCATCCGCCAGCGTGGCCGCCATGGGTGCCATCACCTTGCCGAAGGTGTCCTTCTCGTGCGTCCCCCGGGCGCCACTCTTGAACAGGTGCAGCTGCCGCTCGAGGTACCACGCGCCTTGCCCCGCGAGCTTGGGCGAGTTGAGTGCCACGTTGCCTTCGCCGTTGACGCCGTGGCAGGCCGCGCAGGCGGCATAGAGGTTCTTGCCGATGGCGGCATTGGCAGCTGGCGTGTCGCGCAACTGTGCATAGGTCGGCTGCTTCTCCAGCCAGGCAGCGTAAGCCGCAGGCTCGTCCACCACCAGGCGGCCACGCATGGCGAAGTGGCCGACGCCACACAGTTCCTCGCACAGCAGGTCGAAGGAACCCTTGCGGGTGGGCGTGAACCAGGCATAGGTGACGAGGCCGGGCACCATGTCCATCTTCACGCGCATTTCGGCAATGGCGAAGTTGTGCAGGACGTCCTTGGAGCGCAGCAGCAGCTTGAGCGGCTTGCCCAGCGGCACCCGCAGTTCCGGGGTGGTCAGCAGGATGTCGTCGCGGCCGGCGACATCGTTGGGATTCATGCCGAAGGGATTGGTGTCTGTCACGTAGCGGGCGTGGGTGGTTCCGAGCTTGTCGTCCTTGCCGGGCAGGCGATAGGACCAGTGCCATTGCTGCGCAACTGCCTCGACCACCTGCGCCTCCCGTGGCACGTTGACGACCTGCGACCACACCACCAAGCCGGGCGCGAGCATGGCGGCGACGCCGACGGCTGTGAGGACGAGCAGCCACCACTCGAGCTTCTTGTTCTCGGGCTGGTATTGGGCGTGGGACCCTGGGCGATGGCGGTAGCGGATCACCGCCCAGGCCATGAAGAGGCTGAGCGCGACAAAGACAAATCCGGTCACCCAGAAGGTGATGGTGATCGTGGTGTCGATGGCCTGCCAGTTGGAAGCGATCGGCGTGAAGTACCAAGGGCTCAGGAAGTGGAAGAGCACCGAGCCCAGCGCCAGGATGACGAGTGCGAGGGCGATCGCCATGCTAGGACTCCGTCGCAGTTCGCTTCAGCCGCCAGTAGAGGAATGCGGCCACACAGCCGAAGACGAGGTGCGCGGCCAGGGTGGCCGTGCCACGCAGACCGGCAAGCCAGGGAAAGAATGCGGTGAGCCCTTCGAAGTTGACCACGTACAACAGCAAGCCGACGCACGCGCCCGTCACCAATGCCGGCAGCAGCTCGGCGTCAAGTCGGAGCTGCGCCAGAATGACCGCTAACACCAGTCCGAAGACGATGCCCAGCACGTAGTGGGTGAGCAGCGCGATGATGACCACGCTGACGCTAAAGCGGTAATCGCCCGTTTGCAGGCTGTCGGTTGCGCCGCTGAAGATCGGCGCAATCATGTGTGAGGTCCGCCAGGGGCCGTCAGGGTTGAATATGGTCGACCAGACCAGGTCCAGGATCATCAACACGGCACCCGCGGCGAAACCGGAGACAGCTGCGGCGACCCAGTCCGTCGCACGCCAGTGCCAGCTGCGCAAACCAAGAAACGTTTCCATGGCGCCCTCCCTCGTGCGAGAGTTGTGCCCATGCTGTCCGGCCTGCGCCGGAACAACGCCGGGAAACTTTGTACACCCGTTGACCCGTCAACGCAAGCAAGTGCGCTCGAGCGCTGGCTCACGGGAAATTGTGCAATGCAGCGCAGTGAAATGGCGACTCATTGGACCTCTGCGACGCGATGCCGGGATGCAATTTCGTCTCGCTCTGCCGCCCGGCGTGTTGATGCAGTTTCCTGTCTTCTCGCAGTCAACGGTGCGCTTGGCGCCGATGGCCTGGAAAGATCAGGCGTCGGGTGCGAAAGCGTTCGATGAAGCGCACTTCATTGCGAGCGCTGAATGCACGGTTTGGCCTGAGTCACGGATGACATCTCCGGTAGGTGCCGGTGACCAGCGGCGGCACTTGGCCAAGTGAGGCTTCTCTGATCGGGAAGCCCGGTGTGCGGGATCGCTGCACATCTGACCCTTTGAGGGACGGCACCAGACTGATACCGGCAATTCACCAATGACCGCTTCTTAGCCGTGCTACGAAGCGACACCACTCTCGCCCTGAGTGTGCGGCGCTCGCCTTGGAGGTTTTAGACTCCTGCTCAGGGTGGTCCATAGCGCCACTAATCCCGGGGAGGGTGAGATGAGCCTTGATCGCATTCAGTTGCTCCGCAACGTTGGTCAGTTCGACTCGGTCAATTCAGGGGCACATCTGCCTCTGGGTCGCCTGGCTCTGGTCTATGCGGAGAACGGTCGGGGAAAGACGACGCTAGCGGCCATCCTTAGATCCGCTGCAAACGGCGATGCAGCGATCATCAACGAACGCCAGCGCTTGGGCTCGCAGCATCCACCGCACATCGTCATTGCTCATTCTGCAGGCGCCCCACTTCAGTTTCAAAACGGAGCCTGGTCCGCGCAGCGGCCTTCGATCGCTGTCTTTGATGATTTCTTCGTGTCCCAGAACGTCTGTGCGGGCGTAGAGATCGAAACGGCACACCGCCAGAATCTGCACGAACTGATCCTTGGGTCGCAGGGGGTCGCGTTGAACGTTGCTTTGCAAGCCCATGTCGCTCGAATCGAGGAGCACAACAGCGCTCTGCACAAGCTAGGAGACGCGATCCCTGCCGCAGCAAGAGGGGCGCTGAACGTCAATGCCTATTGTGCGTTGCACGCGATACCCAACGTCGACCACGCCGTGCAGGAGGCGGAGCGCCAGTTGGCGGCGGCGAGGTCGGCTGATGCCATACGTAAGGCGCCGGAGTTCGCGACAATTGCGCTGCCGACTTTCGACATTGGGGCAATCAACAAGCTATTGACTCGCACGTTGCCCGATTTGGAGGCCGCCGCCGCCGCCAGTGTTCAAGAGCACCTGTCGAAGCTCGGGCGAGATGGTGCGGCTTGGGTCGGCACGGGACTGGGATGTATTTCCGTTGTTTCTGCTGGCCAGGATCATGAGATCTGTCCGTTTTGCGCTCAGGACCTGAGCGGCTCGACCCTCATTCAGCACTATCAAGCTTACTTCAGCGCAGCATATGAAGCGCTTAAGGATGAAGTGTTGGAGACCATTCAGTCACTGACCATCTCTCACGGTGATCGCGCGGTTCTCACCTTCGAACGAGCTGTCCGAGAAGCAGAGCGCAACCGGACTTTTTGGGCCGAATTTCTCGACGTGCCGAAGATTGACCTTGACACTGAGGCGCTCACACAAGCTTGGGCCGCAGCTCGAAACGCGGTCGCTGACGTCCTGGCGACTAAACAGGCCTCGCCGCTTGATGCGATGGAACTTCCCAAAGCTGCTCTCGCAGCAATCGAAACCTATGACACCGCTAAGGCGGCGGTGACCGTCTACTCGGATGCGCTGCGGGATCGAAACATACGTGTGGCGCTCGTAAAAGCGCAAGCAGCTGCAGCCAACATTGCTGAATTAAGCGCGAAATTGAATAGGCTCAAGAGCGCTCAGGCTCGCTACTCCGCTGCCGTTGCGCCGCATTGCGACGCCTACCTCGCGGAGAAGGCACTGAAAGCCCAAACGGAAGATCTCAGAGATCGGGCACGAACGGCGCTTGACCACTACCGTCAACAAATCTTTCCGGCGTATCAGGCGTCGATCAACGGATACCTCGAACGTTTCAACGCTGGCTTCCGGCTTGAATCGGTTTCCTCCGTCAACAACCGGGGCGGCTCCTCCTGTACCTACAACGTACTTATCAACGATCAGGCCGTGCCATTGACTTCTGAGGCAGGACCCTCGTTCCGAAACACCCTTAGCGCCGGAGATCGAAATGCACTGGCCTTGGCCTTCTTCTTCGCCTCGCTCGATCAGGATGCGCAGCTTGCGCAGAAGGTCGTTGTGATTGATGACCCAATGACAAGTCTTGATGAGCATCGTTCTCTGACGACGGTGCAGGAAATGCGCCGGCTGCTCGCTCGCGTGTCTCAGGTCATCGTGCTTTCACATTCAAAGCCGTTTCTTTGTGGCCTATGGGAAGGGGCGGACGTAGCGGATCGCACGGCGATGCGCGTTTCTCGCGATGGCGTGGGGTCGACGCTGTCGGCATGGGACGTGCGACAGGACTGCATTACCGAGCACGACAAGCGTCACGAGATGGTGACACGCTACCTGCAGGTCGCCAATCCAGCGGAAGAGCGCATGGTTGCTATCGCTTTGCGCTTCATTCTGGAAGCCTTCGCCCGGGTAGCCTACCCTGCTGTATTTCAGCCCGGCGCTCTGCTGGGCCCTTTCATTGGCATTTGTGAACAGCGTGCGAACACGCAAGGGCAGATTCTCTGCCAATCTGACATTGACGAGCTGCGAGATCTGCTGGCGTACGCCAACCTCTTTCACCATGACAGCAACCCGGCATGGGCGACACAGGCGATCAATGATCAAGCGCTGATGCAGTTTGCGCGTCGTACGCTGGCCTTCGCGAGAAGGTCGTAGGGATCGACTTCAATGCGTCCGGTTTCGGGTAGTGAGATTGCCGGTACGGGAGGCAGCTTTCGCTGCAGAGTCGACCTCTGGCGACCGGACGACGGCTGCAGACTGGATACGGGCATCTGCGACCAGCGTCGGGCTTTGTATTCCAGCCTTAAGCTGACTCCTTACAAGCGAAAATGCGAAAGAGTTTCGCGTGCGGAGGACTTTCGACGGCTTATTTCCACTCGCCGAGCAGTTACGGGTTTTTTGTTTAGCTCGCTGAACGTTGTACGTATTTTTTGAAGAAGTTACGGCTTTATTCTCAAAAAATACACAGTTGAACCCGAAAAATGAGGTCTGTCGGATCGCCCAGAGGGGAGAGGGTCAAAGAACAATGCGGAAAAACCTGTCGGGCTAACCACCGAAAAGCACGCCGGAAGTTCGCTGAAGAATAGAGCTGTCGAGAAATGTAACCGCCTCTTCCTTTACGGCATATTCGTATGCTGCGCGGGGCTTGCAAGCGCTCAAAACTCGCAGTAACGTCCATCCCAAGTGGGCGGAAATCACTTCGATCCCGCCCTGTTGGTTGCTCTCCGAAGGCTGCTGCGCAGCTTGAACCGCAACGTTCTTGTGGAGAGCAGCATGGAAACAGCACGTCCGGAATCCGACATTCCCTCCAGGGCCCAAGCCCTGTTCCCCGAAGCCGAGTTCAAGCTCCGGCACCCCCTCTTCCAGGCCATGCCGTACCCGCTAGGTGCGGACCTGCGCCTGCTGGAACTGGAAAAGTTTGTCTTGAAGTCCTTGGACCCGGACACCAGCGAGACGCTGCGTCACGCATCGATCCGCTACGTGGGCCGATGGCTCCACGACAACTCTTTTGATGTGGGAAGGGAGACCCTCCTGACGGATTTTTTCCTGCTTCATGAACGCACACCCTGGTCAGTCGACAAGATGCACGCTTTCGCCACCGCCTATCTCACGGCAAACGGCATTCGCATCGAGAGACGACGCGGGACAGGATCAGAGCCGCGAGCGTTCAAGCTGGTGCAGGGTCAACGAACGCTTCCCATTGGCGAAACATTGGGTGACCCCTTCGCCTGGTGCATGAAGCGGTTCTCGGACTTCGCCGAGACGTACCCTTGGACAGAAGGAGTGACGCTGGGGACCTCGGCCTGTTTCAAGGCAGCCGATATGCTGTTCATGTACGTGCAGCATGGACTTCACCCCAACGGGGAGTGGTCTCTGATGGGCCGCAAGAGGTTCATGCAGACGGAGGGCTACACCGTCTGGACCGCACTCTCCTTGGCGCTGACCCGCACAGACCGGGCCGAGCAGTTGCCCTCTCGCCGAGAATCGCTAGAACGCGGCATGCACGATGTGGTGCTTGGTCAAATTGAAAATGCTTTCACACCTGCCCCTGCTGCACCAAAGTGCGGGGAGCTCGTGCGGGACCCGGAAGGCTCCGACCTGTGCTTCAAGCATGCAGCAGACAGCTCGGACCCCAAGGCACCAGTCTTGACCGTGGTCCGCGGTCAGGTTCCCCCTGCCGCCGATCCCGGTGACCGCCAGACGTTGGAGCGCTTCAAGCCGCTGGAGTCGCCTCTGCCGGTGGCCCTCATGCCCTCGGTCGCTCAGCTCGAGGAAAGCCGATCAAGGCTGGTGCGCGAATTCCCATGGGCAAGAATTGCCATCCACATCATCTTCAGCGAGCTCATCACGCGGAGAAGCTTTGGCTCGCTGGTGTTTCACTTGCGCCCTGTGCTCCTGCTCGGACCTCCCGGCATCGGCAAGACGCGGTTCGCCAGGCGGTTTGCCGAAGAGATGGCCCTGGGCTTTCGGGCGATCGGCCTTGCCGGCATGTCCGACGTCCGCTCACTCACCGGTACCGCGCGGGGGTGGTCCACTGGCCAACCCTCTGTCTTGCTGGAGCCGCTGCTGAACAACAAATCGGCATCGAGCTTGGTGCTGCTTGATGAGATCGAAAAGGCAGTCGACGGTGGAAGCAAGACCCCATCCGCCGCCGACTTCCTGTTGGGCTTGCTCGAGCCAGAGAACGCGCGCAGCTGGTTCGATTCGTTCCTGCAGACGGAATGCGACCTTTCGCGTCTGGTGTTCATTGCCACGGCCAACTCGCTAGCTGGTCTGTCTGCGCCGCTGCTTTCCCGGGTCACGGTGCTGGATTTCGGGCGACCGACACCTGAGGACATCCGTGGCGTCGTTCCGTTCGCGTTGCAGGACATCGCTAAGGATTGGGAGCTGCCGAAGGACGTGTTCGATGCAGTGGTTCCACCCGCGGACATCGATGTGCCCAACATGCGCGACCTCAAGGTGTGGCTGACGTGGTACCTAGCGCAGTGGGCAGAAGAGCACTTGCGCGCTGGGCGGCAACACTGATGCGATGCAGACCATGCGTTCAGACTGCCACAGGGAATCACGGTTCGCTGAGAAAAGCAGCAGGAAGAAACTCCAACGGCGCCATCGCTTTTCCGGCAGGATTCAAAACAGCTCCTGCACCGATGGCTGACATGCTGATCTTTCTAGATACCGAATTCACCGACTTCATCGACATCGACTTGATCTCGATCGGGCTGGTGAGTGAGGACGGCGGAGCAACCTTCTACGCTGAGAGAAACGACTATCGGCGAGAGGCAGCAAGTGATTTTGTTCGAGAAGCCGTGCTGCCTCATCTGGGGCAGCAGCCAGAAAACTCCTGCTCACGCGAGGAGCTGACACGCCGTCTATACGAGTGGCTACATGGGTTCCCGGGTACGGTGCAAATCGCTTGTGACTCGACACATGATCGAGACTTGCTGTGGGATGCGCTTGAAAATGGGCTCCCAACCAACCTGGATCCCAAAGTGCTCAAAATGGCCTGACAATCTGAGGAGCGCGCCTTCAGCGAGGCCGTATGCCGATATCACGGACAACCCGGTCGCCCGCGCCATCACGCACTTCACGATGCACATGCTCTTCGCGACGGATGGTTGGCAGTCAACGCATGGGGTGGGTACCCCCTAGATGGGTAGCGACCTACGATGACGATGGCTAGACTTCCCCAACCGGCCATCACCGGACATTTACGCATTTGCCTGTTCAGCCCAAGGAAACCGGAGCCTTGTTCTGCTTTGAAGGGGCAACCTTGGTCGAGCGGGCCGGTCACGTGTGAAGTGTTCGGCCCTAGTATGGTCTTGCTTGAAAGCGCCCTGCCGAATGACGCTTGCGACCGATTCCACCTACGACCCTCACCTCGAGGTGCAGTTTGTAGTTGATCCGAATGTCGTGCAATTGATGCTCGTCGAGGGGCGAGGCGCGATCAAGGACTGTATCGCGCCCGTGGTCGCACGCTCGGAAGCCGCCTTTCGTTGCTGGACGAGTTGAGCCTCGGAGATCTCATTCTGGGTGGCTCGATCATTCTCCGCGCGACGATTTGCAAAGATCTGCTTCTGCAATTCCAGCAGGCAGTTCCCGAACTCCGTCGTGCCTTGTGCGAAGCCAAAGTCCTCTTGGCAGGTTTTCTTGGACGCTTCAACGTCCAGCTTGATTTGCTGACTTTGTGCGTCTGCCAATGACTTCTGCTGTCGGGCAAGGTCTTCCGACGACGCGCACTGAAAATCGATCTCAGCCCGCGCGTACACGCCATATCCCGATGGTTCCCCCTTCACTTTGCCCACAATCGGCGGGGCATTCTTCGTCTTGCAAAACTCATCGATTTCCTTCTTGCACGAGGCGATAGCGTTGTCTGGCGAAAAATCAAAGAATCCACCCGTGGTCTGGCATTTGTAGGCCGACCCCCCTTGCGGCAGGATTCCAGCCAAGGCGTGTCCTGAGAAAAGAAGCATCCCTACGACGGCAGCAAGTTTCATGACCCCATTCTCCAAAAGTTGTTTGTGAACCGATCCAGGGCGGCTTCAAAACCGAGATAACGGAAAGTGGTTGTTTGCGATGCTCTATGTCCTGAACTTTTCGCTCCCGGGTTCTGGCCGAAGTCTATCGTCATCGCACTAAGGCCCCCTCCTGATCCGCACGGATGCCTGGACGATCTTCGTTCCCACAGGTCGTTCGCTACCTTTGCAGATGACCAATTGGAAAAGTCTAGCCATCGTCATCTCAGATCGTCACCCATCAAGGGGTTGGGCCATGGAGTGGAAGCTTGACGGGCTTCCGGTCATGTCCAAAGACTTTGAGCGGCCAGTCAGTTCGGAACAGCTTTACGACCGCTACAACCGACAGCAGGCTCTCGTCATGCAGGCTTGACGGGCAGCGATCGCTGCACTTCCTGCATTCACGAGGCCTTGCCGTACTTCCGCAGTGGGCCCTGAGCAGTCGGCCACGCCTTCGAAACCGTGGCCGCGAAGCGGACTGTCGGCCGACCAGAGCGCTCCCAGCGTCGATCACTTCGTCGGCTTGGCTTCGGATTTGACCGATCACAGTCTTGTACCGTACGCCGTCAGGTTGCTATTACTCAGAGCTCCTCTCAGCAAAACCTACTTCAGAGTGAACGGTGACGGGAAGGCGAACGGTTGATGCGCGCGTAGCAGCGTGTAGGCAATGCCAGCGATGCCGTCAAAGAGCCCTAGCGACGGAATGGTTTGGGATTTGATCTTATAGCCGCCATCTGATCGGGCTCGTTCCACCATTCGTTTCGCTAGCGACTGCGCCGCGTGGTCTTGCCCTATGTCTAAGAGCCCATTTACGGCAGAGCTCGTGCCACAACAAAGGCTATCGTTCTCAGCTAGCTGGACGCTCATCGCCAAAGACGCGGTGGTCGCCGATACAGAGCGCGAATGTGGCGTCCCAACTCTCGCCACCAAGGACCCGACTCTGCCCCAACACCAGCCGTACTGAACCCTAGATGGAGTTGACCTCACGTCAAGCCAGCCGGAATCCGAGTGAGAGAAGTACAAGTCTTCTCGTTCGAAAAGGCGGTGCGCTGCCAACCGTAGATCAACACGGCCCAGGCAATCCGCGCACGCGAGGAGCGCTTGGGCCACACCAGCCAAACCGTGAGCAGCGCCGACAGGAGTTTCGCTGTTCGAAAGCGACACAAGGCGATCTGCGCAGAGCGCAATCAGAGAAGTAGTTGTTTCCAGTTCTAGATGTCGACGCACGCGACAGAGTGCGAGCGCCATCCCAGACCATCCATCTAGGAGGCCCAAGTCGCAGAGCGAAGCCCTGTCTACGAGCTGAAGCTCGTCGCGAACCAACTGCAGCAGTTCTATCGAGAAGGCACCGTCTCCAGTAATCTCAATCAGCAGACATAGGGCGGCAATCCGGCCTCCTGCCCCCGTGGCTAGGCCAACATTCTTCTCCGCCAGAGAGAGCCCTTGTGGGCGAATTGCGCACTGTTTGGCTACGGCAAGGTATCTCTCATCCGAGTGAGCTCTATATAGGGCTCCAAATGCGACGGCGATTCCCAGTTGTCCGTTATAGAACGCCGGCGTGAGGACACCGATCACGTCATGTCCATGTTCCTCAGCAGACGTCGCACCGGTCCAAGCTATGCGATCTCCTGCCACAAACATGCGCTCTTGGAGGATCAGATCTAGCAGGTGCTTGGCCTCGGCTAATAGATCGGTCGGAGAAATGGTCTTCGCAGTGGCAGTGTCTAGGCCTCGTCTCGGGAAGCGGAGCTCAAAGCTAGCGACGAGAAATCTCGACTGTCGCGCGCCGTCAGCACTTCCAATCTGTCCAAGCCTCTCTTCGACTAGAAGTTCCTTGGCGGCGGTGTCGGTATTCGGAAACCACGGAATGTCGTGCCGCTTAAGCGCGATCCGCTCACGTACCTTGATGATGTCGTCTACGGGCACTCCAAAAGCGCCCACCGATTCCAAGTGCCGATCGAGCACTTCAAACGACGATCGCGGTGAAACCGCGTCGAAAAGAGCGCATGCATAGTACGTAGTGTGCCGAACGATCAACCGCGTCGGGAATGGAGTGAGCTGCGAAATTCGGGCACGCAAGTCTCTTTCTGGAAGAGAGAGAACGTGCGCGTAGGCTTCCTGAAAGCCTTGCAGCACATGGTTCCAGTACTGGGCTGGTGACACTCGATCGTTCCCCAACCAAGGAATGGACGCTGACTCCGGGAAGAAGTCCGCACCCCACACGCAGCGCATTTGGTCAGTGTTTGCGAACTCCCACTGAGGGGCCAGCGAGCGTCGTGGGATTTCGAATGAGCAACCAAGGGCGGAATCGTCAAAGGGGGCCATCCCTGAAGCTCCCATCCATTGCGGGAGCATCCCTATGCGAAGTACCGATCGATCCAACTCGCGTGATGCCAATCCATTCGCATCATCCAGGGTTTCTCGATACGGGTGAAAGAGCCCTTCCAAATCTACGACTACGGGGATGGCCCCGCACGCGACAATGTTTTCACAGCTGAAATCTGTTCCGTGCAGCAACCAAACCGTTGCAAGTAGCGCTCCGCAACGTCGGAAATAGGCCTCTACCTCTTGCTCGTCCCGGCAAGGACTCTGCTGCACGGACTCGACGAAGCCATGGTCTTGGCCAAGGAACGCCACAGCAGGTACGATAGGAGCGAGCGTTAGACCAGTACCTCGCAGCCAATCCGTAAATTCAGCAAAGGCGGCTTCAATGTGAATTGATCTGGGCTTATAGATCCAAGTCGCCCCTTCGGACAGGGCAAATCGAATGACCTGGCGTCCGCCGCGATGTGGGTCTGAGAGACCACGGCTGAGCGAGACAACCTTGGACTTTGAAAACTCATCGACCCGACGCACAAACTCTGCACGTCCGGAAATCCAGTTCAAAACAAGTCGTGCAACCGCACCCGCCGTAGGGCCGAAATACTCCCAAGCCTTGGTGAACTGCCGATCACAAGCGAGAGTCGCACAGAACCTGTCGAACGAAGCACTACCTGATTCCTCAATGCGTGCCGGAAACAGCAGGCGGGCGATATCACACTCTGCCAAGAAGGCAAGGAACGCCGCATACAGGTGAAGCTGAGTGGCTTCAGATAGGACTCGCAACGCATCGTCAACCAAGTCCAGTCGCGCTTGTTCGTCAAGCACATTAAATGCGCGGCCTGCTTTGGTTTGGACGCGCTCAACACAGAGGAGCGCAATTGGACGAAGCACCACCGAGAACGGAACGTCACGGCCGATCGCATCAGCCTCGTCATTCTCGATGGACTGTCTTACTATGCGACCGACGAGTGACTGCCAGCGCACTACCAGTCAGGTCGTCCGGGACCAGAAGCTGCAGCAGCAAATGACACTGCCCGTGCCCGCTATGTACTTTGCCGCCTGCTGATACTGTTCGGGAGTGACCTGATTGTTCTTGACCTTATCAAATATGAACTCACGAATTGCGACATCCCAGTCGGCCTCACTGAAGGTGTGACCGTGGGCCTTTGCCAACGTTGCAATTTCACTTGCGACTCTCGAAGCATCCCCTTTGAGACCGAGGACCTGATTCACAATGCTCGTGTCCGACTCGGCACTCTTAATAAAAAGTCTGGCTGCATCAACTGACATAGGACCCTCCTTAAGAGGATTCAGGCTAATTTGCCCTAGAAGGTTCGGGCATCAGTGATTACCCTTATCGTTCGTATATGGTATGGAGTCGCACACCCGCAAAGTGGCTGACGTCCGCACGTCGAACGAACAACTGGCGTTGCCGTCTATGCCGGGACCGCTGGTCGATGCGACAGTCATCTTGCAAAGTGAGGCGTGTGCCCAAGCGTGGCATCGGGGGCCCGCAGGCCGCTCGATCGGCGAAGCGCCCAGAAGCGGATGTTTATCAACGGCAGCTTCTGGCCGAATCCTGAAGTTTAGCCGTGGCGCTGGCGACCGTGCACCCACATACGTTGGAAGAGACTTCAAGTTGGTTGACCGAAAAAACTTAGGTAGTCTGCTAGCTACTTCTAGTGATCTTGAACATGATGGGAGCACCCGATAGCACCTAACTCAGATCACAGCACCAGAGCTCCATTCACGCAGGGAATCCAGAGTCGCATCGTCCAACACCATCTGCTCGCCCGCACAAATCACACGCATGCTCTCGATAAAGCGGCCACTCAACGCAGAGACATGATCGTTGCCAGAAGCGAATTCGTGGCCCGCGATCAAAATACCTTTAAGGACATAGCTGACATCAGCTCGGCTGACACCTAGGCCCGCTTCCCGACAACGATCGCGTACTCGCTTGCCTGTGTCAGACAGCGCAAACGGTTGGCCATCCACCTCGGCTACCAACGCACCGAGCAGGCCTTGCATCTCCCGTGGCGAAATCAGCGGCATGCCTGTTGCCGCATGAATCTGCTGAATGATCGGGAACAGATGTGCTTGCTGGCCCCAATCTGGCGTTCGTATCACTGGTGGCGAATCAAGCAACGTCGCTCGCGCCTGTGAGTCAAAGACATGGCCGCCGCCGTTCTCCCAGCTCACTTTCAATTCGCCCAGATTTAGCTCGTCCAAAAACGCCCTGAATGAGCCCTTGCCACCCCAGTCCGCAGCGAGTTCGCCGTAGCGGTCCAAGATCAACTTCGCGAGACGGGCACATGGGACAGGACGCCCAGCCTGATCCAGCTCGTTTTGAACGAGGAGCGCCACTTTCTCGAGAACGGTGTCGAGAGCTACCTCGTCCACATGAGCTTCCGCCTTCTGGGCACTGGCGGCGTGGCGTATCGGATCCAGTACTGCGCCGGCATTCCAATCAACCATCAACTTCGGAAGCTGAATGGTCTCCACCAGTCTTTTGAAGCCGCCAAACCCCGCCCAATTGGCTGCATCTAAGCCTTCCACCTCCTTGAGTGCCTTGCTGGCAAGCGAGGACAGCGCAACCGGCTTGGGCGACTCCGCGACACACTTTGTGATTAGCACCTTGACGTCTTTGATGACATCGGCCGAAGGACGAGCTGTTGGGGTGGGGACTGATGCAACAGGGAGCTCGGGTTCCGCAAACCCAAGTCCGAACCGGACGAAGTTGTCCTGGTCGATGAGCAAGTCGGCTGAAGCTTGGTACGCCGCCGACGGAAAGCCGACCGCCAGGACCGTCGTGCGCCTGTCCGAGCGCCGCAGTTTTCGCAGGAGCGGCGTGAAGTCAGCGTCTGCTGAGAACACGATGAACTCGTCGTAGTGCACCTCGTGCTGCAGCAGGTCCACGACGTCCAGCACCATGTGGATGTCGGTACTGGTTTTGCCTTCGCTGGTCATGGGCGGGCAATCGATGATCTCAAAACCAGCCCGGTTGAACGCTGGCCGAAAACGCTGATAGGCCTGGGGGTTCAAGTAACACCGCCGCACGAGGAGCCGCCGCTTGGCTCCCTCTGGCGCATGCGGTGGAGCCACCAGTGAGTCGGTCAACCAGCGAATCCAGTTGATGGGCTGGAAGGCAAAGCGCTCAGCCACTGCGGGGTCGAGTCTGCGAAGCCCGGAGTAGACGTTGTCGAAATCCACAAACAGCGCACTTCTCATTTCTGAAGCCCTGGAAAATCCGCGTAAAGCGAAGCTTGCGCAGCGATAGGTGGATCACCCTTGAGCAGAAGTCCCTTGGGCTCGATGTAGCTGTAGATGGAGCGCGCGGGCTGCTCATGCCAGCCGATGTTGAAGGCGCACAGCTTGGGGAAGAACTGGAGCTTGCTGTATGGCAGATGGTTGTGGATCCAGTACGCCATGCTCCGCCAGTCTGCACCCTTCTCGTAGCGATCAACGAACCACGGCAACACCACACAAGCCATGGCTCCACTGTGCCCGTTCTCGTCGCGGTGGTCCCAGATGTGGCCTGCATAGTTGCTCTGGTTCGAGCCGCAGTTGTCGCCCTTTTCATTGCCCAGCGCGTTGATGGTCGGCGACCGATACGCCGACCGAATGGCCACGCGCCCAAACGTCTGTTGCAGAGGCTCCAGCAGGTCTTCGCACAGGCGTGCCCCCGTCTCGATGGCGAGGTCAGGATTCTCAGGAATGTTGGGTACGCCGTAGTGGTTGGCGATCTCGCTGTAGAGGAAATCTCTCATGAAGTAGGACTTCGAGAGCCGCACACGACCCAGCTCCTCGAGTGCCTTGACCGATTTCGGGGATCTCAATTCCTTCTCCCTGGATGTGACAACTCGCTTATGCAGACGGCGTCGAGAACACCTGCTTGAGCCTCTCCACCGTGTGCCGCCACTTCGGCGTTGTCGGCTGGCATACCGTGTTCTGGTTCCCAAAAAGACCGACCTCGTTGAAGGCCTTGTTGGCCTCCAGCGTGTCGATCCACTTCACCTTGACGAACTGCTCGCTCAATTCCGGCGTATCCGCCAACGCCTTGTACTTGGCGCCGTGAAGTACCACCTCCATCACCGACTGTTCGCCATGATCGGTCATCACGGTGAATTCGCTGGCTGGTTGCACGGCTTGTTCAACAATGCCCACGCCAACGTACCCCTTCTTGGGGATGTTGACCCAGACCCTGTCGCCGGGCGACAACATCTTGAGCGTCTGGGTGTACCAGGTGCCCCCGCCTGCGCTGATGTATCCGAACTTGCGTGCGTCGTCCCAACTGCGGCTGGTGGCGTCACCGAAAGACACGTAGTACTCGCCGTTCCATGGCTCCTTCTCGCCAACGTTGCTCTTGCCAACAGCCGCGTTGGCCTGCGTTTCGCCCGGGTCGATGAGCCAGGTGCGGCTCAGCAGTTGGTGTTCGCCGTGTTGGAACACCTGAAAGAAAATCACGTTGATCGGGATGTCGCGTTCGTTGAGGTAGCCGACGATCCGCTCGGTGGATGGATCAATCTCCGCCGCCGCGATGATGATCTGGTGCGTGTGGTTAAGGGAGTCTTCGTCCAGCGGAGCGCCGAAGCGGTTCTGAAATGCCGTTTCCAGACTCCCGCCGTTCGAGAAGCGGCTGTAGATCTGAACCAAGCGATCGGCCGTAAGCCCTTGCAGCCAGGACGCATAGTCCAAAGCCTGGGCGACGATTTCGCGCGGTGTTCGATCACGCTTCAACTCAATCAACACCAGTGAGCCGTCGGGTGCGATGGCCAACAGGTCGATGCGGCCACCGAACGAGGTGATCTCCTGTCGCCCGATCAGCATCCACTCACTGGACAGGATTCGCGGGTCGCTGACGATCATCTCCTCCAGCAGTTGCTCGCTGGGCAACTTGCAGTTCTTGAGCGGCAACGGTTGTTGTCCGACTTGCCAGATGGCGTGCTGGATGGGCATGGTGGGCTTCTCCGGTGTTCTACTGTTGCTGGGCTAGACGGGACTTAAGCGCGCGGCGCCGGCGGCATGGCTGCAGGCCGATCAACGTCGAGATCGTGGGCAACCATTCCAGCCTTCGCAAGGTAACCCTGAGCGCCCGTCCAAAGCGCCTGCCGCCATTCCGAGTCTTTACCCGGCAAGGGATCAACGAGGTCTTCTGGGTGCCACTGGCCACGACGACTTTTCATGACCTCGGGGATCAGTTTCTTGCCCGCTTCCAGTTGTTGGAGATCGCGCAGAGGGATGTCGCTTCCCAGTACCCTGACACCCAAAGAACGTGCGACTGCGATCACAGCAAGGAGGTTTTCGAGGCATGGCGCGTGGTGAAGACTCCATTGATCCGACAAAAGCCAGTAACGGGTGAACTCACTGCCGTCGAGGCCGTCGGTGGTTTCCTCGTATGTCAGACAGAGCGGTCCGTGACCGCTCGGAATTTCCTGGCCAAGCGGCTTCAAGACGGCGAGGAAACGGGACACGGTGGGAGCGACTTCAAGGCGGTTGGCAAGCCACTCGCGATAGCCTTCCGGCGACTTGTAGTGGTCTTCCACCAAGTGAGACATCTCCTCGATGCCATCGAGCCATGAACGGCTGATAGCCAGATAGCCGGCGGCCCAGTCCAGCAGCTCGGGCGTGACTTTGTCTTTCAGCTTGTCGGGTGTCGAAAAAGCGGCGTTGGGCAGCTTCAGTTCGTGAGGCAGCAGGCGGGGGATTTGCTGGCGGGCGACGCCGTATGTCTCGAGGGTTTCGATGAGGCGCTTAGCTTGTGCGCGGGCTGGGTCCAGGCGGTCACGCAGCAGGCTCCATGTTTTGCCCAGCAGACCAAACACCCCCGTGGCTTCGCCGACGAACGACATGCTCAGGCCACCTCGCCGATCAGGGCATCGGCAAGAAGGACTTGGGTGGTCTGGCGAGCAACGAGGCGCTCGCGCAGGCAATTGCACACTCGGCGCAGGGACTCGACACGGGCGACGATACGAACCTGTTCAGCAAGAGGTGGAAGAGGAACAAAAAACTCAGCCATCTTTGACGCACTCACGTTCGGAACGCCTACCGATGTCGTGCTTAGACCGAGTTGCTTCTGACCCAGTTCGCTTTGAAAGTACTTCAGGAAGAAGTTCGGATACACATGTTCGGAGAAGCGGATCCGAATCAAGTAAGCGCTCGGGACTGCATCGATCATCAGATCGAACAGCGCCATGACGCCAATACTGCCAGAGCGAGTCACAAGCAAATCACCTTTCCTGACCAGGTAGGAGTCATACTTTGCAAGCGGCACATTTACTCGAGGCGGGTTTCGCAGGACTATCTGGCCATTGGTCATGTCGGTTGTTCTGATTGTGGGGATTCCACCAGTACTCACATACTCCTCATTGCTGAACCGTGGTCCATAGAAGGAACTTTGCCAGACATCTCCAAGCCTTACCCAAGACCACCCCGTAGGCGATCCAAAAGGCAACCCGTCCAAAGGAACTGGCGCCGAAGACTTGTCCGACTTAATCTTGCCCTCTGCAACCAGACTGTACTTCTCAGCACGAATCTTCTTCACCAGCTCGCTCGCAGGCTCCTCCCTAGGGTCTTGAGGCACCAACAAGCCGCGAACAGCCAGTTGCAGGATGGTTTGCTCCAAGGCGTCGACGGCTTCGGGACGGTCGAGTAGGAGGTCGAAGTGGGTGGCGACGCGTTGCCAGTTGTCGGCGAGTTCGTCTGGGGTGGTGCTGGCGGTCAGCGCGGCCAGAAGGGTTTGCACGAGCTGCGCGTGTTGCGCATCTTCGAGCCTGCCATTGGCTTCGAGGGCGTCGCACAGGCGCATGAGTTCTTCGACGCGGGTGACGATGCGGGATTGTTCGGCGAGGGGAGGCAATGGGATCAGGAATTGCCCCAGCTTGGCGATGCTCAGTCCCTCGCGAGATACACCAACTTGGACGTCCATGACAGTTTGTTGAACGTGCCGAGAGATCAGCACCTTGTGCAAAAACTCGTTCAGTTCTGGCATCACCGTACGAACGATGGTCACGTGCTGGCTGACGTTGGCTTCATCAAAGTTGCTGGGAACTACTGCACATCGGCCAATTGATGCGCCAGTAATATTGAACAAAAGGTCGTTTGCAAAAACGACCGTTCCATTCATCTTTGCATGTGTCCCAGGCTTGATGAAGGCAACGCTGTCGAGGCGAAGTCCGTCGTTCCAGACGTTTTGCGAGCGTAGGAACTTCACCCCATTGGGAACGTAAACCTCCCTTCCTCCGAGAGGCGTGCTACCTGCACCGATCTTTTGAAGCAACGAGTTCAATCTAACCCATACCCAGCCGTGAGGTAATGAGAACGGCTCGTCCTGCTTAGGAATCTCAGCCAGCGGTTTTCCTCGCTTGATCTTCCCTTCCTCGATCAGTCGATCCTTCTCCGATTGAATCTTCTCCAGTAGCTCACTCGCCGGTTCATCACTCGGGTCTTGCGGTAGCAATTTGCCTCGTACCCCCTGCGTCAAGATCAATTCGCGTAGTTTTGCCACACCACTCGGCGCAGTGGCCATCAGCTCAAAGTGCTGCACCAGCGGTGGCTGCAGGGCACTCAAGTGCTCGGCGCTGTGTTCTCGGACTTTCATCACCGCACTCATTCGCGGGCTCCGCTCAGCGATTCTGCCAGGATGGCCTTAAGCTGGTCCCGCAGGGCCTGCGCTTCGGCCTGCAGCCTGGCGTAGTCGGCCAGCAGCACCTCGGGGTCGTGGCTCACCGCGTCCAACGCGTGCGGGTTCTTCTGGTCCAGGTTGTAGTTGGCGTCCTTGATCTGGTCGATGCTCACCTTCCAGGCACGTTCGTTTTCCACTCGGGCGGCAAAGCCATCGACCGCGCTGCCCCACCAGGATTTTTCGGCGTCGAACTCTTCTATACGGATGGGCTTGGTCTTGTTGTAGCTCTTTACGCCCTCGGGGTAGGGGTGCTCGTAGTACCAGATGTGCTGTGTCGGCTGGCCCTTGGTGAAGAACAGCAGGTTGGTCTTGATGCCGGTGTACGGGGCGAACACGCCGTTGGGCAGGCGCACGATGGTGTGCAGGTTGCACTCCGTCAGCAGCTGTTCCTTGATGCGGGTTTTGACGCCTTCGCCAAACAGGGTGCCGTCGGGCAACACCAGGGAGGCCCGGCCGTTCACTTTCAGGATGTGCTTGATGAGCACCAGGAACAGGTCGGCTGTTTCCTTGGTGCGCACATCGGCCGGGAAGCCTTGCTCGATGCCGGGCTCTTCAATGCCGCCGAAGGGCGGATTGGTGAGCACCACGTCCACACGGTCGGCCTGGGTGACTTCGCGCAACGGGCGGGCGAGCGTGTTGTCGTGCCGGATGTTGCTCGGGACTTCGACGCCGTGGAGCAAAAGGTTTGTCACGCACAGCATGTGGGGCAGCTGTTTCTTCTCAACTCCGCGAATGCTTTGCTGCAGCACTGTGTCGTCTTCGGTGGACTGGACCTGTTTGCGCAGGTGTTCGATGGCGCAAACGAGGAAGCCGCCGGTGCCGGTGGCGGGGTCGAACACAGTTTCGCCCAGCTGGGGATTGACCATGTCCACCATGAACTGTGTGACGGCGCGGGGTGTGTAGAACTCGCCCGCGTTGCCGGCGCTCTGCAGGTCCTTGAGGATCTTTTCGTAGAGGTCGTTGAACTGGTGGCGCTCACTCTGGCGATTGAAGTCGATGGTGTTGAGCTTATTGATCACCTGGCGAAGCAACTGGCCGCTCTTCATGTAGTTGTAGGCGTCTTCAAAGACGCCACGCACCACATAGCCGCGCGGGTTGCGCACCGGGTCGGCCGGCAGGTTCTTCAGAGTGACGAACAGCTCGGTGTTGACGAAGTCTTGCAGCACATCGCCAGTCATGCCTTCTGGGTCAGCGGCCCAATTGCGCCAGCGCATGCTCTCCGGAATCGGGCTTTTGTAGGCGTCGCGGGTGAGTTCCAGCTCTTCCTCAAGCGAGTCAAAGACCTTGAGAAACAGCAGCCACGTGAGTTGCGAAATACGCTGGGCGTCTCCATCAACGCCGGAGTCCTGGCGCATGATGTCCTGAATGGATTTGATGACGGGGGAGAGGTTGGACATGCGTTCGGGAGATTCGGAAAAGAGAGGAAGGAAGGGGTCAAGGTGACGCAGGCGCGTAAAGCTCGCGCTCCAGGGTGTTCAGTGCAGCCAAGTATTGTGGGCGCCCACCGAAACTTCGGATCAACTCCACGGGCAGACCCAGCTGGTTGACCGGTGGCAGGCTGAGCACGTTGTTGGCTTCGAGTGTGGCGATGCCTTCGTCAGCGTATTTATCGAGCAAGGCTTCGATCACTTGGCGGGCCATGGGGCCGTACTGTGTGAACACATTGCGCTTCTTGACGCGGTTGGCCCGCTCGCGCCGGGTGAGTGGCGGTTTGTTGTAGGCCACGTGCAGCAGCAGGTCGAATGGATCTAGGTCTTTCAGGCCGGTGTGAGCGACTTCATCTGCTAGAGCTTCGATGAGCACGCCTTGGCGCTCCAGCTCTTCGATGAGAGCGGCTTTTCGGTCGGCATCGTTCCAGGCTTGCAGAAACTTGTCGAGCGAGTCGTATTTGCGGGCTAGGTTGATGCGGGTGTAGTCGCGCAGGCTTTCAGTGATCAGCTTGCCGTCGGCGTTGAGGTACTGCACACGCTCGCGTGCGACGGCGACAGTGACCATGCCTCCTACGATGTACCTCTTGGGCTCAATGATTCCCCCCTCGCCGGGACCGACGGTGGTTGGACCAAGGGACGGCTGATCCTCGCCGGGCTGCTGCGGTCTGGTCGGATCATCGACGACAGGCGGCTCGATAGGATCGCCTTCGTCGGGCTCGTAAATCTGGACCGGATTGCCATCGAACGCTGGGTCTGCAAAAAGCTCAGTGGCACGCTTGAAGTCCATGATGGTGAACCAGCTCTTGCCCAGGTCTTCGCGCAGTCGGGTGCCGCGGCCGATGATCTGTTTGAACAATGTCATCGAGCGGATGTTCTGATCCAACACGATGAGCTTGCAGGTCTGCGCGTCGACCCCTGTACTCATTAGCTTGGACGTGGTGGCAATGACCGGGTAGGTCTTCTCGGGGTCGATGAAGTTGTCGAGCTCGCGCTTGCCTTCTTGGTTGTCACCGGTGATCTGCACCACGTACTTAGGTTGGGTGGCGCAGATGTCGGCATTGGCGTTGGCCAGCGCCTGGCGCATGCGGGCGGCGTGGTCGATGTCTTCGCAGAACACGATGGTCTTGGCATTGCGGTCGGTGGCCTTGAGGTACTCGGTGATCTTGGCGGCCACGGCTTCATCGCGCTTTTCCAGCACGAGCTTTCGGTTCATGTCGGCGCCGGTGTAGACGCGGTCTTCGATCAGGTTGCCGGCCTTATCGGTCATGCCCTCGGTGGGACGCCATCCGAATGTGTCGCGGTCCAAGTCGATGCGAATGACTTTGTACGGCGCGAGGTAGCCGTCTTCAATGCCCTGCTTGAGGCTGTAGGTGTAGACCGGTTCCCCAAAGTAGTGGATGTTGGAAGCCGCGTCTGTTTCCTTGGGCGTGGCGGTAAGGCCGATCTGGGTGGCATTTTCGAAGTAATTGAGGATGTCGCGCCAGGCCGAGTCTTCGGCCGCACTGCCACGGTGGCACTCGTCGATCACTATGAGGTCGAAGAAGTCGGGCGAAAACTGCTTGTAGATGTTGCTTTCTTCTTCTGTGCCGGTGACCGCTTGGTAAAGAGACAGGTAGATCTCGTAGCTCTTATCGACCTGCTTGGTGGTCTTGTTGACCGCCAGGGCCACATCGTCGATGGTGACGCTACCCTGCGCATCCACCCGCTCCACACCCTTGGCGTTCGGAGAGAGCTTGGCCATGGCACCCTTGAAGGGGCGGAAATCATTGACCATGGTCTGGTCGATCAGGATGTTGCGATCGGCAAGGAACAGAATGCGCTTCTTGGCGCCGCTCTTCCAGAGTCGCCAGATGATCTGGAAGGCGGTATAGGTCTTGCCGGTGCCGGTCGCCATGACCAAGAGCACCCGGTTTTGACCGCCAGCAATGGCCTCGACCGTGCGGTTGATGGCATTGAGCTGGTAGTAGCGCGGGGTCTTGCTGGGGGAGTAGTCAAACCCGGCGACGCGCGCCACCTCAGGCGTCCAGCCCTTCCAATCGCAATAGCGCTTCCAGAGCTCGGCCGGGCTAGGGAACTCTTCTAGGGAAATCGTCTGTTCCAACACACCAGTGGTCATGGTGGCGTCGCGGAACACAAAACCATCTCCGTTGGAGGAGAAGCTGAAGGGCACGTCCAGCAGCTGGGCGTAGTTGATGGCCTGGGCCATGCCCGCACCCATGGCCATGGTGTTGTCTTTGGCCTCGACCACGGCCAATGGAATGTTGAGCTTGTAGAAAAGCGCGTAATCGGCGCGGAGTACCGTAGTCTTGTCGCGATACGACTTCTGGCCACGAACGACCACGCGTCCGGCGCGCAGGGGGAACTCGCGATAGATTTGATCCATGCCATTCCACCCGGCGGCTTCCATGGCCGGGCGGATGAACTTGTCGCAGATGTCGCTTTCTGAGAGATTCTTCTTGTCCATCGGGCTCCCTGGGCTCGAGTCGAAATTGACTGCTTCCGAGCAGCTGTTCAGTAGAAACAACCCACCATCGTCATATAGCGTTGAAGCTCAAGAGCTTCACAGGCACCCTCCGCTCGAATCAGTCGGCGTTGATGCGGGCGTTCGCCTCACGCTTGCCGATCTTTCGAACTGCGAAGATCTTCTCCAGCTGTGCAGCCCTGGGCGTTACCTGCCCGCTTTCCCACTTGTAAATCGAAAGAGAAGAGACGCCCAAGAGCTCGGCCATTTGGGCCTGGGTAAATCCCAGATGCTTGCGAAGCTCCAGCAACTCCGCCGCACCAAACACAACTTTGCGCCCGGGCTTCCCACGAGTGACCGCCGGCGCCTCACGGGGAGCCGCAGGGAGGTTTGGGGCTGCACGACTCAGCACCTTCACCTGCGACTCCAGCCCTTTGATCTTTCGCTTTAGCTCAGCAATGTCTGAGCGAAAGCTCGCGGAAGACTTGCGCAGGCTCAGGAGCTCGTCTCGGAGCTCCTTCCTGGCAACGCGAGCGATTTCTTTCTTCAGGGATTCGGCAAATGTAGTCATTTCAGTATTGTGTCCGTCGCGGGGCGGGCCTGCAGGAGGACGCCGAGTGCTTTATGTCACATGTTGAGAGACAGCTGAAGGAAACTCCTAGAAGGCGACTTTTCACTTCTGCATCAGCGGCCCTCAACAGACGCAAGCAATGAGTCGTAGTCAGCCTTGGGGCGCCTCTTTTTCGTCTGCTTGATGCTCTTATTCTCTTTATCTTCAAGATCGTCAATGGCCTTCGCCTCTGCAGGGGTCAACGACGACCGCACCACCGCCGCGTCAATTTCGGTCTCCTCCGCAGCGATGGCAGCCTGCTTGGCATCCGAGGGAAAGGCAAAGTGCGCACCAAGTGGACACACAAGATCCTTGTGGCCTTTTGGCGTCTTTCCATCGATTGCCATTTTGGACAGGACGTCAACCTGCAGGCGGTTTACAGCAAACTGAGAGGTCAGGGCAGCTGACTTAAGGTCGGCGATCGAGATCACTGATCGTGATGCCGTGCGTGTGATTTCAAAGGCGAGGCTCAGAAGGTGAATACGCGTCCGGTGGACACGAAAGGTGATTGCGTTCAAGTGTGACCAAAACTCCCCGTCGTTTGGGACAACACCACATGTGACCGCCTCATAAACACGTCTGAGCTCAAGCTCCGCGGGATCGTCGCTCAGTTCAGGCGTCATGACCACACACTCGGTCATGAGCCGACCAGTCACCTCCCACCCGCTTCCCATGATCTTTCCGACATTGCGGAAGTTGGAGATATGGAACTGAGGGGGGCCACAATCTGCGGCAAGTGTCAGGAGCTTGACGATGTTCACGCTCGCGTTCGTGCCTCTCGCGATCAGGTGCATTTCGTCGAGAATCAGCATCGCAAGCCCCTCGCGGTAGAGTTTCCTCGCACCCATGCCCGTGAGGTCGTCAAAGGTGAGCTTGTTCCCATTCTTTGCGTCACCAAACACGATCTTCCCAAAGTTATTCAGCAAAGAGCTGCCCGCGGTGATCTTGATGTACCTGCATGGAGTCAAAAGTGCGGGGGCGTAGTCGTCCCCGATGTTCGCAAGGAACTGATCCTGGATCAGCCTCACGATTGCCATCGCCAGTTCTGTCTTGCCAACACCTGGAAGCCCTGTCAGGCACAAGGGCAACGCAGTAGGGACAGGGCTTCTAAGACTGTTGATACCCCTCCGATAGTCGAGTGGACTCGCATAGTGAAGAAGGTAGTGGTCTTGGATCATCACCAGCGCTCGCACAATGATGCGAAGCACCTGGTGCGACGGAACGTACACAGACTTCAAGACGCTCCTTAACTTGTCCTTCGCCAGGTGCGCGCTGATCGATGGCAGGCCAGGCGACCGATCACCTCCAAGCGTGATTCTGGCGATGATCTCGGTGTCCGACAAAGCAAGCAGGTCCTCCAAGGCGAGCCAAGCAGATATTTGGTTCATTTTGCGCCCCCATGATTTCGTTTCCTTGCCACAGTTCTTCTCTCGCGCTCGAGATCGTGTGAGCGAATCTTGGGAGCGCCTTTCCGCTCTTGGACTGCGCAATTCGCGCCAGAGATCATCTCCTTTGCGCTCTGCAAGGTGTGCAACTTCGCGGCTGCTTTTCGGGTTTCCGTCTTGCTCACGCCGTCGGTCACAACCTGCGCGTGTTCAAGGACCAGCGAGAGCGGAATGAATTTCTGCTCCTTGCCGCATCGGTACGGAAAGTTGAGCTCAACCTCGATAACATTTATCCCGACGCAGATCCATGTCTTGCGCGCGCACATCCGCAAAGCGAATCCTTCGAGGAGAATGGTATCCAGGCGTTTGCTTTGATCCAGAAGACCAGTGGCTTTCAGTTCCCCAGAGGTGTAATGGGTCGTGCCCAGCAGAAGCTGGCCACGCTTCATCTTGAACTCCACAGGTGTCGTGAAGAGCCTGATGGCTGTTTTTTTCTCGACGCTTTGAGCTGCGTTGCGTCCAACTCCGTCCAGGTAGTTCCAGATGCCTATGGGAGTGGGAACAACATGGGCCTTGGACATCTCCAGCGTCAATCTCCGGGTGCAATCAGAGGACGCATTGCGCTGGATGGCGTCCAAGATGGCGGCGCGAGCCAAGCCAATCACATCACACCTGCTGACTTTGTAGAATTTGATCCCCTCTCGTTTTGGCTCCCGAGGGTGACTCGACTCAATTGATCCATGTGACTGCGGCTCACTTGTCGGCGGCATGCCGGTCACGCCCACAATGCCCCGAAGCTTCTCGACAACTTCGTTACAGGACCCGTGCCCTCTGTCGGGAATGTATTCAAGCCCAAGGCCAATACTGGGCCACTGCTCAGGTTCAATCTTGAGACCGTACAGCGAACAAAAATAGGCCTTGTCGACACAAGCGCAAAACAGCGCCGACTTGTACGCGTCAGCATCCTCTGAACCAATGCCAAATCCGATTCCCACGATGAGGCCAGACGCGATACAGATGATTCGTACAACGTACAGTCTTGGCGCAACGCCGCCTGTCTTGATCGAGGTGGGGTGCGCCTCGACAGTAAAGGCATCAACCTCGAATTTCTCCATCAGATAGGCCAGTTCCGCCGTGTAGGAGCCTTCCGGCGCCGTGTTGCGGTTCCTGGTGCGCGTCTTTCCGAAGCGGAGGATGTCACGCTCGATTTGTGGGATAGCGTTTCTTACGTGATACTTGAACTGCCCCAGTGATGGGTACGGCTTTCCCTCTGGTTGTCGAATCTCGAAATCTTCAGCGTTGCGAAAATGAGCCACGCAGCCGAACCGGTTGTTTAGGACGTGAGCATAGATCTCGTACCACGCCTTCCCTTTTTCGGGGAACGAGCGGTATCCGTCCACGCACTTTTCAACCATTTCGCCATCACAGTTGAATCCATGCTGATTTCCCTCGGTGGACGGTCTACCGCGCTTAGGGGAGGTCGGGCCAACCGGGAGCGCGGGGGTGTTTTCTTCAAAGTAGGCGGGCAGTAGCGACCAGATGTTCTGCGCGAAGGCCAGGTAGGTGAAGAACCACAGCCTCACACGGGTTTCGTTCTGAGATGGTCGGATCCCACGGATCACGGCGTTCATCGCACGAATGAAATCGTCTTGTAGTAGCAGCTGAGGCCAGCGCTGCAAGACCTCGGCGACACAGAAATGGCGCTTGTGGGCAATCTCCGCATGTTCGACTTTCGCCTTGTCGCGCACGAGATCGATGCGGTCGAGGTTTTTCCCTTCCAGACGCTCCAGCCAGGGAGGCATGCAGACCGCATCTTCCGCGTTCGTGATGAGTCGCTCTCCCTTTGCGAAGGAGAACTGGTCGTTGGTAAGGATCTGCAAGTCGTAGGCTGGATGGGGTGTCGCCGAAAATGACACGAGCAAGACGCATCGAGATGCGCTGTTGCCAGCGATCCTGTGGTACCGCACGCCAGGTTTGAGCGTGCAGTAGCCAGAATCAGAAAAGAATTGACTGGGCGCGGCCATGGCTCACCTCACAAACCAGTGGGCGTACTCGCCGATGACGTCCCTGGTCTCCGGATAGAGAGGCTGGTCGATCAGGATGGCGTCGAAAAGATCGACACGAAGTCGCTTCGTCCAGATGGCCTGGAAGAGAACCCGCCGACCTTCCTCGGGAGACCAGCCGAACCTCGCTGCGCAAGTGGAGATGACCATTGCCGGCGGCGTCCCATCTTCGATGCCGCGTTGGAAGAGCTCGATGAGCTGATCTTGCTGATCTGGCTTGAGCGTGGAAGCACGCACCATCCATGCAAACAGAAAGCGGAGATTTCTGGCGACCTCCAGGTCGACTTGACCGGGGTGCAGATAGACGACGCGAATCCCGATCTCTGCAAGGTACTGTGCCTTGATCCTGAGCTTTGCAGAGGCGTTCTTTTTACTTCGATCACCTTGGCGGGATGCGACGACTTCGGGGCCCGGCTTGTCATGTGCTCCCTCTTCGTGCTTGATGTCAAAGTGCAGACAGTAGGGTCCCTGATCGTCGAAGAGGAAGAGCATGAAATCCCCAAGCAGCGGCCGGGCAACCCAATGCCCTTCGTCTGGATCGATCGCTGACGGCATGAACGTTTTCGGGTGAGAACTCATCACACCGAGATCGCGAGCAATGGCCAACGTACCCCGGTGAGAGGGCGTGATCGTGCCAATCAGGTCGGGATGCCCGTGCAATGGATGAACGCCTGGCAGAACGTCAAACGCAAACTGATCGTGCAGGTCAAAGAGCGTTGGATGAAACAGCGCGACGAACAGCAGGTCGTACTCTGGTCTGGAAAGCGCGTTGATCACCTTTCCCAGTTCAGGATGCTCAACCCGATAGGCCCAGGACACGGAAGGCGCCTGGCGTGGTTTCGCTTGGATGGCCGGTGTGTGCTGACTATCCCAGCCAGGCGCGTTGCGCGCCCGATGTCTCATCTGCTCGCATTTGGTGGGCGAGCTGCTCCAGATCGTGTGCATGGTGTGACTCCTGTTCTTGCGTGGACAGACAGCCGATCGAACGGGAGCACAGCCTGAACGCAGGCAGCACGCATGCTCGATCGGGTACGCAGTAGTGGCGAGCACATCTGGAATGTTTTCGCTCGCACAGGAGGACCCAGCCCCGGCTTGACAGCCGGTTCAAGCTGATGCAGCATAGAGTCAAGTCACGAACCAAATCACTGACTCAGTAGGGCCTGCCGTTTCCCCAAGAAACGCAGGCCTTGCGCCTTTCCAGTCCCCGTGAAAATGCTCTAGGGTGGTGAGGTCATACAGCCTCCTTTCTGGGAATGGTTTCGTCAGCGCCACCAGCCATGGGATGCGCGCTGGCATCGCCAGCCATGGCAAAAAACTCTCGAAGATCTGGTGTCACGGGCATCTGAGGATCCTTCTTCAGACCCAGTGCCATAGCGATGTGATGCGATCTGCCTCGCCTGCCCAACGCACGTCCGTTGAGAACGGCGTACACGAGGGATCGCTTGAATCCTCTCAGATCGGCCCACTCGCCTATGGCGCGCCCGTGGGCTTCAAAGTAGCCCTTGATCTCGTTGCACCGATCACTCGAGTCCGTCATCGCGACCATGTCCTTTGATGTGGTTCAACGTGCAAGGTAGTGCAAGAAGCGCTGTTGATCAGCCTCTTTCACTGTCCTTCTGTTGCCTCCTCATTGGTTCAGGGTTATGTGACCTTGAAAAGTCTGGAAAACACTCTTGTGCCGAATGATCTATCGCGCTGTAATAGAGCTTCCTTCCCTTCTCTTTTTGAGTGTTTTTGTCCGTCTTCTGTCGATCCGACTATTTTGCGTTTGTATATCTTATACACAGCAAACTTCACACTGAAGTATGGAACGACAGCACACCAACAAGCACTTGATGTTGCCCGATGCAGCGTTCGGATTTCCGCTCAGATGGCTGCAGAATGAGACTCTCTACAGCTTGTGCAGTCGCTATCACAGGCTCTCTTTAGCGCTTCGACATCACCAAACATCGCAGATTCTTTTTGGACATCGAAGCGGCGGACACGCACACGATCTGCCAAGCCATCTCGATAACTTCGTTGAAGCAACTTGTGGCGCACTTGGGACTGCACTTGAAGTCATCGAACACCACACGATGGCTCCGTACTTCCTCCCCTTCCGATCGCCGTCAAGCGCAGCGGACGCGATGCGGGCCATGCGTGGCCCAGGGATCAAGTCCTTGAAGTTTCAGCTGGGGCTACTGACAAGTCGGTTCAGAGCGAACCACCCCTTGAAGTTCTGCACTGAGTGCGCGATACGGGACGTGGAGGTCGGTCATCCGCCTTATTGGCGACTTGTGCACCAGTTCCCAGGGGTGTGGTTGTGCCGAGTGCATGAACGTGTTCTTGATGTGTCCATGCTCAAGTCGACCGGTGTGGGTCGGTTCGGATGGTTCCTCCCTGACGAGGCGATGCTGGAAGGTCCTTACACCAATCGAATAGCAGATGAATCGGTGTTGGAGCACCCCGATCTGAGGCGTTTCAGCCTGATGTGTGAAGCACTCGGTACCACTCCCTTGGAAGTTCACTTCAGTCCTGTCCATCTGGTCAGCACACTCAGACTCAGGCTTGCCGAGCGGGGCTTCCTGACATCGTCTGGAGGGCTGCATGCGCAGAGTGCCTGCGCATCCTTCGCGGAATTCAGCCAGAGCTTCTCCAAGGTGGTTGGCCTGGAAGCCTTGGTGGTTGACGAGAAGTCTGCCTATTCGCAGCTTCAGTTGATCCGCTCGATCCAACGAGCGCGGACCCATCCACTTCGCCACCTCAGTTTGATCTGCTGGCTGTACACAGACTGGGCCGAGTTCCTCACGTCCTACAGATCATCACCCCCAGCCCAAGCCAAATCTGCGCAGGCAACCACCGCCAGAGAGTCAACCATCTCGGAAACGGTTGCACATCCGCAGCGATCCTTGTGCATCGCACTGATGGCAGGATCAGGTTATTCCGCCAGCCGAGCCGCCGCTCAGGTGGGTGTTGCGACCGGCACAGCCATGGCATGGGCCGCTCAAGCAGGCATTGCTCCGGCGCGGCGCCCGAAGAAGCTTGACGTCGTGCTCCGTTCCAGTCTGCACGATGCCTTGCGCCAGGGGATCTCGAAGGCCGAGGCTGCATCAAGATTCTCGGTGTCGGTGCAGACCATCACGACCACGCTCAGAACCGAACCAGGACTGCACCTGGCCTGGACTCAGGCTTGGCGCGCGCGTGAGCAATGCAAGCGCAGAGAAGACTGGATACAGGGGATGGAAGCACATCCGACAGCGAGTCGAAAAGAACTGCGTCATCTACACAAAGCGGACTTCGCATGGCTGTACCGCAATGACAGAGACTGGCTGACGAAGCTGATGGATGCTCGACCGAGGCTACCGGGGTCGAACAATGCGTCGCTGTCATGGGAGCGGCGGGATCGAGACCTTTGCGATCGAGTGCGGGCCGCATGCACGGCGCTACAGGGTGGCGCCAGATCCGCACGTGCCGGCCGAAAACTCGCCCTCTGGGAGATTTATCAGCAGGTGCCCGAGCTCAAGCCACAACTGCGGCACCTCGATCGTCTCCCCAACACGAAAGCCGCCCTGGCTGATTCGGTGGGGACCATCCCCTCGGCCAAAGATCAACTGCCGCTGTTCTAGTCGGCATCGCTCCACACAGGCACGACCGCAGCCACTTGTTGGTGGCTTCCGTTTGACTTGACTCAGTTAATGCATTTATGCACTAATTGAGGCATGAAAGACACCGTACTCAAGGCCCGACTCCAGCAAACCAGGTCGACAGTCGAAGCACTCAACCTGCGCCAGGCTGAAATCGCAAGTGCAACGGGTCTCAGCCAATCCCAAGTCAGCCGAATTCTCAATGGACGTCGAATCAGAGACAGCGAGAGCACGGATGCAGTATGCATTTATGTGCAAAGTCAGACCAAGACTGTCGGAGTCAAGGATGTTCAGTCTTGCGCACCTCTCATGACGGCGCTGTCGAAAGTCTGGGACGGCACAAACAAGCACGCCGAGGCACTGAGCAGTGTCATCGAAAGCCTGGGAGCCCTCGGATCAGGTTCTTTCACCCCCTCTGCAAAGCCACGAGAGGATCTTCAAAGGAGACGCTGAGATGGACATGAGAAATCAACTGTTCCCCGACGAGCTGCTCAAGGGTTTCAGGGGCCACATTCGCTTCCACAACAACTTTCGCGACGCTGAGGACACATGCGCAGCACTCAACACAAAGCGGGCGTTTGGGGAAACCAAGCTAGCGATGCGACCGGAGTCCTTTGTCAAGTTGATCTCAGACCACACGGGAGCATCCATTCCCGACCTGGTCTTCCGCCATTCCGTGTGGCCGTTCACGGCATGTATGCGACGCGTTGCCGGAGAAGCAGAGGTTGAGGCTTACATCGAGAGCCCTTACGGTCGAACGGACCTCATGCGCAAAACGCGGCAATTCGCCTGGACGTGCCCGGACTGCCAACGGGAGGACATGGACTTTTGGGGAGAGACTTTCTGGCGCTGCTCTCATCAGCTCCCTGGCCAGGTCTGGTGCCACAAGCATGGCACTGCCTTGGAGAAGACAAGCCTTGGCCACATCGACGTTGGACCACCCGATCATTTCGACAGCTACATCCCCGACGACATCGATGCCGAAGAGCTCAAAACACACCGGAAGCTTACCGAATACTCCAGCCTTTGCGCAGCAATTCTGGAGGGAGGTCTGACCTTCAGTGCGTCCGTATGTGCAGGCAGCATTCTCCGACGGGCTGAGAAGATCGGACTCGGCAAGGATCGCAAGGGGTGTGTCAACCGTATCCTGCAGCTTGTGCCACTCGTTTACCCGAAAGTCTGGCTGGCCGATCTGGACCGCCGTTACCCCGACATTCAGGCCGGCCAAAAAGGGGGGGCGAGTTCCTTCCTCGAAGGGAAGAGAGAACTGGCAGGGGCGCAAATGGTGATGCTGCTGGCGCTGGTGGTTTTTGACACCGCGTCAGAAGCACTTGCGGAGCTTCGCCGCACAGACAAGTCGGATGAATCTGAAGCAGAGCCCTGCATTTGACTGTTGAACTAGACCATGCATCGCCGCTTCCCCCTGTTGGGCTAGGACTTAGGCTCAGCGTTCTTCTAGCCACACCGCAATAGAACATTTCAGCTAGGCGGACGTGATTCTGTTTCTGGATTTCGAGCAGTTCGGGTGCAAGGCCTTAAGGTGGGATGTAGAGTCGGCGAGCGGGTCACTAAAGTTAGCTTCTTCAACAGGCTGGCGTCAGCTTGGGGTCGCGAGGATCCGTACTTCGACGAGCTTGGCTGCTTGTCGACTTGTTGCAGACACGCATCAAGCGATACGTTAACCCTTCCCGAAATCTCGCCGCCCTCGGGCCACCAGCCGCTGCTTGAAGTCTAATTGGGGCAAAGGGAGGGGCTCGGCATAGCACGCGCGGACGCGACCGGCGGCAAGGCAGCCTCTTGTATCAACGCCATGGCAATCGTGGCCAATTAATACGGGAGGCACATCGCCATGAGCAAGCCAGCAGCAGCACCAGCACCAGCTAAGGCAGCAGCTCCAGCACCAGCAAAGGCAGCAGCTCCGCCGGGAACCATCACTCTGCGGTACGTCGAGCTGTGCAAGTTTCGACGCCTAGGCAAGGTCCAGTTGGACCTGGATCCACAGACGACGATTCTTGTTGGGGCCAACAACAGCGGCAAGACCGCCATCCTCACTGCGCTACGGCACTTCTTGGCTGAATCTTCGCCGTTCGGCGCGTTCGACATCAGCCTGTCGGAGTGGCCCGCGCTTCGTGCGCTGGGAGCCAAGTGGGAGGCATTGGCGGAGGATCCGTCTTCCGCGACTCCGGAGGTTGGCGACGACTGGGAAGGCCAGCTCACTACGTTGCTGGCGGCAATGCCCACGCTAGATCTGTGGTTCGATGCCGAGGCAGGGATGTTTCACTATGTCCAGCCCTTCTTGTCCAACTTGATCTGGAAAGGTGGCGCCGTTGGCATTCGCTTGCGCCTCGAGCCCGCCAGCGATGTTGCGTCGCTGAAAGAGCTGGCCTGGGCTTACAGTCTGGCGCGCCAACCCGTGAAGGGCATGAGCAGCGAGTCGCTGGCTTGGCCGATCGACCTGCTGGACTACTGGCTACGCGAACCTAAGAAGCTGGGACAGGTCAGGCCGTACAGCCTCGATTCCGCCAACAATCCCATCCGGGGAATCAAGACCTATCAGACCCAGAACTTGGCGGCTGGCGCGCAGCCAGCCGAACGCAAACACCTGGCCAAGCTGATCCGCGTCGACTTCGTGGCCGCCCAGCGGGGCCTCGGTTCAGAAGAGGCCGACTCGAAGTCCACGTCGTCGTCTCATCCCGTCGGCCTCTTTTCAAACCAGCTTCTGAAGTTCGCGCGCCAGCATCTCAACGTCGCCGTGACCGGGCACGGGCAACGCGCCGACCTCATCCATGCGGTCGCCAATGCTCAGAAGGACCTGGACCAGAAGATCCACGAAGCTTTGGCGTCGTCGGTGGCCGAGGTGAAGCTGCTCGGCTACCCCGGCCTTCACGATCCCCAGGAAATCCGGTTCAGGACGCGCATTCACACCGCCGATCTGCTAGACCACAGCACCGCCGTCCAATACAGCATGAAGGGAGGAGCCGGCGAAGACATGCTACCGGAGTTCTCGATCGGCCTGGGCTACCAAAACCTGCAGTCGCTGAGCTACCAATTGGTGTCGTTCAAGACCGCGCGTATGAACCCCGAGAAGGGCTCGCCGCCGCCGGTGCACCTCGTCATGATCGAGGAACCCGAGGCACACCTGCACGTCCAGGTACAGCGCATCTTTCCGGACAAGGCGCACAAGCTCATCAGCCCGGCCGACAATGATGCCAGCGCGCTGAGAAGTCAGTTGCTGATAAGCACGCATTCCAGCCATCTCGCGCACGCCGAGGACTTCGACCGGCTGCGGTATGTCCGGCGGATACCACCCTCGACAGCCCATCCGACACCGAGCACCGAGGTTGTCGACCTTGGCGAGGTGTTCGGCGATGACGAAGAGACACGCCAATTCGCGGAACGATACTTCCGCGTGCAGCACACCGATCTGTTGTTCGCCAACGCCGCCCTGTTCGTGGAAGGCGTCGCAGAGCGCATGCTGGTGCCGCTCTTCATGGAGCTGAAATACGAGAAGTTAAACAGCCGCTACGTCTCCTTCCTGGACATCGGCGGCAGCCATGCCCACAGGCTGAGGCCTTTGGTCGAAAAGCTCCGGATTCCCACCGTCGTCATCACCGACCTCGATCCGACCGAGAAGAAGGCCGGTCCCAAAGGCAAGATGCGCTGGATGGCCACGGTGAACACCGGCCAAGCTGGCCTCAAATGCGGCAACGCCACGCTACGGGAGTGGCATCCCAAACTGCACAACGTGGACGACTTCAAGGCGCCAACTCCTGCGCAACTTATCTGGACCGCTGCCCCGGACTACAAGGTGCGGTTCGCATGGCAACTTCCAGTTGCCGAGGCGGGCGGCCAATGGCCGTCGACCTTCGAGGACTCGCTGATCCTGACCAACATTGAGTGGTTCAAAGGGCTGAACAAGTTGGTTGAAGAAGTCGAGGCGACCAAAGCCAGTGGGCATCAGAAGGCCGATGGCGATGGCAAGAACGCGAAACTACCGACTGGCGCGCTGGCCGACGCGGCCGAAGCGGTTGCGGGAGCAGCCACCACGGTCGACTTGCTAAACGACCTTCATGCTTTGATGCGCGATTCGTTCAGCAAGGGTGATTTCGCAGCCAGCATCTTCGAGCGCGTGGCTGCCGGTGAAGACGTAACCTGCCCGAAGTACATCGCCGACGCCCTCGCCTGGCTGCAGGACGAGCTTGAGCCCGCTGGAAGCGCAACGCAATGAGTTGCACCGTATCACCTGAAGGCAACGACCGCGACGCCGGCGTCGTCGAGGAAATCTGCGGATACCTGACGGAGCCGCCGCCGCGCAGCTTTTTCATGTTCGCAGGCGCCGGCTCGGGCAAGACGCACACGCTGGTTGAAGTGTTGCGCCGGCTAACCGGCGTAGTGCCGCACGAGAACGGCGGAACGCTAGCCCGCCGCCTGCGCCTGTACGGTCGATCCATACGCGTAGTTACCTATACAAAGAACGCCGTTGCGGTCATCAGTGGCCGGCTGGGCAACAACGAACTTGTCGCCGTTTCAACCATCCACTCATTTTGCTGGGAACTAATCGGTGGCTTTGACGACGACATTCGCGAGGCGCTGATCGCTGATAAGGGAGCGCAGCTCGAAGAGGCCAAAGCCAAGGCGGCTGCCAAGGCGAGGGGAATCAGCGATACAGATCGGAGGAAATTCGCCGAGATCGAGGCGGACATAGAAGCCCTGAAGGGAGTGTCGAACTTCATCTACCACCCTGACAAGGACACCTACGGAGAAGGTGCCTTGCAGCACGGCCAAGTACTGGACGCCACAGCTTGGCTGCTGCTGAACCGGCCCACGCTGCGAACTATCCTGCGAGACCGCCATCCGATCATACTGATCGATGAGTCCCAGGACACGATGAAGTCCGTGCTGGACTCGTTGATTACCTTGACGGAGCCTAGGGGCAACGGCATCACGCTCGGCCTCGTAGGGGATCACCGTCAGCGCATCTACATGGACGGACATTCCGACCTGCCCGGCCTCGTGCCTCCCGGCTGGGCAAAGCCGGAGCTAAAGATGAACCACCGCAGCCAGCAACGAATAGTTCAGCTCATCAACAAGATCTGGGCGGCGAAGCTGGCCGGTCGTACACAGTCCTCTTCCGGCGTCGAGCAGCATCACCGCACCGAGAAGACCAGTGGTACGGTGCGCTTGTTCATCGGAAGCACATCCCTATCGACACCAGAAAAACGTCAGAAAGAAGCCTGGGTTGCGGCACAGATGCGGCAGGCGGCCCAGAGCAATGCGTGGGCGACGCCTGCTGGTTATCAGTCGCTCGCGCTCGAGCACAAGCTGGTTGCGGCGCGCGGCGACTTTTTGAATGTCTACACGGCAATGACGCTCATCGACCCGAACGGTGCTGCGCCGTCTGGCAGAGGTGATAACACAGGACCTTCGGCCGCTCGCCTACTGCTTCAGGATCTTGCTCAACTTGCGGCCTGCGTGGCTGCAGATGGATCCGTCAACGACTTCGCGGCCACCGCCGTGTTGCGACGGACCGGCTGCCTTGAGCAGTTGCCGACCGACGCTAGTCAGCGGATTGCGAGGGCCGAAGAAATGCAAGAGGCTGTCGTGGCATTTGGCGCGATGTGTGCCAACCCGGATGCCAACGTCGCCGAAGTAATCGCGCCCATCCTCAAGGCTCAGGTGTTCAAGGTGGACGCTCGGTTGCTGCAGCAGTTTGGCGACCAGACGCCACCGCCGGATGCGCCGATTCCACGCAGGGAAAGTGAGACGGACGATGCTCGACGGCGAAGGGGGTGGTGTGCGTTGTTCGAAGCGCCATGGGCCGAACTGGAGCGGTACCGGCGCTACCTCGCCGGCAACTCAGAACTGGCCACGCACCAGGTGGTCAAGGGGTCGGAGTTCACGCATGTGATGGTCGTCATGGATGACGAGCAGTCCGGCGGCAACCAGATCTCCTACGATAAGTTGTTTGGAGCGACCGAGTTGGGAGATCGCGATTTGGACAATGTCCAGGCCGGCAAAGAGACGACCATCGACCGCAGCTTGCGGCTGTTGTACGTCACTTGCAGTCGGGCCTGTGAAACGCTGGCATTGGTTTTGTGGGCAGAGAACCCGACCGACGCACTGAAGTTCGCGCGGCACGAGAGTGGCTGGTTTGCTGAAGGAGAAGTTTTGGAGATTCCCTAGGATGCCGCATCCGGCCACGGCCCGAGCCCGTCGAAGGACGGCTCTGAGAGGACGAGAGCAAAAGATGGACCATGAAAATGTCTCGGGAGCGAGGGCGTCGAATGCAGGAGACGACTTCCACGTTTTGTGGGCACTAAGCCATGCGCTGAGAGTTCTCGATGCATCCTCAGAGCTGGGCGCGGTTACGGTGGAGGGTATTCCGGTGCCTGCGCAATTGGGTGCCTGGGAGGGCGTGGACGTCGCCCTCTTCTATGGTGGTGATTCACTGCGCAGCGCCACGCGTGTAGAGATTCAGCAGCTCAAGTACTCGACGACATCACCCCGGACCGCCTGGAGCGTTGCGCGGCTCGCACACTCCACTCGGAAGAGTGGTGGCAACAACTCGGTTATGGCGCGCTTGGCCGCGGCCTACGCTGAGGTCCTCAGGGTCGCGCCACAGCTCTCGCCTAAGGATGTCAAAGTCAAGCTCGTGAGCAACCAGCCGGTTCACGGGAGAGTGCTGCGGGCACTGAGCGCAAGCGCGACTCGTAGGTCGGATGCCAGCCCGACAGCCGCCGAAGACAGAAAGACCTTGCTCAACGCCAGCGGACTGGGTGATAAGGAGTTTTCGCGCCTAGCAAAAGCGCTGGACTTCAGCGAGTGCCAAGGTCCATCCCGGTTTGAGATGCATCACCGGGTCATCTCGGCGATCGGAAGGATTGCCGCGTCCGAGGCACGCCAAGCCATGCTGGAGCTGCGCCAAGTTGTCTATATGCGCATGCTTCCAGGCGACTCGTCGCCGATCACAAGGTCCGTAATCCTCGGGGCGATGTTCGTCGGTGATCCACAGGCGCTACTTCCGTGCCCTTCACAGTTAAAGTCCGTGGACGACGTAGTGCCCCGGGCCAGTGTAGACGTGCTCGCGCGCGAGTTGTCAGTTCAACAGAGAGTCTGTCTTCATGGCGAGGGAGGAAGCGGGAAGACCACCGCGCTGCAGGACTTGAAGAGCAAGCTTCCCAACGGATCAGAGCTGGTAGTCTTCGACTGCTACGGCGCTGGCCGCTACTTGGATTCCGACGGACAGCGGCATCTTGCGCGCCATGCATTGCTGCACTTGTGCAATGAGATTTCAGCGCGGCTAGGCGTACCTGTCTTGGTAGCAGCATCGAACTCCGTGGACTACGTTCGCGAGTTCAGTTCCCGGCTGCGCATGGCCGCGGAGGTTGTGCAGTCACGCGCCGACGACGCCTTGCTCGTAATCGCGATCGACGCTGCCGACAACTCTGTGACGGCGGCTCAGACTCGAGTGCCGCCAGAACGCAGCTTTGTTCACGATGTCGTTGCTCTCGGAGAACTCCCGCCGAACGTTCGGATAGTCATCGCTGCGAGGACTGGTCGCTTGGAGATCCTGCGTCTACCGGCCGAGTTCAAGTTCACTCCTGTCGCCAACTTTACGTTGTCCGAGGCAACGGAGTTCATTCATCGGAGGTGGAAGGCAGCGCCACCTCGGTGGATAGAGGACTTGCACTTTTTGTCGGGCGGGAACCCTCGGGTGATGAGCTACGCCTTTGACTACGCAAGCAAGCAGCCTAGGAACGCGCTGGCCTACCTCAAACCCAGCGGAAAGGATCTTGGACTGATCTTCGGTGAACGGGTGAAGGAGGCATTGCGCAAGGGCGGTGACTCGGTGGAGTTTGGGAAGTTGTGCGCCGGTCTTGTAGCGCTCGCTCGCCCCATTCCGGTAAAACAGCTTGCGGCGGTCCTTGAAGTTACAGACGCTCATGTTCACGATCTGTGCAACGACCTTGCGCCTGGACTTCGTCGCGAGGGTAACTTTCTGTTTTTCGCGGATGAGGACTTCGAAGCGTTCATTTCTGACCGCGCGGCAAGTTCACTCACCCGTATTCGAGCATCGGCAGCGGCTTGCCTGCTGGCAAAGCACGATGAAGATGAATACTGCGCTGAGCACGTCGCTGCGTCGCTGCTTGCGGCCGGCGAGAGGACTGAACTGTTGAGGCTGGCTCAGTCGCATCCCGAGCCAAGACCGATAAAGGACCCTGTTAGGCGGAGAGAAGTTCAGCTACAGCGGCTGAAGCTTGCAATGCGCGCTGCAAGGGAAGCGGGCCGCCGCTCTGAAGCGATTCTTGTGCTGTTGCGCGGCGCGCGCGCCCTCCGTACGGACGAGGCGGTCCGCAAGATGCTCACAGACAACTTGGATCTGTCCGCGCGCTTTGCACAGAGGAGTCTTCGCAAGGCAGTCCTGCAAGACCGAAAGTACGTTGGACTTCACGGTCGGACTCTGAGCCACCTGATGCTTGATGCGGCGATACGTGGCGATGAGCTCAGGATGCGAGACTGGCGACGGCAGTTTCTGGCTTGGCTTGAAACCTACTTTAAGCGTCATAAAGACAGTGAAGGCAGCCGGTCGGATTGGACGCTGGACCATGGCGAAATCGCGGCTGAGGGCGAGGCAGTCTTGCGAACCGAGGGAGCACGCGCGGGGATCGCGACACTGCGTCGGTGGACCCCAAAGACCTTGATGCCGAAGGTCATACAGATCATCACGCACCGGCTGCTCTCCTCAGGCGAAAGCAAGCTCGTAGAGGCCGTCCTCGCGGAACTACATGGAGCGCCGCTCTGGGACGTGACGATCCGCGTACCGCTCGCACTTGCAGGCAAGGATCCGGGACTGGATCAGTTGCAGAGGAATATTGGTAGTTGGGTACGGCGTGGCTGGCTCGCCGCGGGGCCATCGACGTCCGGCATCGAGCAGCAACGAGGACAGAGTGGCCTGATAGAGCTGCTCCTCACCGGTGCGGAGGTCGTTGCAGCTCGGCGGGGAATCGTCCCTGAAGTTCGTCAAGTTCTTGAGGTCATCGCCAGTCCTTCCGTGAGGACTCGTGACCGCGTACATCGAAGCTCTTATGACTTCCTTGACGCCACTCTTCGAGCTCACACATTACTGAAGCTTCTGGAAGGTGAAGACGCAACCGTTGACTCGTATTTCGGGCCCGCTAAGCCAACGTCTGTAGAAGACGGCAAGACCAAGGCCATAGTCAATACGAGAACCGACGATGAGCGCGCGGAGAAACTTGAGAAGTCTGTTCGGGACTTGCTACCGGTCTATAACGCCCGTGCCAAGTGTCTCGTCCCGTGGACCGACCGCCAAGGCGAATGGGCAAAGCTTGGAGACGCGGTGACTCGCTACGGGCGAAACGACTACTCGATGCGCGACGAACACAACGTTGCAGCCATGGCGAAGCGGATCGGTCAGTCGATAGCTGCGATGTTGCACCTGTCCGACATCGATGCTGAAGAGTGTGGAGAGCTTGCTCGTGGTGCAAGTCGGCCAAAGGACGGCCATGTCTCACGAGAAGAGTTGGCCACCTTCCAGGCGCTTTCGCTGCATAGTGGCGCGCATAACTTTGTACTCCAACGTGCAGTTTCACACGCAGCTGCGGTCAAAGACGACAAGGCCCCCGCGACCGATAGAGCCGAACGCCTGGTGAGCGTGGCAAGGCTGCTCAGTTCGATCAGTCCCCATGACAGTGAGGCCATCTTCGCGGAGGCATCGGCGGTGCTCGAAGACGTTGACGTCGACAGCATCTTTCACCTAGAGATGCTTGAACCCTTGGCGGTGACGGCAACAGGCGCACTGAATACCGAAGGACGACGAGCGGTGTCATGTCAACTCGCCGAGTTGACTGCAAGTATCTGGCATGTGTTGGGCGATCATGAACGCTTCCCGTGGCAAGCCATAGCTAGATCGCTCGCCACGCTGGACCCGTGTGTTGGCCTAGCCGCCCTTGGTCGATGGGACGACACCGGCCAGGTGCGCGCTTACCGAATGCTTCCGGAGACCCTGAAGGTATGCCTGTCTGCCGGGACAATCTCGATTCAGTCAGCCTTGCCGCTTCTGCATTTGGGCCTCGACGTAGACGACGACCTGCTTGTGCCGCTTGCAAGGCATCTCGACGGTTCGCGGCACTCAGGCGACAGGTCCGCAGCAGCAGAGGAACTGTCTAGGCTGGCGGTACTGGCGGTTGACGGCCACAATGGGTTGTCGCAAGTCAGGGCAACGACAGAAATGGCGTCCGCTTCGCAGTCCTCTCAATGGGTCGATCGCGGAAGGGAGATGCTTCAGTTTTACGACGGACAGGCTGCTGCTCCGGACGACACTGAGACGACAGGCGATTCGGACGTTGGTGACTCATCATCCGACGTTACTCGCGCCGCGGTTCTAGCTGGAGGTCGACATATCACAGCTGCTGAGATCGAAGCAACCCTTCTTCGGGCTGAGGTGGAGGCAAGGCAGCGTCAACACTATGTCAATACTTCGGAAGTACTTCAGGAGATTCGGCGAGGCATCCGCCTTGTCGACCGCCGAGCGCATCTCGAAGCGCTTGCAGCTTGCGAAGTGCGGCCCTGGCGGAGCGACCTGGCAATCGCGCTTTCCGAGGCCATACTGGAGTGGGTCGGTACTTCTCCGGCAGTCGCAGGTTGGTGCCGTGAGATGCTGCCTACGATAGTGGCACAACGCCTGCCGGACTTCTCTACGGCCAGGCACTGGGGGCAAGACGCAAACATTTTGCCAGCCATGCTTTCCGGCAGCGGCCTATCGAGCGATCAGATTTGTGAGGCGCTATTGGAGGGCATTGAACTGCACGCCAACAAGTGGGACGCCGCCTCCGTGTACGGCGTGCTTGCCGTGCTGGCTGGCCAGATCACCCCCTCAGAAGCTGCGGAAGCATTGACGCGACATCTCGACAAAGAGGTCGCGGACTTGAAGAATCGGGATGACGCGCTTGACCGCTTTGGAATCCCCGCAGCTACTAACGAGTCATTAGCCCGCCTGCTCTACGCGATGCTCGGCGATGCAGACCTCCGAGTGCGTTGGAATGCAGCTCATGCATTAAGAGCCGCTGGGCGGTTGGGACAAAACACCATCATTGATGCCGTAGTTGCACAGTGGGATCGATCGGTCGAGCCCGACTTTCGTGACCCCAAAGCGCAATTCTTTTGGCTTGCCGCAAGGCTTTGGTTGCTTATCGCACTCGAGCGTATCGCCGCAGAGTCCCCCGCTGCTGTAGCGAAACACGGACGCAGTCTCTTTGAGATCGCCACCAACTCAAGCTTCCCCCATTTGCTCTGTCAGCACTTCGCCAAAGGCAGCGTTGTTGCACTTCTCCGGGCTGGACATCTCCGACTGAGTGCCGCAGAGACTTCCCTGCTGGACGGAGTCGCAAAATCCGCCCTGCCGCCCATCCCATCGACGGGTCACAAGGGATTCGGTCGATTTGCGGACCAGGACGGGAGACGCTTTCGCTTCGACTCGACAGACACGCTTCCCTACTGGTATGAGGATTCTCTTCAACTCTTTGCTGATGTAACTGGCAGTGAGTTTTTGGACGTTGCGGAAAGCTGGATTCTTGACCGGTGGAGGGCGGAAACGGATTCGTGGATGTGGGTCAACGAACGAAGACAGCATCGCTTTCGAAACGAGAATTCGGCAAGCTCCCATCGACATGGTTCTTTGCCGACCATTGAGCGTACGCACACGCATTTCGAATGGCACGCCATGTGGTGTGTTGTCGGAGAGTTGCTCCAGACCAAGCCACTTGCGGAGTCCGAAGAGGGGCGCTGGCGTGACTGGGAGTATTGGTGGTCTCGTAGCGGTCTGACGGAGCCGTCCCATTGGCTGTCGGATCTCCGAGGGATCAAACCGCTTGAACCTCGTCTGTGGTTCTCGGCGAAAGGGGAAGATGAAGCCTGGCTGAGGCGCGTGCGTCAGCAAGACCTGCTCAAGGAGCTGGGGTTAGGCGACTCGGACTCTGAAGTTGTCGTGGCGGGCTACACCTATGGGGCGCAGGGTCAGAAAAAGTCAACACTGAACATCTCCAGCGCCCTGGTGTCGCCCGAAACTGCTTCCGCGCTAGTGCGGGCTCTTCAGTCAATCGACAACGCCTGGGACTACAAGATTCCAGAGCAGGGCGACCATCTTGAGATCGATGAGGCGCCCTATAAGCTGATTGGCTGGCTGCTTCACCCTGAGCGAGACAATAGGCTTGACGGCGACGATGCGGTTCGACGCGAAGTGTCTTCGTGTGCGGTGAAGCCCGGAGCCAATGCGTCGAAAGTCCTTGGGCTCGTAAGCTCTAAGGATGGCGAATCCGGGCGCTGGGTCGGGGCCGACGGTGAAGTGAAGTTTAGGTACATCGCTTGGAGCGATGAAATGTCTGATTCGACGCTCAAGTATCCGTCCGATTTTCCGCGGTCATACGGTCATCGGCTGATTGGTTCAAAGTCTGCGATTCAAGATTTTCTACTCGAACGGCAAATGGACCTTGTCGTGGAAATTGATCTGACCAGGAGAACGGGAGACGGATATGGCATCGATGATTCAGAAGAAAAAAAGAGTGTCTCGTACGACCTGGTCGTCGTCCTCCGTAGGGACGGATCCATCGAAGCTGCCGACGGGTGTGTTGGAGCTTGGACAGCATCTCGTGAAGGAACTCAAACTGCAAGACGGCGTGGACACGTTAGGCCGATGGATGGCACACCATCTCGCGGAACTCCTAGTCGCAGCAAAAAACGCTGACCATGCTGAGCGTCCAGCTGCGGAAGATCGCGTCGCCAATCTGATCCTGAGGATTTGGGCTCACAGGGAGGCCAATCCAATCGGCATCACCCCGCTTGCTCGCTACGCAAAGGCTGCCCAGGTGCTAGCGGCGATCCATCCAAAAGAGGGCTTCTTCGCGCCGTTGAGTCTGCGGGAAGCGCCTACAAGCGTCGCACGCTCGTTGGAGGTCTTCGATCTCGCATCAAGATTGGCGGTGCTGAGCCTTGCAGACATCTTGCCGAACCCTCCACCCGGGGTAGAAGAAATCGTCGAGCAGTTCTTGTCTGGTGAAGAGAAGGACTTCTTAGCGGCGGCTAGAGCGACCTATGACCTGCTCGCAAGTGGCCCCTCCAATGGGTCTGGCAATCGGAAACGTTCCGCCATTACAGCCTCGGAAGAGATTGAGCGCTCGCGTTCAAACCTACTGCAGAGGTTGCGAACCGCTGTTGGAGAACTCGTTGAAAGCTCCGCCGAAAATGCACCTGCCGAAACGGTCGGCGACGTACCGCGACGAGCCAAGGCAAAGCGACAGACGTAGGAGGGATTGTCATTGAGAAGACCCCTCGAATAGAGCAGTTGGCGTTTTAGCGCTGGGTTTACCGCAGTCCTATCGTGCTCGGGGCGGACGGGCCGCTTACGAGTGCCCGCCAGTCAGTCGGTCGGCATCCCAGCGCAGCTTTCATGCGCTGCGGCTTGGGATGGCATCCTATTTTCGCGCTGGACTGTTCTTGCCGTAGCCGAGCCAAAGCACCGCATCCAATTCGGCGATGTTTTTGGCGGGGTGATTTGGATTGGCACGCAAGGTCATGCGGAGGCGCTGCGCCAGATCAACAAAGGCAACGCCTTCAGATGCACCGCGCGGTCCCTTGAATTTGATCGCCGCCAAGAACTCTTCAACCGGCTCATTCTTCACCGGGTAGAGGTCCGGAAACCGGAGACAAAGCATCTCGGATAAGAACGCGCCTCGAGACCGGACGCCCTTTTCGCGCAGTGCATCAATTTCCTCGGCGACCACCGCGTCCCGACTCGCAGCGGGGGCGTCGACTATGCGGAGAAACGATTGGCAGAGTTCGCGGAAGTCACTCGCCTTACCCTGGCGCTCCCAACCTGCGCCCTGCAGTCGATTGTTGAGTTCGAAGCTCCAGTGCTCGGGCAGCGCGTTATAGAAGTCTTCGTTCGACTTACGCCCGGTAGCGCAGGCTTTGAAAATGCGCATCAACCCAGCCTTGTGAACTTCATAGCTCGCGAGTTGATCCCGGCGCTTGCGGACTATTTCAGCCGCTCCGGCAATCTGTGGCAACTGCAAGGCGTCCAGTAGTTCCTCTGCTGAGGACTTTCCTGACGAACCGGTCGGTCCACCACGGGGGGCCTCCCGGTAGATCGCTAGCCAACCCTCTGAGACTGCAAGGCACGAGGTCGTCATAGATTCGACCCAACCGCGTGCGGTGTTGAATTGTGACTCGCTTGCTTGGAAGTAGACGTTCGCCTCGTGATTGCGTGAGAACGCTGCCCTAGTCAGGTTGGATGAGCCGACAAGCGCGTGGAAGCTGCCGTTCCCCTCTCGCCAGAACATCGCCTTCGGATGGAACCCCTCAATTCCCGTCGCCACCTTGAACTGCCCTTCGAATCGCTTCGGAAGCCAGCCCATGACCTCACGGCATGCCTCTTTGCGGGTGATACCGAAGTCCTTGCCGACAATGAAGAGGAACTTCTTACAGTCGTCGTTTAGCTTGGCCGGAGCGTCCCATTCCGTCAGGTAGGCCGAGACGATGTAGAGCTCGACCGCCTTACTCAGCGCGTTCATGTAGTGATGCTCGAGGCTCTTGTCACCACTATCGGGCAGCAGTATCAGGTTCATAACGTTCCTCCCATTTGTTGCACGCAAGACGAGGGCCTGTACGCATGGCAACGCCCACCGACGTCACACGCTGCAGACTGTCGTCCCTCATCACACGAGGTAGGTCATTGGCTAGCGAGGGGGTCTGTCGCTTTTCGCCTCAGCCGATGTCAGGAAAACAGTAACAAGAAGGTGACGTTTTGTTACCTTTTAAGAGGTGTTTTCGACAGACCTATTTTTCTCCGACAGACCTCATTTTTCGGGTTCACAGTCAGTGACCAACTCCGCCCTTCACTCCACGGTGACCGACTTCGCCAGGTTGCGGGGCTTGTCCACGTCGGTCCCCTTCGCCAGCGCCGTGTGGTACGCCAGCATCTGCAGCGGCACCACGTGCAGGATGGGTGAGAGTGCGCCGTAGTGCTCGGGCATGCGGATCACGTGGATGCCTTCGCTGCTGGTGATGCGTGTGTCGGCGTCGGCCAGCACATAGAGCACGCCGCCGCGCGCGCGCACTTCCTGCATGTTGCTCTTGAGCTTTTCCAGCAAGGTGTCGTTGGGCGCCACGGTCACCACGGGCATGGCTGCGGTCACGAGTGCCAGCGGGCCGTGTTTGAGTTCACCGGCCGGGTAGGCCTCGGCGTGGATGTAGCTGATCTCCTTGAGCTTCAAAGCGCCTTCGAGCGCAATGGGGTAGTGCAGACCCCGGCCGAGGAAGAGCGCGTTGTCCATGCGCGCGAAGTCTTCGGCCCAGCTGATCACTTGCGGCTCCAGCGCCAGCACGGCTTGCAGCGCCACGGGCAGGTGGCGCATGGCCTTGAGGTGGCTGGCTTCGTCTTCGTCGCTCAAATGGCCGCGCACCTGGGCGAGTGCAAGCGTGAGCAGAAACAGGCCGGCGAGCTGGGTGGTGAAGGCCTTGGTGGAGGCCACGCCGATCTCGACGCCGGCGCGGGTGATGTAGGCCAGTTCGCATTCGCGCACCATGGCGCTCGTGCTCACGTTGCAGATGGTCAGCGTGTGCTTCATGCCCAGGCCCTGTGCGTGGCGCAGTGCGGCCAGGGTGTCGGCGGTCTCGCCGCTCTGCGTGATGGTCACCACCAGGGTGCGCGGGTTGGGCACGCTGGTGCGGTAGCGGTATTCGCTGGCCACTTCCACCTGGGTGGGAATCTTCGCGATGCTCTCCAGCCAGTACTTGGCGGTGCAGCCGCTGTAGTAGCTGGTGCCGCAAGCCAGGATCAGCACGTTGTCGATGTCTTTGAAGATGCGGTACGCGCCGTCGCCAAAGAGTTCGGGTGTGATGCCTTCCAGGCCTTCGAGCGTGTCGCCGATGGCGCGCGGCTGTTCGAAGATTTCCTTCTGCATGTAGTGGCGGTAGGGGCCGAGTTCGGCCGCGCCGCTGTGGGCCTGCACGGTCTTCACCGGACGCTTGGCGGCATCCAAGGCGCGGCCCTGGGCGTCCAGCACCCAGTAGCGGCCGAGCTGCAGATCCACCAGGTCGCCCTCTTCCAGGTACACGATCTGGTCGGTCACGCCGGCCAGGGCCATGGCGTCGCTGGCGAGAAAGTGCTCTGCACCCGGCACGCCGTCAACCGAGCCCACGCCCAGCACCAGAGGCGAGCCGGCGCGCGCACCCACCACGCGGTGGGGTTCGTCTTTGTGGAACACCGCCAGCGCGTACGCGCCGTGCAGCTGCACCACCGCGGCCTGCAGCGCGGCGAACACGTCGCCTTCGTAGAGTGAATCGATCAGGTGGGCGATGACCTCGGTGTCGGTCTGGCTCTCGAACACGTAGCCCTTGACCTGCAGCGCCGCGCGCAGCTCGTCGTGGTTTTCAATGATGCCGTTGTGCACCAGCGCCACCCGGCCCGCGGTGCCTTCGGCAGCGCCAGGGCCATGGCTGAAGTGGGGATGGGCGTTGTGCACCACGGGCGCTCCGTGGGTGGCCCAGCGGGTGTGGGCGATGCCGGTGCCGCTGGCAATGCCGTCGGTCTGCACCTGCTGCGCGAGCTCTGCCACACGGGCCGTGCTGCGGGCGCGCTGCAGGCCGCCGGTGTGGACCGCCACACCGCAGGAGTCATAGCCGCGGTACTCCAGGCGCTGCAAGCCCTGAACCAGCACGGGCACCACATTGCGCCCCGAAACCCCTGCGACGATGCCACACATGCTGCTCTCCGAAAATTGGTGAAGAGCCGATGCTAGTGACTCTGGCTCGAAATAAAAGATCAAAATGTCACACCCTATCTACAATAATTTCGTTTCACCGTCATCAAGTTGATTACGATCATCGACATGACCGATATGGAAGAAATCGCGATCGACGAAGCGGACTTGCGCCTGCTCGATCTGCTTCAAACAGACGCTTCGCAGAGCAACCAGAGCCTGGCGGAACAGGCGCACCTGTCGCCGCCCACCAGCCTGCGGCGCACCAAACGGCTGCGCCAGCTGGGTCTGATCGAGCGCGAAGTGGCCATCCTGAGCGCCGATCGCCTGGCGCCGGTGCTCGGGCACGGGCTCACTGCTCTGGTGGAGATCACGCTGGAGCGCCAGGGCGCCGAATGGCTCGACGCGTTCGAGGCGCGTGTGCTGCCCGTGACGCAGGTGCAACAGTGCTACCGCGTCAGCCCCGGGCCCGATTTCATGCTGGTGGTCCATTGCCACGACATGCCGGACTACCTCGCGCTTGCCCAGCGCCTGTTCACCAGCGACGCCAACGTTCGCAACATCAAGGCGTTTTTCAGTCTCAAGCGCGCCAAATTCGACCCGCGGCTGGCCTTGCCAGTGAAACCGTCCCCGTGAGTCGAATGCACCACATTGGTACTCAGGCGGCAGCGAAAACGTGATACATAGCGCACGCTTGGCGCACTTCTTGCCACGTCCATGAGTTGACGAACCAAACTTTATGTAACAACCTTCGCCTTCAGCCGAACTGAAAAGGCGGACCGTGAACTGGAGGTTTTGATGAACACGACGTGGATTGCTGTGCTGGGAGCGCTGGCCGTGCTGGGCCTGGTGGCGCTGGCCGTCTGGCGCTTTCGCTCCACCCGCGAATCGTCGGGCCGCGAAGACCGCTACAGCCCGGAACGCCTGATGACGCCCGAGCAGGCCCAGATGCTGGACTACTTGCAGGACACCTTTCCTGGCCAGGTGGTGCTGCCCAACCTGCTGCTCAGAGACCTGCTGTCGGTGCGCCGCGCCGCCAACCGCAAACGCGCCGAAGACCGCCTGAACAAACAGAAGGTGGACTTTGTGGTGTGCGGCGACGACGGCAAGCCCACCTTCGCCTTCGACATCGAACAACACCCCCTGAGCAACGCCCGGCACAAGGCCCACATGGTGAAGATGAAGAACCGCATCCTCAAGAGCGCCGGCGTGCGCTTCGTGTTTCTCAAGAACGGCCTGCACCGCATGCCCTCCCCGGCGGATTTTCGCAAGCAGCTCAACCTGGCCGAGCTGCCCAAACCCATCGTGAAAGAGAAAGAAAAGGAAGACGATCGGGACAGCCGCCTTCAGCAACTGGAGAGCCAGCTCTCGGAATTCGACTCGATCAACACCAACACGGCGTTCCGCGATTCCGAAGTGATGGGTCTGAGCGGCCTGATGGACCTGAACCAGGAAACCCGCCGCGGCGGCTTCAGCAGCGCCTACAGCAACAGCGGCTTCAACGCGCCGCGCAAAAGCGGCGAACGCAGCGGGCCCAGCAGCAAGTCACCGGGAGAGAGCCGCTTCGATTCCATGGACGTGCGCGGCGGCCGTTGAACCGGCCGCCTCCCATCCCGACCACTCGGCAGGCTCCTCAGGGAGCCTGTTTCTTTTTCCGGGGCCGCTGCCAGTTGGCAATCGCCACCTGTTTGCCCCGCGCCACCGACAGCGCGCCGGGCGCGGTGTCCTTGGTGATGGTGGAGCCACCGCCCACCGTGCCGCCCGCACCGATGGTCACGGGGGCCACCAGCACGCAGTTGCTGCCCACGTGCACGTCGGCCTCGATCACGGTGCGGTGCTTGTTGGCGCCGTCGTAGTTGGCCGTGATGCTGCCGGCGCCGTAGTTGACCCGCTCGCCCACGGTGGCGTCGCCCAGGTAGGCCAGGTGGTTGGCCTTGGCACCCGCGGCCAGGGTGCTGTTTTTCACTTCCACGAAGTTGCCGATGTGCACCTCGGCGCCCAGATCGGCACCGGGCCGCAGCCGCGCGAACGGGCCCACCAGCGCACCGGGCCCCACCTTCACACCGAGTTTTTCACCGTCGATGTGCGTGAACGGATGGATCACCGCGCCGGTCTCGATCACGGCGTTGGCGATGACGCAATTCGCGCCGACGCGCACGCCGTCGCCCAGCTGCACGCGTCCTTCGAACACGCAGTTCACATCGATCTCAACGTCCTGTCCGCACACCAGTTCGCCCCGCACGTCCAGGCGTGCCGGATCGGCCAGGCGTGTGCCCTGTTCCATCAGCACATCGGCCACGCGCCGCTGGCAGGCGCGCTCCAGCTCGGCGAGCTGCACCGGGCTGTTCACACCCGCCACCTCGACCGCATCGCACGTGGTGACAGCACGCACCACCAAGCCCTGCGCCACGGCGTGCTTGACCACGTCGGTGAGGTAGTACTCGCGCTGGCTGTTGTCGTTGGTCAGGTCTTTGAGCAAGGACTTGAGCAGGGAGGCCGGCGCCGCCATGACACCGCTGTACCACTCGGTGATGCGCCGTTGCGCTTCATTGGCATCCTTGTGCTCCACGATGGCGTGGACCGATCGATCCGCATCCACGGAGCGCACGATTCGGCCATAGCCGGTGGCATCGCCACCCGTGTCCACGCTCAACAGCGCGAGGTGCTGCCCGTCACACGCCTGCAGCAAGGTTTCCAGCGTGGCTTGCCCGATCAAGGGCACGTCTCCGTTGAGGATCAGCACAACGCCATCGTCCGCCAGCACAGGAACCGCCTGCTGCACCGCATGGCCGGTGCCGAGCTGCGGCTCCTGGCGCACGAAGCGCAGCGCGGTGGTGGCGGGCGCCTGCAGGCCGGCCTCCACCTGCTCGGCGCCGTGACCGGTGATCACCACCACCGAGCGCGCCGATAACCGCGCGGCACAGTCGATCACGTGCTGGGCCAGTGCGCGCCCGCCCAAACGGTGCAACACTTTGGGCCGCTGACTTTTCATGCGCGTGCCCTTGCCGGCCGCCATCACCACCACATCCACAGGGAACGACATGAACACCTCTTTCGGGGAATCGTTGCGCGGCGTTCTTGCCGGGCCTCACGTGCGCCGGATTATCGCCCTCAGGGTGAGCAAGGTCTGTGCGCTGGTGATCATGGCCGCGACCCTCTCGGCCTGCACCGCGACACGACTGGCCTACAACCAGGCGCACAACGCCACCTATTGGTGGCTCGACAGCCACGTCGACTTCAACAATGGCCAGTCGACCCCGGTGCGCGGCGACATCAACGCCTTCTTTCAATGGCACCGCACCAACGAATTGCCGGTGTACGCCGGACTGCTGCAGCGCTGGCAATCCATGGCGTCCCAGGACATCACAGGCGCACAGGTGTGCGCCGAGTTCGACGTGATCCGCCAGCGCATCGACCGTGCTGCCGATGCCAGCGTGCAACCCATGGCGCGCCTGGCACTGCAACTCGACGCGGCCCAGCTGGAGCACCTCAAGAGCCGCCAGGCCAAGAGCAATGAAGAGTTTGCCGACGACTTCCTTCAAGCGTCTGCAGAAGCGCGCATCGAAAAGCGCTATGACCGCGCGCTGGGCCGCAGCGAAATGCTCTACGGCACGCTGAACGCGGCACAAAAGGAACTGCTGCGCAACAACATCAAGGCGTCTCCATTCGACCCGCAGCGCACCCAGGCCGAGCGGCTGCGCCGACAGACCGACCTGTTGCAAACGGTGAAAGAAGCCCAGGCCGCACCCGACACCGCCACCGAACGCGTGCGCGGCCACATCGCTCGCATCGGCCAGTCGCCCACGCCGGGCTACAAGGCTTATGCGGACGAGCTGGTGCGCCAGGGCTGCGCCCAGTTCGCCCAGTTGCACAACGCGACCTCGCCCGAGCAGCGTGCCCACGCCGTGCGCGTGCTCAAGGACTACGAAAACGACCTGCGGGTGCTGAGCGCACAACGCTGACACGCGCGCGGCCTGTCAGCCCGCAAACCGCATCCACGCCCACACCACGGCCAGCGTGGCCAGCGTCACCGGAATGCCTGTGACCGCATGCCGCTTCCAGTCGATCTCGATGCCTTGTTGCCGGGCCAGGTCGGCCACGATCAGGTTGGCGATCGAGCCCACGAGCAGCAGGTTGCCGGCAAACGTCGTCGCCAGTGCCAGCATCACACCGGCCTGCTCGCCACTGCCGCCCAGGTGCGGCAGCAACAGCATCACGGCAGGCACGTTGGACACCAGGTTGGAGAGCAAGGCGCTGGCCACCAGCAGCGGTCCGGGGTCGGTGAGAACCACGCCCTGAGCACCCAGCCAGGCCACGGCCTGTGCCGCCAGGCCGGTGGATTCAAACGCGTGGTTCACCACGAACAGGCCCATGAACAGGATCAGCAGCGGCCAGTCGACCAGGCCCATGAAATGCGAGGTGTGCAGCCGCCGGCTCAGCAGCAACACGCCTGCCCCCACCAGCGCAGCCACGTCGCGCGGCCAGGCGGTGAAGAGAAAGATCAGCAGCAGGGCACCGGCCACCAACAGCCCCTTGGTGGTCTGCCATGCATCAAACGCGGGCTCTTCAACACCCAGGGTGTTCGCTCCGTCTCCCGCTGGCGGGCGAGGGCCGGGGTGAGGGCTCCCCGCCTTCGCACCCGGCCCGTAGGCCAGCCACAACCAGAGCAGCACCAGCCCGATCACCACAGGCGGCAGCGCCTGCCGCACATACCCACCGAACGGCAGCTGCAGCACCGAGCCGATCAGCATGTTCTGCGGATTGCCGATCAGGGTCGCGGCTGATCCGATGTTGGCCGCGCAGGCCAGGCCGATCAGAAAGGGCAGTGGGTCGAGGCCGCGTTTCAGGCAGAGCCGCGCCACCACCGGCGTCATGGCCAGGCACACGATGTCGTTGGAAAACACCGCCGACAGCACGCCCGCCACGAGGATGAGCGCCGCGAGCAAACCGCTTCGCGGCAGCGGCATGGCGCCCACGCGGCGCGTCACCGCAGCGTAAAACCCGCCCAACCGCATCTGCGCCGACACCACCATGAACGCGAACAACAACACGATGGTGGGCAGGTCGATCGCGCGCGCTGCGTCTTCCAACGGCAACCCGGCCAGCGCAATCACCGCGATGGCGCCGAGCAGCGCCACACCCGAACGGTCCAGCTTCAGGCGCGGCAGACCGCCGAGGAACATGCCGAGGTAGACGATCGCAAAGACGGCGACAACGCTCCAGTCGGAGGCGGTGTGATGGAGAACGGTGGTGGGCATGGGCGGCGAGGATGAACGCAGCGGATCGTAGCCTGCCGCAAAAGAAAAGCCGCCCGAAGGCGGCTTGTTCTGCGGTGGGCTGCGGGCTCAGGCCTGCAGCGCGTTCCACATCTCCTGGTCCCGCTCGGCGGTCCAGATGCGCGGGTTCTTGATGCCCTTGGCTTCGTCGTAAGCACGGCTCACGTCGAACGGCAGGCAGTGTTCGTAGATGAACACGTGGCCGAACACCGGGTCCATGCTCTTGCGGGTGTGGGCCATCGCGGTCTTGAGGTCCATGCCGGCTGCGGCGGCTTCCTTGCCGGCCTGGAACAGCGTCGTCACCCAGCGGTGGGTGTAGTCCAGCGCCTTGTTCACATCGGCGTTGCCCTTCATGGCTTCGCCCCGGCCCGGCACGATGTATTCGGCCTTGAGCGCGCGCAGGGCTTCGAGCGTGGCGGGCCATTCTTCCAGCTGGGCGTCGCCGGTGTAGACGCCGGCTTCGTATTCCACGAGGTCGCCGCTGAACAGCACCTTTTCTTCTTCCACCCAGGCGATCGTGTCGCCGCGCGTGTGGCCCGGGCCCGGGTGCCAGATGCTGACTTTCACGCCGCCCAGGTCCACTTCCAGGCTGCCCTGGCGACCGGGCTTGCCGTCGCCGATCACCATCGTGGGCCAGGTCAGGCCGGGCACGCTGTCGGCGCCGCGGAACAGGCGCGGGAAGCGCTCCATCTCGCTCTGCATGTCCTGTGCGCCGCGCTCCACGATGAGTTCGTACGTGCCGCGGCTGGCGATCACTTCGGTGGCACCTTCGGCCAGGTAGGCACTCGCGCCCAGCACGCGAACGGCGTGGTAGTGGGTCAGCAGCACGTACTTGATGGGTTTGTCGGAGACGGTGCGGATGTGCTTGATCAGGTCTTTCGCCATGGCCGGTGTGGCGGTGGCGTCGCTGACCATGATGAATTTTTCGCCAATGATCACGCCCGAGTTCGGGTCGCCTTCGGCGGTGTAGGCCCAGCAGTGCGGGCTGAGCTGCTCAAAGGTGGTCTTCTTGTCGTCCAGGTCGGCCTGGGAGGCGAATGCTTTGCTCATGGCGGTCTCCAAGTGGGGGAAGCGCCGGATTTTACCTAAACGAAATCAGTTACGCATGGGTAAATCGCAGCAACAGGGAAATCAGCCGCTCAAACCGCCCTCGATCACGGCCACCACCTCGTCGGCAAAGGCGCTGTAGCTCATGGGGCCGCCGGGGCGCAGCCAGGTGAAGGTCCAGTTGATCATGCCGAACAGCATCATGGTCAGCGCGGTCTGGTTGGCCGGCGTCACGCGCTCGGGGTAGGCGCGTTTGAGGAAACGGGTGAACGCGGCCACCACGTCGCGCTGGCGGTTCAGGATGAGTTCGCGCTGCAGCTCGCCGAGGAACTTGGTGTCGGACACCAGGGCCACGTGGCGCGTGGCCGAGGTTTCGTACTCGACCAGGAAGGCGCGCACCAGTTCGCTCAAGGCATCACGTTCGCTCAGGTTCTTGCGCTGCGCACGCGCCTCCGATTCGCCGATGAGCGCGAGCAGGCGCTGGGTGTAGCGGTCGAGCAGGTCGAACAGGATCGCCTCCTTGCTCTCGTAGTAGTGGTAGAGGCGCGCCTTGCTGGTGCCGCAGGCCGCGGCGATGTCGTTCATGCTGGCGGCGGGGAAGCTCTGACGTGCAAAACAGTTGGCTGCGACGTCAAGGATTTCGTCGCGCTTGAGGTCGTGAGATGCGGATTTGGGTCGGGCCATCGGCGCATTCTGCCGGACCAGGCTTCTAAGATGGCGTCATGGTCAAGCCGGTCGATCCCTTTGCGTTGCACGCCTGCGAGCTGCTCTCGGGCGTGGGGCCATGCGTGGCCAGGCGCATGTTCGGCGGCTGGGGCATCTCCACCGACGGCATGAACATCGCGATCATTGCCTGGGACACGCTGTTCCTCAAGACCAACACCGACACCGAAGCGCGTTGGCTAGCAGCCGGTGGACGGCCCTTCGTCTACGAGGCCAAGGGCAAGGCGATGAAGCTCAACTACTTCACGCCCCCCGATGAAGCGCTGGAATCGCCGGCGCTCATGCTGCCGTGGGCGCGGCTGGCGCTGGAGGCTGCGGTGGCTGCGCGCAAGCCGAAGCGGCGAACGCGCAGATAGGCTGGCTCAAGGTTGATTGGATTCGTAGGGCGTCAACACACGGCCCCGGCCTGCCACCAGGAATTCGCTGTAGCCGAATACCCCGCGCACCAGGCGCGCGAACGCCAGACCGGCCTGCCCCAGCGCAACCCCGAGTTCGCGCGAAGGCGTCACCACCTCGCGGCCGAACCGGCCGGCCTCTTCCCGGGAGAGGGCCTCGGGCTCGGCGCACCAGTCGAAGCGCACCGGTCCGGCGCCGGGCTGCCAGGGTTCCATGACCACGCGCGCCCCGGCCGGCACCGTCAGGCTTTCACCGGCGTTCAACACCAGATCGCCCGACTCGTTGGCCGCACCCTTGGGCGCCTGGCCCAGCGTCACCCAGGCGCGGCCCTGGGTGATGTGCAGGCGGCTCGGCACCTGCGGGCGCAGGCTCATCGCGCGGCGCGTGTCCAGCCGCCAGCCACGGGCGGGCATGCGGCTGTGTTGAGCGGAAGCGGTGTGTGCAGAGAGGGTGTTCATGGCGGGACTCCTGAGAAGGGATGAAGCTCATCCTGGGAGCCAATGCTCGCGCTTCGCCCCTTCGCCGTCCAATGAAAGCGCGCTAAGCTATTGATTCGATAACCGCATCAATGTCCGGAGCACCGCCATGCAGCTGACCAGCAGCCATCCCCGCACGCGACCGATTGCCGCAGGCCACCTGCGTGCCTTCGAGGCGGTGGCACGCCACCTCAATTTCCGTGCGGCCGCCGAAGAACTTTCGCTGACGCAGAGCGCGGTCAGCCGACAGATCCAGGCGCTGGAAGACGAAGTCGGCACGGCCCTGTTCCTGCGCCACACGCGTGCGGTCGAACTCACCAGCGCGGGCTCGCAGTTGCTGCGCGCGGCGGCTTCCGCACTGGAGCGCATTGATGCGAGCGTGCGACAAATCCGCCAGAGCGCCGGGCGCAAGAGTGTGGCCATCACCACCTGGGCTTCGTTCGCCTCGATGTGGTTGATTCCGCGGCTGGAGGCCTTTCAACGCGACCACCCCGACATCGACATCCGCATCGACGCCACCGACAACGCGGTGGACCTGGCCACCTCCGACGTGGACCTCGCGCTGCGTTACGCAGTGCCGCAAGGCATTCCCGCCAGCGCGCAACGGCTCTTTGGCGAACAACTCACACCCGTGGCCAGCCCGTGGCTGCTCAAGACGCACCCGATCAAAAGCATCGAAGACCTGTCGAAATGCGCGCTGATCGAAGCCGGCGACGCACACCGCACACGCCATCTCGAATGGCTCACCTGGCAACGCTGGCTCGACACCTTCGGCGCTCAACCGGTTGCTGGTTCGGGCAAACGCACGCGTGCCAGCGCGCCACCGGCCAAGCTCTCGCCGCAGCGATGGATGTACTTCAACTACGCCAACCAGATCGTGCAGGCCGCGCTCACCGGTCAGGGTGTGGCGCTCGCGCGCCTGCCCCTGGTGGCCGAGAGCCTGGCCAGCGGCGCGCTGGTGGAGCCACTGCCCCACACGCGGCTGGATTCGCCCCTGGTGTACTGGATGATGGTCGCGCCGCGCAGCGTGCACCGGCCCGAGGTCAAGGCGTTTTGCGACTGGCTGCTGCTGCAGGCCGCCGCCACGCGAGAGGCCATCGGCGATGTGCCCGATCCCGACACAGTTGACCAGATGGACTGAAGCCGATGCCGACACCCCGTCACCTCGCCGCCGGCAACCTGCGCAGCATCGTCTTCATGCTCGTCGCGGTGGGCTTTTTTGCGCTCATGGACGCGGTGCTCAAGACGCTGTCGGCGCGTTACCCGGTGCTGCAGATCGCCGCGCTGCGCGGCATGACCGCGATGCCGCTGGTGCTGCTTTACATCGCGTGGCGCGGCGCCTGGCACACCGTCTTCAAGGTGCGCTGGCCGCTGCACCTGCTGCGCGGCGTGCTCGGCATCGCCATGCTCTCGCTGTTCACGTTGGGCGTGCGCGAATTGCCGCTGTCGGCCGCGTACACGCTGTTCTTCATTTCGCCACTGCTGATCACCATGCTGTCTGTGCCGGTGCTCAAGGAACGGGTGCCCGCGGCGCACTGGTGGTTGATCGGCATCGGTTTCATCGGTGTGCTGATTGCGCTGCGCCCCAGCGGCGAAGACCTGCAGAGCGGCTTCGTCACCGTGGGGGGCCTGGCCACCCTGGGCGCGGCGCTGTGCTACGCCGTGGCCGCCGTCACCGGCCGCCTGGCGAGTCGCACCGACAGCAGCGAGAGCATGGTGCTGTGGATGATGGTGCTGATGTCGGTGGGGGCAGGAGCCCTCGCCTGGCCCGACTGGGTGGCCATCCAGCGCAACGACGCGCCACTGCTGCTGGCCCTGGCCATCACCGGCTTCTGCGGCCAGCTCGCCATCACCGAAGCCTTTCGCCATGGCCAGGCCTCCGCGGTAGCACCGTTCGAGTACAGCGCCTTGGCCTGGGGCCTGGGGCTTGACTGGTTGATCTGGCAGAGCCTGCCGGCCTCACACACCTGGCTGGGCGCCGCCATCATCGTCGGCAGCGGGCTCTACCTGGTGCGGCGCGAGAAGCGCATCACCGAGGTGCACGCGAATGCGGAGCATCCCTAGGCTTCGGCGCCGGGCCGCCCCAAGCCGAAACAGCCCCCGCGGACCCGGCAAGGACCGGGGCCCTTCCCTGTCCTGGGGCTGCGGACCTCGCGGAGCGGGGGAGCGTGGAGGCCTTACCGCTCAGGCCACATGACCCCGGTGTCGGACAAGATCGCGTCCAGAGGCATGTCGTGCGCCTCGGGCTGCAAGTGAGGCAGGTAGGCAAAGTCGTATCCCAAGCCGACGGTGAAGGGTTTGGGCTGCAGACTGGCCAGGGTGCGGTCGTAGAAACCACCGCCGTAGCCCAGCCGGTAACCACCCGGCCCATACCCCACGCAGGGCACAAAGATCAAGGTCGGCACCACGATCTCGGTGTCCTTGGGCTTGGGAATGCCGTAGGCGTCTTCCTCCATCGGGCAGCCCGGGTACCAGGTGTAGAAGGTCAGCGTCTTGTCGACCTTGTTGACCACGGGCAAGCCGATGCGGCGCAGCTTTTGCGCGCCTTGTGCGTCTTCTTCGAGCCCGGCTTCCTGCCATCGGAACAGAGCCGGCAAGGGATCGAACTCGCCCTTGATGGGCCAGTACGCACCGATCACCGCGTCGGGCCGTTCGATCAGCCAGACCCGCATGACCCGCTGCAGCATGTCGTTGCGAAAGCTGCGATCGGCCAGGCCCAGGCGCTTTTCAACCAGGGCCTTGCGCCATTCGGTTTTCAGGGCTGCCGCCGTTGATCCTTCGGCCTGTTTCCTGTGGGGTGGAGGGGAACTCTGGCCGTCTTTGGTGTCCATAATCAACGCATGAAACAGGTTGGTGTGAAACAGGGATCAAGAGCGCAGAACACAACGGACATGCGAGGCATGCACCGGTGGGTTCTGCGGTTCATTATGGCCGTGCTGGTGTTGCCGGGACTGGCGCACGCACAAAGCAGCACCGGCGGTGACGCCACCTTGCTCGAGATGCGCGAAGCCTTTCGCCGCAACAACACCGCCCAGCTCACCAACCTGTTGCCCGCCGTGCGCGGGCACGCGCTCGAACCCCTCGCGATCTACTGGGACATGAAGGCGCGGCTGGAGACGGCTACGGCGGGCGACATCCGCGCCGCCCTGGACCGCATGCCCGGCACCTACTGGGAAGACCGGCTGCGCAACGACTGGCTGCTGCTGCTGGGCCGAGCGCGCGACTGGACGAACTTCTCCGCCGAGCTGCCACGTTTCCGCATGAACGACGACCGGCAGGTGAGTTGTTACGCCTTGATGATCGACGCCGCCAGCGGCCGCATGCCGCCCGAGCTGGCCGCCGAGCGCGTGCGCACCCTGTGGCACGCGCAGCGCGAAGCCGACGACGGTTGTGCCACCGCGGCGCAGTCGCTGCTCAGCAGCGGCCACCTCAAACCCGAGGCCGCCTGGCAACGCGCGCGCCTGGCCATGGACGCCAACCGCCCTCGCGTGGCCAGCCAGGCCGTGGGGCTGATCGACCCCGACTGGGCGGCCATGGTGGACACCGTGGCCAAGGACCCCGCCAAGTATCTGGATGAAAAGATCACCGCCATCCGCCCGCGCACCAAGGAACTGGTGACCCTGGCCATCATCCGGCTCGCGTTCAACGACCCGGGCGCTGCCGCGCAGGAGATGGACCGCACCCGCTGGAAAGCGCAGCTCACCACCGAAGAACGCAGCTGGGTCTGGGGCGTGATCGGCAAACGCTCGGCGCAGAAGCTGGAAACGCAGGCGCTGGCGTACTTCGTCAACGGCGAAGACCGGCACATGCACGACGACCACCTGGAATGGAAAGCGCGCGCCGGCATGCGGGCTGGCGCCTGGGGCCACGTGCGCGATGCGATCGCCGCCATGACCGAGCCGAATCAAAACCAGCCCGACTGGATCTACTGGAAAGCGCGCGCCCTGCAGGCGCTCAAGCTGCCCGACGTTCCCACGGCCAACGCACAGGCCCGCGCGCTGCTCGAATCCATCGCCTCCGAGCGCGGCTTCTACGAACAGCTCGCACTCGAAGACCTCGGCCGCCAGATCACCACGCCACCCGCCCCTGCACCCCTCACGGCAGAGGAAACCACGGCCGCCCAACGCAACCCGGGGCTGCGCCGCGCGTTGATCGCCATGCGGCTGGGCCTGCGCAGCGAAGGCGTGCGCGAGTGGAACTACACCATTGGCCTGCACGATGCCGGCGGCATGGCCGAGCGAGAGCTGCTGGCCGCTGCGGCCCTGGCCTGCGAAGCCGAGCTGTGGGACCGCTGCATCAACACCAGCCTGCGCACGCCGACCGCGCAAGACCACGCCCAGCGTTTTCCCACGCCGCACCGCTCGGCCGTGGTGAGCCGCTCGCGCGAGATCGGGCTCGACCCGGCGTATGTGTACGGCCTGATCCGCCAGGAAAGCCGCTTCGTCACCGACGCACGTTCCGGCGTGGGCGCCTCCGGTCTCATGCAGGTGATGCCCGCCACTGCGCGCTGGACCGCCCGCAAGATCGGCCTGACCGATTTCCGCCCGGTCCAGATCACGGAGCGCGACACCAACATCCTCATCGGCACCGCCTACCTCAAGCTCGCGCTCGACGACTTCGAGGGTTCACTGCCCATGGCCGCTGCCGCCTACAACGCCGGGCCGGGACGCCCGCGCAACTGGCGCAACGGACCGGTGCTGCCCGGCGAGGTCTGGGCCGAGAACATCCCGTTCGAGGAAACGCGCGACTACGTCAAAAAGGTGTTGGCCAACACCACCAGCTACGCCGCGCTGATCACGGGTCAGCCGCAGTCCTTGCGTGCGCGCCTGGGCACGGTGGGCCCACGCTTGAGCGGCGAAGCCACCATCAACAAAGACCTTCCCTGATCCCATGAAAAACATCCTCGTTCTGGGTGGTACCGGTTTTGTCGGCCGCCACGTTTGCGAAAAGCTGCACCGCCAGGGTTGGCGCGTCACGGTGCCCACGCGCCGCGCCATCAAGGCGGCCGCTGTTCAGCACCTGCCCCGTGTGACCGTGGTCGAGGCCGACGTGCACGACCCCGCCCAGTTGCTGGCGTTGGTGAACGGCCACGATGCGGTGGTCAACCTGATCGCCATCCTGCACGGCACCGAAGAAGCGTTCGAACGTGTGCACGTGGAGTTGCCGCTCGCCCTGTCGGAAGCCTGTGTGGCCGATGGCGTGCGCCGCCTGGTGCACATCAGCGCGCTGGGCGTGAGCCTGGACGGACCATCACGCTACCAGCGCAGCAAGGCGCGCGGCGAAGAGGTGCTGCGCGGCGCCGGGCTGGACCTCACCGTGCTTCGCCCCAGCGTGATCTTTGGCTCGGGTGACCGCTTTCTCAACGTGTTTGCCGACCTGCAGTCGATCTTTCCGGTGGTGCCCCTGGCCAGCGCGGGCGCCCGCTTTCAACCCGTGTGGGTGGAAGACGTGGCCACTGCGGTGGCGGTCTGCCTGGCCGACCAGGGACTGCCCCGGAGCACGGTGGGTCAGACCTTCGAATGCGCCGGACCCGATGTGTTGACCTTGGCCGAACTCGTGGGCATCGCGGGCCGATACGGAAGCCGGCAGCGCCCGGTGCTGCCGCTGCCTGCCGCGCTGGCGCGGCTGCAAGCCGGGGTGATGGAGCTCATGCCCGGTGAGCCGCTGATGAGCCGCGACAACCTGGACGCCATGTCGGTCGACAACGTGGCCACCCAGCAGTGGCCCGGACTGTCCTCGCTGGGCATCGCGCCCGCCAGCGTGCACTCCGTCGCCCCCACCTACCTCGGGCGGCGAGGTGGCCGCAGCAAGCTGCTGGCATTCCGGCAGGGCGGGCGGCCACCTGCCGTTTGAAAGTGGAATGAAGTGTGACTTTTATCTGATTCTTTCTTCTATAAATAACACCAAGGTGTCATTTTTCAGGGTGTTTTTCGAGCTTACATTAAACCGTACAGAGTACAACTCCAACCCGAGGACACCCATGAACGACACCAGCGTGAAGCCTCCCTCCCGCCGCGCCAGCGCAGCCACCAACAGCCCGGGCTACCGCACCGAACACCAGCGCGATGTGATCAACCGACTCAAACGCATCGAAGGTCAGGTGCGTGGCCTGATCGACATGGTCGAAGACGGCCGCTCCTGCGAAGACGTGGCCCAGCAGATGGCAGCGGCGCGCAAGGCGATGGACAAGGCCTTCTACCGCATGATGGCCACCTCGGTGATGGAGGCGGTTTCGTCTTCCGAATCGGAGGTGCACACCTTCCGCGAAGTCGAACGCTCCACCCGGATCCTCGAAAAATACGCCTGAGCTCGGCCGCTGCGGATCAATCCGGGGCGATTTCGGCATCAATTCGCCCAACCGAAGTCCGTACCATGGGGCTCTTTCAGGAGGCCCCATGGCATTGCAGCTTTACGTCGGCAACAAGAACTACTCGTCCTGGTCCATGCGACCCTGGGTGCTCCTGACACAGGCGGGCATCCCGTTCGACGAGGTCATGATCCGCTTCGACTCGTTCGACATCGACTCCGTCTTCAAGAAGCGCCTTCGTGCCGTGAACCCTTTGGGCAAGGTGCCGGTGCTGGTGGACGATGGCTTCGCCATCTGGGACACGCTGGCGATTGCCGAGTACCTCGCCGAGCGTTTTCCCGACAAGCAGCTGTGGCCCGCCGACGTCAAAGCCCGGGCCCGCGCACGCAGCGTCTGCGCCGAGATGCACAGCGGCTTCAGCGCATTGCGAACCCATTGCCCCATGAACATCGAAGCTTCACTGCCCGAGATCGGCCGCCTGATCTGGCGCGACAAACCGGCCGTGCGCGCCGACATGGCTCGCCTGGGGGGCCTGTGGAGCGAACTGCTCGCGGCACAACCGGCCGGGGCCCTGCTGTTCGGTGACTTCAGCATCGCGGACGCCTACTTCGCACCGGTGTGCATGCGCATCAAGACCTACGAACTGCCCTTGCCGGCAGACCTGATGGCCTATGTCGACCGGGTGTGTGCACTGCCGGGCGTGAAAGCCTGGATCGACGACGCACTGACCGAGCACGACTTCATCGACTTCGACGAGCCGTATCGACTCGGACGCTGACAAGGGCCGCGCCTAAACTCGGCGGGATGAAAACCTATCTCGTCGGTGGAGCGGTGCGCGATGCGTTGATGGTGCGCGATGCAGGCGCATCCGAGGCATCGCACGTCGACCGCGACTGGGTGGTGGTGGGCACCACACCCGAGGCCATGGTGCAACAAGGCTTCTTGCCCGTGGGCCGCGACTTTCCCGTCTTCCTGCACCCCACCACGCGCGAGGAGTACGCGCTGGCCCGCACCGAGCGCAAGACCTCGCCCGGCTACCGGGGCTTCGTGGTGCACGCCGAACCCGGCGTGACGCTGGAAGACGACCTGGCGCGCCGCGACCTCACCATCAACGCCATGGCGGTGGCGGCCAGCGAGGCCGACGATCCGGCGCGTGCACGGATCATCGACCCGCACAACGGCCAGCACGACCTGCAGCACCGCGTGCTGCGCCACGTGACAGACGCCTTCACCGAAGACCCGGTGCGCATCCTGCGGCTGGCGCGCTTTGCCGCGCGTTTTCCCGACTTTTCCGTGGCGGCCGAAACACTGGCCTTGATGCGAAACATGGTGGCGCAGGGTGAGGTCGACCACCTGGTGGCCGAGCGGGTGTGGCAGGAGCTCGCACGTGGGCTGATGGAGCAGCGTCCCAGCCGCATGTTCGACGTGCTGCGCGACTGCGGTGCCTTGAAGCGCCTGCTGCCCGAGGTCGACCGCCTCTGGGGCGTGCCGCAGCGCGCCGAGTACCACCCCGAGATCGACACCGGTGTGCACCTGATGATGGTGCTCGACATGAGCGCACGCCTGGCCGCGCCGCTCACGGTGCGCTTTGCCTGCCTGGGCCACGACCTCGGCAAGGGCACCACGTCGGCCGATGTGCTGCCACGCCATATCGGCCACGAGGAGCGCAGCGCGCGCCTGCTCAAGGGCGTGTGCGAGCGGCTGCGGGTGCCGGTGGACTGCCGCGAACTGGCCGACGTGGTGGCACGCGAACACGGCAACATCCACCGCAGCGAAACGCTCGGTGCCGCCGCACTGGTGCGGCTGCTCGAACGCTGCGACGCGCTGCGCAAGCCGGCGCGTTTTCACGAGGTGCTGCTGGCCTGCGAATGCGATGCGCGCGGACGGCTGGGCATGGGCGAGATCGCCTATCCCCAACGCGATCGGCTCGCGCAGGCGCTGGTGTGGGCGCAGTCGGTGAACACGGCCGGCATCGCCGCGCAGGCACAGGCCGATGGCCTCAGTGGCCCGAAAGTGGGCGAACAGATCCACAAGGCGCGCGTCGCCGCGGTCGCCCGTGGTCTCGGCGCCGCAGACCCCGCCCCTGCTGGCGATTGAGCACGTTCCGCATCCGTCAAGCGGGCTGAAAAACTTCGCACCCTGAAGGTGGGGTATGCCGCCGGGCTGGCCTTGCACACGCCACGCGTGTTACGGTGTCTGGCTGATGAGACCATTGCCCACGCTGCTGACGCAAAGGTCAGCACTCTTTCTGGACTTCGATGGAACCTTGGCCGATCTGGCACCCCGGCCCGATGCGGTGGACGTGCCCGGAGACCTCGCGCGCCTGCTCGACAGCCTGCATGCCCACCTGAACGGCGCACTGGCGCTGGTGACTGGCCGCGCCCGCGAAGACATCGAACCCATGCTGTCCCCCTGGCGTTGGCCAGCCGCGTTCGAGCACGGGGCGTTGCGCGTGTCGGCGCACGGCGACGCGGCTGCCCTGCGCCCACCCGGGCTGGACCGCGCCGTGGCTGCCGCGCAGCACCTGGTGTCGCGACACGCCGGCTTGCTGCTCGAAATCAAACAGACCTCGATGGCGTTGCACTTTCGCCTGGCGCCCTCGCTCGAAGCGCTGTGCGTGGAAACCCTGGCGCGCTCCATCGACAAGGCAAGCGGCCTTCAGCTGCTGCGAGGCAAGGCCGTGATCGAGGTCAAGTCGGTGGGCGTCAACAAAGGCCTGGCCATCCAGGCTTTCATGAACGAGGCGCCCTTTGCCGGCCGCTTGCCGGTGTTCGCCGGCGACGACGTGACCGACGAAGCCGGCTTCGCCGTGGTGCAGCGCCTGGGCGGTGCCGGCATCAAGGTCGGCGCGGGCACGAGTTGTGCCCTGCACCGGTGCGAGAGCCCCGAAGCCCTGCGAGCCTGGCTCGCGGACGCCCTCCAGACCCCTTTGATCCACACATGACCCTCGCCAAGAACGGTTTCGCGCCGCCCGCTGCTCCCTCGCTCTCCCTCGGCGTGGTGGGCAACTGTGCTTTCAGCGCGCTGATCGATCCGCACGGCCGTGTGGTGTGGAGCTGCCTGCCGCGCTTTGACGGCGACCCGGTGTTTCACGCGCTGCTGGGCGGCCCCGATGCCGAAACGGGATCCTGGGCAATCGAACTCGAAGACATGGTGGAGGCCACCCAACGCTACGAACCCAACACCGCCGTGCTCGCGACCGAGCTGTGGGACAGCCAGGCACAGGGGATTTCCATCACCGACTTTGCGCCGCGTTTTCTCTCGCGTGCCCGCTATTTCCGGCCGACGCAGCTGGTGCGGCGTGTGCGCCCGCTCAAGGGTGCGCCGCGCATCCGCATCACGCTGAAACCACGCTGTGACTGGGGCGCGCAAGCTCCGCGCATCACCTCGGGCAGCCACCACATCCGCTACGTGGGCGATGCACAAACCCTGCGCCTGCACACCGACGCGTCCATCAGCCACGTGCTCGCACGCGAACCGTTTCTGCTCACGCGCGAACTCAACTTCATCTTCGGCCCGGACGAAACGCTGGAAAGCGGCATCGGGGACACCGCGCGCCATTTCGAGCGGGAGACCCTGGCCTACTGGCGCGGCTGGAGCCAGCGCCTGGCGCTGCCGCTGGAATGGCAGGAAGCCGTGATCCGCGCGGCCATCACGCTCAAGCTCTCGTTGTTCGAAGACACCGGCGCGATCGTGGCCGCCATGACCACCAGCATTCCCGAAGCCCCGGGCAGCCAGCGCAACTGGGACTACCGCCACTGCTGGCTGCGCGATGCGTTTTTTGTGGTGCGCGCGCTCAACAGCCTGGCCGAGGTCGGCACGCTGGAGGACTACCTGCGCTGGTTGTCCAACGTGGTGGTGGGTGCCAGGGACGGCGATGCCGGCGGCCACATCCAGCCCTTGCATGGCATTGGCCTGGAACGCGAGCTGCCTGAGCGCATTTGCGAGACGCTGCCCGGCTACCGCGGCATGGGCCCGGTGCGTGTGGGCAACCAGGCGCAGGAACATTTCCAGCACGACGTGTACGGCAACATCGTGCTGGCGGCCGCGCAGGCCTTTCACGACAAACGCCTGCTGCATCCGGCGGGCCTGGCCGAGTTCGAGCGGCTGGAAGTGGTGGGCGAACAGGCGGTGCGCATTTTTGACCAACCCGACGCCGGCATGTGGGAGCTTCGCACCCGGGCCCGTGTGCACACCAGCTCGGCACTGATGTGCTGGGCCGCCTGCGACCGCCTGGCCAAGATCGCCCGCATGATCGACCTGCCCGACCGCGCCCTGCACTGGGTCAACCGCGCCGCCGTGATGCGCGATCGCATCCTGCGTGAAGCGTGGAGCGAAGAGCGCCAGGCCTTCACCGAGAGCTTCGGTGGGCGCGATCTGGACGCCAGTGTGTTGCTCATGGTCGAGGTGGGTTTCATCGACCCGATGGACCCACGCTTCGTGTCCACGCTGGCAGCCCTCGAAGAACACCTGTGCGACGGCCCCTACATGCGCCGTTACGAGGGGGCCGACGACTTCGGAAAACCCGAAACCGCATTCAACGTCTGCACCTTCTGGCGCATCGATGCGCTGGCCCGCACCGGCCGCAAAGCCGAGGCGCGCGCCATCTTCGAAACCATGCTGGTCGCGCGCAACCCGCTGGGCATGCTGTCCGAAGACACCCACGCTACCACCGGCGAGATGTGGGGCAATTACCCGCAGACCTACTCGATGGTGGGCATCATCAACGCGGCGGTGCGACTGTCGGCACCTTGGGACTCCGTCATTTGACGGCGAAGAAGATGGGCCGCCTCGTCATCGTCTCCAACCGCGTGGCCGACCCGCGCAAGGCAGCGTCGGGTGGCCTCGCAGTGGCCGTGGGCCAGGCACTCGAAGCGTCGGGCGGGCTCTGGTTCGGCTGGAGCGGCAAGATCGTGGAGGACGGCACACCGGGCGAAGGCGACCTGCACCTGCAGACCGCCGGCAAGGTGCAGCTGGCCACCGTGGACCTGAGCCGCGAAGACCACGACAGCTACTACCTGGGCTACAGCAACGGTGTGCTCTGGCCGGTGTTCCACTACCGCCTGGATCTCGCCGACTTCGACGCTGGCTACATCGGCGGCTACCGGCGGGTGAACCAGATGATGGCGCACAAGCTGGCCAGCCTGCTGCGGCCCGACGACGTGATCTGGGTGCACGACTACCACCTCATCCCGCTGGCCGCCGAACTGCGCGCCATGGGCTGCCAGCAACGCATGGGCTTCTTTCTGCACATTCCCATGCCGCCACCACTGATGCTGGCCGCCGTGCCCGAACACGACTGGCTGATGCGCTCGCTGTTCGCCTACGACCTGGTGGGTCTGCAGAGTGAATCCGACGTGGCGCACTTTTCGCGATACGTGGGCACAGAGACCGGCGCGGACATCCTGGGTGAACACGAGTTCCGCGCCTTCGGCAAGACGCTGCAGGTGCAGGCCTTCCCGATCGGCATCGATGTGGACGAGTTCATCGAGCTCGGCAAGGCGCCCGACGCCCAGGAGATGTACACGCAAATGCGCAACGAGTATTCGCGCCGGCGGCTGCTGCTGGGTGTGGAACGCATGGACTATTCCAAGGGCCTGCCCCAACGGCTCAAGGCCTTTCGCCAGCTGCTGCAGGCCTACCCGGAAAACCTGGGCAGCGCCACGCTCATCCAGATCGCCGCGCCCAGCCGTGAATCGGTCGACGCCTACGCCGCCTTGCGCCAGGAGCTGGAAAGCCTGTGCGGCGCCATCAACGGCAACTTCGGTGAACTGGACTGGATGCCGGTGCGCTACATCCACCGCAACGTGGCGCGCAAGCGCCTGCCGGGCTTGTACCGCGCGGCGAGTGTGGCGCTGGTCACGCCGCTGCGCGACGGCATGAACCTGGTGGCCAAGGAATTCGTGGCCGCGCAGGACCCCACCGATCCGGGCGTGCTGGTGCTCTCGCGCTTTGCCGGTGCGGCCGAGCAAATGCATGCGGCCTTGCTGGTGAATCCATACGACACCACCCGCACCGCCGAGACGATCCAGCGCGCCTTGCAGATGCCGCTGGAAGAACGCCTGCGCCGCCACCAGGCGCTGCTGGCCGGCATTCGCGAGCAAGACGTGCACTGGTGGCGCGAAAGCTTCCTCGACGCGCTGGCCGCGATTCCCGCCCCGTAAACCCCCACCCGCTCGCGTTGGCCTGCCGGCCGGCGCGAGCTTTTCCTTTTCACGAACGGAGGACACCATGAACGACACCCTGATTGAAACCGCCGCCCGTTGGTGGGCCAGCCTGGGCGGAGCCGCCACCACGCTGCTGCGCGTGACCCTCATCATGGTGGCTGCCTGGGTGTTGATCGCGGTCCTGCAGCGCGGCATCCGCACCCTGCGCGAGCGCATCGCCAGCCGCATGGACGACCGCGAATCGACCAAGCGCGCCGAAACCCTGGGCCGCGTGTTCCGCTACCTCGCCACGGTGGTGGTCAGCCTGATCGCCGTCATGCTGGTGCTGGCCGAACTCGGCGTGTCGGTCGCCCCCATCCTGGGCGCGGCCGGTGTGGTGGGGCTGGCCGTGGGCTTTGGCGCGCAGAGTCTGGTGAAAGATTTCTTCACCGGCTTCTTCATCCTGCTGGAAAACCAGATCCGCCAGGGTGACGTGGTCAAGCTCGGTGACCACGCCGGCATGGTGGAGGTGGTCACCCTGCGCTACGTGCAGCTGCGCGATTACGACGGCAACGTGCACTACGTGCCCAACGGCCACATCAGCACCGTGATCAACATGACGCGTGGCTTCAGCAACGCGGTGATGGACATCGGCGTGGCCTACCGGGAGAACGTGGACGAGGTGATGACGGTGATGCGTCAGGTGGCGGTGGACCTGCAGAAGGACCCCGCCTTCGAGTTGAAGATTCTGGCCGAGCTGGAGATCGCCGGTGTGGAAAGCCTGGCCGATTCGGCGGTGGTCATCCGCTGCCGCTTCCGCACCTTGCCGCTGGAGCAGTGGGGCGTCAAGCGCGAATACCTGCGCCGGGTGAAGGCCGCCTTTGATGAACACGGCATCGAGATTCCCTACCCGCACATGACGGTGTACGCCGGCCAGGACCGCGAGGGCAAGGCACCCGCGTTCGCGCTGAAGCAGCTCACCGAGGCCTGAGGCCTGCGCCCGGGCGGGCGATTGCCCCACTTGGCGGCAGGGCCGGCAAGCCTGTGACACCATGCGGCGATCAGGAGCCCACCATGACCGCTCGCAACCCCCTCAACCGCCCGCTGGCCGACGGCATCCAGCGGGTGGGTTTTCGCAAGTGGTACGAGCGTGAGCTCCTGTCCAGCCACGCGCACATGGCGCTGGCGCTGATTTCGGCGGTGGCCATGATGGCCAGCTTCGAAGCCTTTCGCGGGGCCAGTGCCAGCGAGAGACTCATGAACACCGCCTTCGTGCTCGTGTGCGCGGCCATTGCGCTGTGGTCCATGCGCCGCTACCTCTACCTGCTCATGCATGCCGAAGAAATGGCCAACCAGGCCAACTGCGCGCAGTGCCAGGCCTACGGTCTGCTCAAGCTGCAGGAGGTTCAGGACCGCCGACTCTCGGCCCAGCGCCTCGTCCCGGTCTGCTGCAAGCGCTGCGGCTTTCAGTGGAACCTCGAGGACGATTGAGCCCCCACGCTCCCCCGCTGCGCGTGGTCCGCTGCCCCCCGAGGGGGCTGGCCCCGCCTTGGGGCGGCCCGGCGGCGGGTCCGCTTTGAGCCCCCACGCTCCCCCGCTGCGCGTGGTCCGCTGCCCCCCGAGGGGACTGGCCCCGCCTTGGGGCGGCCCGGCGGCGGGTCCGCTTTGAGCCCCCACGCTCCCCCGCTGCGCGTGGTCCGCTGCCCCCCGAGGGGACTGGCCCCGCCTTGGGGCGGCCCGGCGGCGGGTCCGCTTTGAGCCCCCACGCTCCCCCGCCAGCCAGCGCCGGATAATCCACGCATGGCACACCTCCTGATCGTGGAAGACGACGAACTCCTGCGCGACGGGCTCAGTGCCCAGCTGATGCAGGGCGGTCACCGCATCACCCTGGCCGAGGATGGCCAGGTCGCGCTGGACCGGCTGGCGGCCGAGCCGTTCGACGGCGTGGTGCTCGACCTGGGCCTGCCCCGTGTGGATGGCCTGACCGTGCTGCGCACGCTGCGCGAGCGCCTGCCTGCCCTGCCCGTGCTGGTGCTCACGGCGCGCGACGGGGTGGAAGACCGCGTGGCCGGGCTCAACGCGGGCGCAGACGACTACCTCACCAAACCCTTCAGCCTGGACGAGCTGCAGGCCCGCCTGCAGGCCCTGCTGCGCCGGGCCAACCTGCCCTCGGCCAACGCCGGCGCGGGCGAAGCCGGCGACGACGGCAACCACCCCTTGCGGCTGGACGCCCAGCTGCAACGCGCATGGCTCGGCGACGAAGCGATCGACCTGACACCGCGCGAGTGGACACTGCTGGACTTGTTGGTGCGCCACAGCGGGCGCGTGGTCAGCCGCGACGATGTGCTGAGCACCTGGCAGGCCGTGCCGGGCGAAACCGGCGCGCTGGCGTCCAACGCGTTGGAGGTGTATGTGCACCGCCTGCGCCGCAAGCTCGCCGGCGCCCCGCTGAACATCCGCAACATCCGCGGTCTGGGCTACCTGCTCGAAAAGACCGCCGGGTAGAGCGCACTTGAGCAAACCCTCGCTCCTGTCGCTGCACCGCCAGTTGATGCTCTGGCTTCTGTTGCCGCAGCTGGTGCTGTGGGCAGGTGGCGGGTTGCTCACCTACCGCATTGCCCTGAGCTATGCCGAAAAAGCCATTGACCAGTCGCTCATGCAATCGGTGCGGGCGCTGGCCCGGCAAGTCAAGCCGATCGGCTCGGGCTTGTTGATCGACTTTCCGCGCGCTGCGCAAGACGTGCTGGCACAGGACCCGTCCGACCCGCTGAGCTATCTGGTCACCTCACCCCCTGGCCAGTTCCTGCTGGGCAACCCGCGCCTGCCCGCGCCACCCAACCCGCCCACCCGCTTTGGTGAACCCATGCAATACGGTGCCACGCTCGACGGACAGCCCCTGCGCATCGTGGCCATGGACGTGAGCTACGGCGAAGACAGCGCGCCGCAAACGCTGCGAGTGCAGGTGGCCAAGGGCACGGCGGCGCAGCAACAGATCGCACGCGAACTGGTGGCCGATCTGCTGGTGCCGTTGCTGGGTCTGGGTGTGCTGCTGAGCCTGCTGGTGTATGGCGGTATTCGCCGGGGCCTGGCGCCGCTCAAGCGGCTCACGGGCCAGCTGGAAAACCGCTCCGTCAACGCGCTCTCGCCCATCGGCATGACACAGGCCCCCAGCGAGGTTCACGCGCTGGTGCAGGCGGTGAACGGTTTGCTGGGTGAGGTGGAGCGCAGCGTGGTGCAGGAAAAGCGCTTCCTCAACGACGCGGCCCACCAGCTGCGCACGCCGCTGGCCGGGCTCATCAGCCAGGTGGAGCTGGCGCAACGCGAAACCCACGATCCGGTGCTCGGGGCGCGCCTGGCCAAGGTGCTCACCGGCGCGGAGCGCAGCGCCCATCTGGTGCACCAGTTGCTAACGCTCGCCCGCAACGAAACCCACGCCCGGCGCGAGCCGCTGGACCTGGCCGAACTCACGCGCGACGTGGCCCGTGAATGGACCCCGCGCGCGATGGCCGCGGGCGTTGACCTGGGCTACGAGGGCGCAGAGCACCTGCGGCTGGAAGGCGACGCGCTGCAACTGCGCGAAGCCCTGGCCAACCTCATCGACAACGCGTTGCGCTACACGCCCCGCGGCAGCAGTGTCACGCTGACGGTGGCCGCCCGGGCCACGGGCGCAGAGCTGGCGGTGGAAGACAACGGCCCCGGCCTCACCGACGAGGAGATGGCCCATGTGTTCCAACGCTTCTGGCGCGCCAGTGAGATGCCCGGGGGTTGTGGTCTGGGTCTGGCCATCGTGCGTGAAATCGCTCGACGGCACGGGGGTGAAGCCCGCGTGGAGCGGGTCAACCCCCACGGGCTGCGGGTGGTGTTGCGGCTCGGTTGACCGCGGCGCTCAGCCGAAGACCGAATCGCTCTCGGCGTGCGCGCTGCCCACAAAGACCCGCAGCACCGTGCCCTCGCCGTCCTGCTCCCAGAGGCGGCCCTGAACAGTGAACTGTCTTCCGCCGAGGCGGAACACGTCACCGGTCATGGGCTCCACACCGTGACCGCGCCAGTAGTCGGGCACGGCGAGTGAGGTGCGGCGCATCCAGGTCTGGTCTTCGGGGTTGAACACAAGGGCAATGCGAAGGGATGGCTGGCTCATGGTGGTTCCTTGAATGAGAAAGGAAACAGACGCGGGCACAGCTTAGCGCAGCGGGCGACGGGCGCCCGCCAGCACGGCCTCAGACAATCACGGCACCGGTCATCAACTGCTCGACCACCAGCGAGCGCAACTTGCCGAGGGAGGACAGCTCGGCAGGTTTGAAATGCCGGGGCTCGATGTCCAGCAGGCACAAGGTGCCCACGATCTCGCCTTCCGGCAACACCAACGGGGCACCGGCATAAAAGCGGATGTGCGGTTCGCCGAGCACCAGCGGGTTGTCCATGAAACGCACGTCCTCGAGGGCGTCGCGCACGACCATGGTCTCGGGCGCCAGAATGGCGTGACCGCAGAACGAGATGTCGCGCGAGGTCTCGCACACATCCATGCCGACGCTGGCCTTGAACCACTGGCGGTCGTTGTCGACCAGCGATATCAGCACCATGGGCACATTGAATTCGGCCGCCGCATACTCGACGATGTTGTTGTAGCGGACCTCGGGCAGCGTATCGAGCAGAAGCAGATCTCGCAACGCTGCAAGACGCGCATCTTCGTTGGCCGGAATGGGGGCGATGACCATGATGACTCTTTGACAGTGGCAGGGCGCGGCTTGCGGTCAAGCCGATATCGCACCACTGTCGCAGGTTGTGCCCCGGCTGTCTGCCGGGAAAGCTGGACTGTTCAAGCCTTCAGGCCATGCGTTGCCCGGTGGTCGGCTCGAACCAGTTCACATGCAAGGCCTGAATCTCCAGGCCGACGCGGTCGCCCGGCGCCACGCGCACCTGCGGCGCGGTGCGCACCGTCACGTCGCCGGCCTCCGTCTTGATGACCACAAAGGTGTCGGCACCGGTGGGTTCGACCACGCTGACCTCGCCGCGCCAGGGCGCGCTGTCGGTGAGCGTGATGTGTTCGGGCCGCAGGCCCATGAGGGCGGCGGTGTGGCCTTCGCCCGGGCTGGCCAGCGGCAGATCGGCCCCGGCGATGCTGAAGCCGCGCCCGGCTTGGGCCACGCTGCGCCCGGGCACCAGGTTCATGGTGGGCGAGCCGATGAAGGTGGCCACGTAGGTGTTGGCCGGGCGGTTGTAGATCTCGTCGGGCGTGCCGAGCTGCTGCAGGATGCCGTCCTTCATCACCGCGATGCGGCTGCCCAGCGTCATGGCCTCGATCTGGTCGTGCGTCACGTACACGCTGGTGATGCCGCTGGCCTGGTGCAGGCGCTTGATCTCGGCGCGCATTTCCACGCGCAGCTTGGCGTCCAGGTTGGACAGCGGCTCGTCGAACAAAAACAGCTGCGGCTGGCGCGCCAGCGCCCGGCCCATGGCCACGCGCTGGCGCTGGCCACCCGAGAGCTGGCTCGGCCGGCGGTCCAGCAGGTGTTCGATCTGCAGCATCGTGGCCACCTCGCCGATGCGCCGCTGGCGTTCGGCCTTGGGCACCTTGCGCATCTCCAGCGCAAACCCGATGTTGTCGGCCACGCTCATCGTGGGGTAGAGCGCGTAACTCTGGAACACCATGGCAATGTCGCGCTGCGCCGGGGCCACGCCCACCACGTCGCGGCCGGCGATGCGGATCGCGCCCTCGGTGGGCTCATCCAGGCCCGCGATGATGCTCAGCAAGGTGGACTTGCCGCAGCCCGAAGGCCCGACCAGGATGAGGAATTCGCCAGGGGCCACGGCGATGTCGATCTTCTTCAACACCTCCACGGCCTTGTCGCCCTTGCCGAAACACTTGCGCACGCCCTGGATGTCGAGTGCCGATGCCATGGGGGATGTCCTTAACCTTTGACGGCGCCGGCCGTGAGGCCGCGCACAAAATAACGGCCCGCGAGCACGTACACCGCCACCGTGGGCAGGGCGGCGATGAGCGCGCCGGCCATGTCCACGTTGTAGGCCTTCACGCTGCTGGTGGTGTTGGCCAGGTTGTTCAGGCCGACCGTGACGGGTTTGGAATCGGCACCGCTGAAGGCCACGCCGAAGAGGAAGTCGTTCCAGATCTGGGTGAACTGCCAGATGAGCGTGACCATGACGATCGGCGTGGACATGGGCACGATGATGCGCAGGAAGATCTGCCAGAAGCCCGCACCGTCGAGCCTGGCGGCCTGCAGCAGCTCGCCAGGCACGGCGGCGTAGTAGTTGCGGAAAAAGAGCGTGGTGCTGGGCAGGCCGGCGAGGCAGTGCACCAGGATCAGGCCACCAATGGAACTGGACAGGCCCATCCAGCCCAGCACCTGGCTCATGGGCAACAAGACCACCTGAAACGGCATGAACACGCCGAACAGCAACAGGCCAAAAAAGGTCTCGCTGCCGCGGAATTTCCACAGGCTCAGCACATAGCCATTGAGCGCGCCCCAGGTGGTGGAAATGATCACGGCGGGGATCGCCATGAACACCGAGTTCCAGAAAAAGGGCTGCAGGCCGTTGCAGTCCACCCCCGTGCAGGCGCTGGACCACGCCTGGCCCCAGGCCGAGAAGTTGAGGCTGCCCGGCAGACTGAGCAGGTTGCCGTTGCGGATCTCGTCGGCATCCTTGAACGAGGTGGCGAGCATCACATAGAGCGGCGCGAGGAAGAACGCGGCGCCGACCAGCAAGGTGGTCATGAGCAGGAAGCGCCCGGGCACGTTGCGCTTACCGGTCATGAGGCTTGCTCCGCAGTTCGCTGTAGAGATAAGGCACCACGATGGCGGCCACGGTGGCCAGCATGACGGTGGCGCTGGCCGCACCCAGGCCGATCTGGCCGCGGCTGAAGCTCATGGCGAACATGAAGGTGGCGGGCACGTCGGTGGCGTAACCCGGGCCGCCCGAGGTGAGGGCCATCACCAGGTCGAAGCTCTTGATGGCCAGGTGCGCCAGCACCATGAGCGTGGAGAAAAACACCGGGCTGAGCGCAGGCAGCACGATGCGCAGGTAGATGCGCGGCAGCGAGGCGCCGTCGATCTGCGCGGCCTTGATGATGCTGTCGTCGATGCCGCGCAGGCCCGCCAGAAACAGCGCCATGGCAAAACCGGCCGACTGCCACACACCGGCGATCACCACGCAGTAGATCGCCATGTCGGACTGCACCAGCCAGTCGAAGCTGAAGCTGGTCCAGCCCATGTCCTGCACCATCTTCTGCAGGCCCTCGCTGGGGTTGAGGATCCACTTCCACGCCGTGCCGGTGACCACAAACGACAGCGCCATCGGGTACAGGTAGACCGTGCGGATGAAGCCTTCGCCGCGCACCTTCTGGTCGAGCAGGATCGCCAGGAAAATGCCCAGCGCCATCGAAAGACCGACGTAGAGCACGCCGAAGATGGCGAGGTTCTTGAGCGCCACCCACCAGCGGTCCATCTCCCACAGCCGGCCGTACTGCGCCAGCCCCACCAACTCGTAGTTGGGCAGCATGCGCGAGGCCGTCACCGAGAGCAGGCCGTTCCAGGCCATGAAGCCGTAGATGAAAGCCAGCCCCAGCACAAAGGCCGGTGCGAGCACCAGCTTGGGCAGGACGTGGTCGAGGTTGTTCTTCATGGCGCGGCCGGCGCAAGCCCTTGCGGGCCCGCACCGGTTTCACGGACCAGGATCACTTGGCGGCGGCGGCCTGGGCAATGCGCTTCTGCGCGTCGGCCACGCTGAGCTTGTCGTCGTTCCAGAACTGGGTCACCACGTCCTGGATCGCGCCCTGCTTGGCCGGCTCCACCGCCATGCCGTGGGCAATCGACGGCACCAGTCCACCCGATTTCGCAGTGTCCACAAAGTCCTGGGCCGAGAGCTTGGCGCAATCGTCAAACTTGCTCATGTCGTGGCCCAGGCGCACCGGGATGGAACCCTTGTTCTGGTTGAACACTTCCTGAAACCCGGTGCTCAGGATGGCCGAGGCCAGATCGGCCTGCGCCTTCTGCGCGGCTTCGTCCTTCAGCTTGAACATGATGAAGGAGTCGACGTTGAAGGTGTAGGCGTTGGCTGTGCCGGGCGCGGCGGCGCACAGGAAGCCTTCACCGGGTTTCTGACCCGCGGCGGTGAACTCGCCCTTGGCCCAGTCGCCCATGAACTGGAAGCCGGCCTTGCCCTGGATCACGGTGGCGGTGGTCATGTTCCAGTCGCGCCCGGTGGAGGCGGCATCGGTGTAGCCCTTGAGCTTGCGGAAGGTCGTGAGCGCCTTCGTCATGGTGGGGCTGCTGAGCGCGGCCGGGTCGAGTTTCACGAACGCGTCGGTGTAGAACTGCGGCCCGCCCACGCCGAGCACCACCGACTCGAACACCGTGAAGTCCTGCCAGTTCTGGCCGCCATGGGCGAGCGCCACGTTGCCCGATTTCTTGATCTTGTCGGCGGCGACGAAGAACTCGTCCCAGGTCTTGGGCATCCCCTCGACACCGGCCTTCTTCAGCACCTCGGGGTTGGCCCACATCCAGTTGACGCGGTGCACGTTGACCGGCGCGGCCACGTAGCTGCCGTTGGCCTTCATCACGTCGGCCACCACCTTGGGCAGCAGCTCGTCCCATTTCTCGGCCTGGGCCACGCTGTCGATGCTGCTCAGCATGCCTTCGCTGGCCCATTCCTGGATCGCCGGGCCCTTGACCTGCGCGGCGGTGGGCGGATTGCCCGAGACGGCGCGGCTCTTGAGCACAGTCATGGCGTTTTCACCACCACCGCCGGCCACGGCGAAGTCTTTCCACAAATGGCCTTTGGCTTCCAGCATGGCCTTGAGCTCGGCGGCCGATTTGGCTTCGCCGCCCGAGGTCCAGTAGTGCAGCACTTCCACCGTCTGCTGGGGCGCAGCGGCGGGCATCGCGGCCGGCGCGGGGGTGGTGGCCATGGGCACGGACTCTTCTTTTTTGCCGCAGGCGGTGGCGAGCATGGCGGCCACCAGGGTCGCGCCGAGGGTGACGGGGAATTTCATGGGTGTCTCCGAAGGTGGGCCTGTGGCCTTGTGGATGGGCCCGACGCACGAGGGGTCGCGAACGACCGCGTCTGTCAGGGTCGTTCATTTTTCATTAATTAATGAACAGCAACATCCGGGGAAACCCCCGGCCACCCCACCGGCTGGTGACGCGGGGATTCAGCGCAAACCGGACAGCGCGCGAGCGGCGCCCAGCAGGGCCGGCGACTGGCTCGAGGTGATCACCCACACGGGAATGTCTTTCAGGTAGCCCTGAAAACGGCCCTTGGCCTCGAAGCGTTCGCGAAACGGCGAAGCATCGAACCAGCTGCCCAGGCGCGGCACGATGCCGCCACCGATGTACACCCCGCCACGCGCACCCAAGGTGAGCGCCAGGTTGCCGGCCACCGAACCCAGCATGGCGCACAGCATGTTGAGGGCTTCGAGGGCCTGCGGCTGGCGGGCTTTCAGGGCCGCGTCGGTCACGGCAGCGGCCGTGTTCAGCCCGCTCAAGGCCACGCCATCGGCCTCGCAGAGCAGCGTGAACGCATCCACCAGACCCTGGCCGCTGCACAGGCGCTCCGCCGAGGCGCGGCCATACAAGTGCGTGAGGCCGTCCATCACCAGCCGCTCCCGGGCGCTCACGGCTGGCAGCGTCACATGGCCGCCCTCGCCTTCCAGCGGCACCCAGCCCCCCGAACCATCGGGCACCAGGCCCGACACCCCCAGGCCCGTGCCCGCACCGAGCAAGCCGATGGCCTTGTCGGGATGCGCCGCGCCACCGCCCACCTGGCGCAGTTCGCTGGCGGGCAGGTCGGGCAAGGCCAGCGCCAGTGCAGTGAAGTCGTTGAGCAGGCGCAGGTGGGTCAGACCGAACTCGGCCTTCACAGCGGCCTGCGAAAAAGCCCAATCGTGGTTGGTCATGCGGATCTGGTCGCCGGTGATGGGGTTGGCGATGGCGATCGCGGCCATGGCCGGCCGACCAAGATCCAGTCCGTCGAGGTAGGCGTGCATGGCGGCAGGCAGGGTGGGGAAATCGGCCACGGGCAACACCTGCACCTCGGTCACGGGGGCGCCGTCGTGGGCCTGCCAGGCAAAGCGGGCGTTGGTGCCGCCCACATCGGCCAGCAACCGGCCGGTCTTGGAAACGTCAGGGGACATGGCGGCGGGTCTCCTTGGGTGCGCGGCACTTCGCTCGGGCAGCGCAAAGCGGCGGATGATAGCCCGGCGCCCCAGGCGCGGGCACCGGGTTCAACCCGGGCGCTGCGCGCGCGCCCAGCGCACGATGTCGGCGGCACCCATGGCGCCCGGCTGGCGAGCCACCTCGCGTCCGCCCACGAACAACGCCAGCGTGGGGATACTGCGGATCTGCAGTCGTGCGCCGAGTTGCTGCGCCTCTTCGGTGTTCACTTTGGCCAGCCGCATGTGGGGTTCAAGTTCACGGGCAGCGGCTTCGAATTGCGGCGCCATCGCGCGGCACGGCCCGCACCACGGCGCCCAGAAGTCCACCAGCACCGGCACCTGCGAGCGGGCGATGTGTTTCTCGAATGCCGCCTCGTCCAGCGCAACCGGGTGGCCGGTGAACAACGGCTGGTGGCATTTGCCGCAGTCGGGCGCCTGCGAGAGGCTGGCGCTCGGCACGCGGTTGGTGGTGTGGCAGTGGGGGCAGACGATGTGCAGGGGTTCGGTGCTCATGCCGCCCAAGTGGTGGCCGCCGCGCCGATTGCAAGCACCTCAGACCAGGTGGCTGATGAGGCTGGCCACCATGCTCAGCACGATGGTGGTGGCAAACGGCAGGTTCCAGTCGCGCCCGAAGGCCTTGAAGCGCACGTCTCCCGGCAGCCGGCCGAAGCCCAGGCGACGCAGCATCGGCGTGAACCAGCTGATGAGCAGCAGGGCCAGGAAGATGACGATCATCCAGCGGATCATGGTCAGAGCCGGTGTGTGCGGTCGCCCGCGGCAAAACCCAGAGGCACCCAGCCCTGCGCGCTGGCGGCGGGGGCCAGCGCGATCACCTTGAACAACTCACCCATCTCGTGTTCGTTGAGCAGCTTCTGCATCATCGCGTTCTGCCGAGCATCGGCGGCCTGGGCCAGCGTCAGCAGACCGGCGTTCAACAGAAAGCGGCCCTGGCTGGTGTAGCCCAGCACCGCCAGGCCGGCGTCCTGCGCGGCCAGGGCGATGCCGGTGAAGTTCACGTGCGCGGTGATGTCCTTCTGCCCCACGTCGGCCAGCGGGTTGCTGTCGCTGCGGTGCGCGCGGTGGCAGATCAGCGTGCCCATGTGGCGCTGCGGGTGGAAGTACTCGGCCTCCGGGAAACCGTAGTCGAGAAAAAACGCCGCGCCGCGTTGCAGCCGGTCGGCCAGGGTGCGCACGAAGGCCTCGGCCTGCGGGTGGATTTCGGTCAGGTAGTCGTGCTCGCCGGGCACGTCCAGCGGCGGGCGCAGTTCGGTGGGTCGGTCGGCCCAGACCAGCCGGTCTTCGTGCCACGCCACGCCGCGCTCCAACCACGCGCCGCCCACACGCGCCAGCAGCTGCACCGGCATGGCGTCCAGCACCTCGTTGCCCAGCACCACGCCCTCCATGCGCTCGGGCAAGGCATCGACCCAGTGCACCACATCGGCGTGCTCGGCCAGTGTGGCGCGCTGGCGCTCGCGCAGGCTGCCCGAGAGGTCGACGATGGTGTAGCGGCGCAGCGCCCTGCCCTGGCTGGCCAGGGCTTCGACGACCTGCAGCGCCAGTGCGCCGGTGCCGGCACCGAACTCCCAGACCTCGTCGGTGCCGGTGGCGTCCAGCGCCTGGGCCACCTGGCGCGCGAGGGTGTGGCCAAAGAGCGGGGTCAGCTCGGGCGCGGTCACGAAGTCGCTGCCACCCTGCGGTGTGTGCCCGAATTTGGCCAAGGTGTTGGCGTAGTAACCCAGGCCGGGCTCGTACAAGGCCATGGCCATGAAGCGGTCGAACGGCAACCAGCCCCCGGCTTGTGCGATGGCCCCGACCACCCGCGCAAGGAGGTCGCTCGTTAAACTCAACGGTTCTGTTGCCATGGGGGTCTGCACCCCCGGATTGTCGCCCAATGCCCTCCCCTGACTCCTCCGCCTCCGTGGCAGCGCGCACCGTGCTCGTGACCGGCGCGGGCAAACGCCTGGGCCGCGAGATCGCGCTCACGCTGGCGCGCGCCGGCTGGAACGTGGCCGTGCACCATCGCCACTCGGTGACCGATGCGCAGCAGACCGCCGTCGACTGCAACGCCCTCACCGGCCGCGCGAACAGCGCCGCCCCTTTCTTTGCGGACCTGGCTGACGAGAGCAGTGTGCGCGCGCTGTTGCCGGCCGTGGTGGCGCGCTTCGGGCAGATCGACGCGGTGGTCAACAGCGCCTCCACCTTCGAGCACGACAGCGCACAGAGCTTCGGCTTCGCGGCCATGGAAACCCACCTGCGCGCCAACACCGGCGCGGCGGTGCTGCTGGCCCAGGCCCTGCACGCGCACCTGAGCCAGCGCGACGCACGCGGCGCCGTGGTCAACCTGCTCGACCAGAAGCTCTGGAACATGAACCCCGATTTCTTCAGCTACACGCTGTCCAAGGCCGCGCTCGAAGCCGCCAACACCATGCTGGCGCTGGCCCTGGCCCCGCGCGTGCGCGTGGTGGGTGTGGCGCCCGGGCTCACGCTCACCAGCCACCTGCTGAGCGACGAGCAGTTCGCAGCACTCCACCAGCAGTCGCCGCTGGGCCGCTCGTCAACACCCGACGACGTGGCCGCCACCGTGGCCTTCGCGCTGACCAACCAGTCCATCACCGGCACCACGCTGCTGGTGGACGGCGGCCAGCACCTCATGCGCTTCGAGCGCGATTTTTCGCTCATGTGAACCGGACCGATGCCCATGACCGCCACCTACGCCGGCACCCAGATCCTCACGCTCAACGGTTTGCGCTTCAACGCCAACCTGGGCATCCTCGACCACGAAAAATCGGCGCCGCAGCCGATCCAGGTGGACGCCGAACTCAACCAGGGCACGCAGCCCCTGCTGCCGCACGACGACGACATCGGCCACGTGCTCGACTACCGCAAGGTGCGCCAGATCATCATCGACGAGTGCACGGCCGAACACGTGAACCTGCTGGAGAGCCTGATCGGCAAGCTCACGCGCCGGCTGATGCAGATGCCCGGTGTGATCGGCGTGCGCGTGAAGATCGCCAAGCTGGAAATTTTTGAAGACTGCGAAGTTGCGATCCGCATGGAAAGCGGGCAGTGGTGAGGACACCTGTCGAAAACAATTGAGTCTGTACAAAAACAATTGAGTCTGTAAAACCCGCCTAGCAAAATCAAGGGGTTACGCGAACTCTTTCTACGGTTTGTATTTTTCGCGTTCCAAGCCCGTCTGTCATCTGTCGCATGCTGTGGAGATAGCTGTGTCTGCAGACCACGAATTCAGCGCGCGAGAAGGTTCTCCACCAACGAATCTGCAGTGCCGCGACAAGCTAGGTGCTGTAGTTCAAACTCGGAAGTTGAGTGGCTGCTGCGCAGCGACTGCCGTCGTTCGATGCTGCAACGCGAATTCACGCTGATGGGCAGGAAGCGGCTGTTGGCTAGGGCGAAAAGACACCGGCCCCAATGACCGCTGCTGGAGGTGCTGCAGTTGTAGTGCCACCGCAAGCTTGCCGACGCCGATCCAACGTCCGTTTCCGAATCACCTGGACTGCCAGTAAAAAGCCACTACAGTCGGTCAGTTTTGAACGAAGTGAACGCAATGGATCGTTCACCAATCCGTGGGCGCGCACGCTCACCCTCTACATTATTTCGCGCGCAGCGCCTCCACAGGCCTCTCCGAGAAGCGCATCGAAAAATCGATGGCCGTAATGTCTTTGATCAGAGCCCCGACGGAAATTCGATCCACCCCCGTCTCGGCGCACTGGCGAATTGTGTCGAGGGAAACTCCTCCGGAGACTTCCAAGCTGCATCGTCCCGCTGCCAACGTAACAGCCTCTTTCGTTTGCTCAAGCGACATGTTGTCGAGCAAAACCATGTTTACTCCGGCGTCGATGGCCTCTTGAAGCTGCGTCAATGTCTCCACCTCAACCTGGATGAACGAAACCTTGTCGGAAAGCCTTTTGGCCGCTGCATAGGCGGCCGTCAGCCCACCGCAAGCGGCGATGTGGTTCTCTTTGATGAGGATCGCGTCATAGAGCCCCATTCTGTGGTTGGATCCACCGCCACAACGCACCGCGTACTTCTGCGCGACTCGCAGTCCGGGAATCGTCTTTCGTGTGTCGAGAACTACAGCATTGGTGCCTGAAACGGCTTCCACATACTTGGCGGTCTTCGTAGCCACCGCGCTCAGTGTTTGGAGAAAGTTGAGGCACGCCCGCTCTGCTGTCAGCAGATCGCGTGCGGGTCCGGATATTTCCACGATAGTCTGGCGAGATGTGCAGGTCTCTCCATCTTTGACGAACCATTGAGCGACCGAAGTTGGCGCCACTCGGCGAAGAATTTCATCTACCCATGGTCGGCCGCAAATGATTGCCTCTTCCCGGCAGATGATCGCGGCTGTGACCATTTGCAGTTCTGGCACGAGAGCCGCGGTCACGTCGCCAGAGCCAACGTCCTCTTGCAGGGCGCGTTCTATATCGATTTGGACTTGAGCAGAAATATCGTTGGCTGTATCTAGCAAGAGGGCCTCACTTGGTTTCAGAAATTGCGTGCTCTGCAAAAGAGAGTTTGCGGCGAACTACAACAGGTTTCCCACCCATGCGTATCTTGCTCATCCAGTGCGAAAGGGCTGAGTCCAGGTAGTCGGCATGCCCAGGAAACCATTGGCAGAGTTCGCTGCCGAACCTGCGCACGATCGCTGCATCTCCCTCCGACCAAAGCTCCTTCACTTGTAGGAGAGAACGAAGTACAGCAGCATGTTCGTTCGCATGGCATTCACGCGCTGGGTAATCGGTTTCAGCCATCCAACGGTCTTCTGTATTGAAGTGATCGAGCAAGTGCCGTTCGACCAACTCAAGGCTCGCTCCGAGTTGGTCATCAGTCGCGTTCATAAGTGCGGTCACGACCTCAACAAATTCACGATGTGAAGCGTCCATTGGGTCGTAGCCCAACAACAGAGAATCATTCCAAACCAGTGGAATTGCGGGCAAATGGGATGCGGTCTGCATGTGGCTCAGCTCAGGAGAAGGATGGCAATCACAGTAAGGAAGAGCAGAAGAAGTTTTCGAAAAAATGCTTCATTGACGCGGGTTCGCAACGCTCTTCCCATCAAGAGGCCAGCACCCATCGGAGCCAAGGCAAGAATGGAAAGTCCAATATCTCCAAGGCCGATCCGGCCAAAGTAAAGCATGGCGGCATACAGAGGGATGGCGCCGCACAAGTAAATGACACTGATGCTGCCTACGAAGGCCTCTCTGTTCAGTCGCAGAGCCATGAGGTAGGCGATCACCAAAGGCCCCGTCAGCGAGGAGATACCCCCAAGCAAACCCGACAACGCTCCGACTCCGATGCCAGCTGCGCCTTCGTGCCGCGGGTGGACTGTGAATTGCGGGCTAAAGGCCATCAACCCCACTGCGATCAGCAGGGAAACAGCAACCATGGTTTCAAGCTCCGAAGGAGACATTGCCAGTGTCAATCTCACCGCGATGATTGTGACCACAAACTGCGTTGCGATCATGCCCGCAAAGCGGTGCAAGTTGCCTCGTAGCCCAGCCCCTTCCCGCGATTGAATCAGGTTCGACAGCAAAACTGGCATCACCATCAAGCCGATTGCTTGACCAATGGGCAGCCACAGTGAGAGCAATGGAACTGTCACCAATGGTAGCCCGACGCCTAGCGCACCCTTGACAGTTCCGCCCAGTACAAACGCGCCAAAAATGAATAGCCAGGTGTAGTCGGGCACCATCAAAGACTCACTCGCAGTGCCCCGGGTGCACAGAGAGTCATTCAGACTTCAAGTTTGCCGCTTTGCCCGCCTTTGACATCAACTCGTTTTCAAGTGCAATCACTCGCCCGTACTCTGCTGGGCCAGCACCCACCGGCTCAATCACGGCGGCCTCGAAGGTCTTCACCACTTCGGGCAACTTCACCACCTCTGCTATCTCCTTGCTGATTCGATCGATGGCCGCCTGAGGCGTACCAGGTGCCGCAAGTACACCGACCACGACCGAAAAGTCGAATCCTGGGACCGTTTCCGCGATGGCCGGCACGTCCGGGGCTTGCGGTGAGCGCTTCGGCGCGTTGCTTGCCAGCAGTCGCACCTGATTGCTCTTGATGAAGCCCAGAACGGAAGGAAGTGCGGCGACGGAAAAGTCAACTTGGCCCCCAACAAGTGCGGGAGTGGATTGACCTGACCCGCGGTACGGGACATGACGCACGTCGATGTTCAATGCAGCTTTCAGCGCTTCCATCGTCAAGTGGTGAGTGCTTCCAATCCCTGATGAACCGTATGTGAGTTGATCGGGCTTGCTCTTTACGAGGCTCACAAACTCTGCAAATGTATTCACCCCCGTTCTGGGATGAGCCACGACGAACAAGGGGGAGCGAGCAATCAATGAGACGGGAAAGATGTCCTTGCCTACCTGATAAGTGGCTGATTTGTTGATCAAGGGCGTGATCGAGAGCATCGAGCCGTCTGTAACGATGAAAGCGTGACCGTCACTTGGCGTGCTTTGCAAAAGTGTCTGGTACGCGACCACCCCATTCCCGCCAGGTCGGTTATCGACCACGACCGACTGGCCCAGTCGATCACCAAGCTGCTTCGCCACAACCCGCGCGACGGAATCAGGGAGACCGCCAGGCGCATATGGCACGATGAATTTCACAGCCTTGGATGGGTAGGCTTGTTGGGCCAGCGAAGTCAGGGGCGCCAGGCAAAAGGCAAGCGCTGCAGTTGCCGCTAGGGTTCTTCGTTGCATTTGATGTCTCCTGATGTGGTTTTTGGCGTGAACCGAGCCGGATCGAAGAAAAGACCCATGACGCCGGCAATACCGTCACGAATCGGCCGCGAGCACCCGACGTGAGCGCTTCGTGTATTTTACTTAGAGGCCTAAGCTTGTGCATTCTTGCAAACCGCTGGGTCGTTGTCAACACTGAAAACCCTCTTCTCGTCGCTGGTCCGCTGGGTGCGTAGCAAGCCGATGGCCTCGTTCGCAAGAGCGCCTCGTGCGTCTAGGCCGTCGTACTAACCGCGTACGCAGCCTGCAACCCGCGCAAGCTGGGCACCACGCCGAGCAGCCTAGTTGTGTCGGTCGCGCTTAACGTGACGTGGCTGCTTGACTGCGGAATGGATGGGCAAAACGGCATCGCAACAGATGGCCACGCGCGACTTCAAGACAACCAAGGCGGTCGTCCACGACTTCTGGGAATCGCGCTCGGGCGACCCGCGGGTCAGCGGGTAGCGGCCGTGACGAACCGGATCCAGGCGGCGAAAATGAATGGACATGATCCTTACGCCCAAATGCGCGATGTGATGGCAGGCCTGCCCGTGCTGCGCGTTCACGGAAAAGTGCCATGAGCGATGCCTTAGTGCACCTCTTGCATTTTACTTAGCTACCTAAGATAATGCATCCTCGCGAGCCGGCTAACACTTGTTGGCACCGAAAGCCCTCCTTGTGTCGAGAGGGAAAACTCAAGGAATACCCATGTCATCCGATCCTGTTTCTTTAAACCTCGTGGTAGCGAGTGCTGAGCCGGCTGCTCGAGACATCCAACGCTTTGAGCTGGTTCACCCCGACGGGGAGTCTCTACCCCCCTTCACAGCTGGGTCACACATACGCATCAAGACGCCCATTGGCGTCATTCGACAATACTCCTTGAGCAACGACCCTGAAGAGCGCCACCGCTATGTCATTGCCGTCAAGCGCGAACACGATGGCAGAGGCGGCTCAAGGAGCTTGGTTGACACCGTCAAGATCGGTCACACCGTGCAGGTGGGTCTTCCCGAGAATCTTTTCGAGCTGGATCCCAAGGCGCGCAGCTTCGTGCTGATCGCCGGCGGAATTGGTATCACGCCAATGATGGCCATGTCGCGGCACCTCAGTACGCAGGGGGATCGCCCCTTCAAGTTGTACTACCTGACACGAGACCCCGCAGGAACCGCCTTCCTTGAAGAGTTGCGAGGCGCAGACTTTTCTTCCAGTGTCGTGGTGCACCACGACCTTGGAGATCCGGCCAATGCGTTCGATCTTTGGCCGGTGCTGGAGAAAGCTGGAGCAGCGACGGGCCGCCACGTTTATTTCTGCGGTCCCAAGCCACTGATGGATGCCATCAAGGACATGACGGGTCATTGGCCCAGCAGCACCGTGCACTCCGAAAGTTTTGGTGGGGACACGAAGCCCCACGCCGATGACCAGCCGTTTGAGGTGGAGCTTAAAAGCAGTGGTCAGAAATTCACAGTACCGGTAGGAAAGTCCATTCTCGACACGCTCCGCGGTGATGGGATTCACGTTCCCAGCTCGTGTGAAAGCGGTACTTGTGGCTCGTGCAAGACACGGCTTCTTCAGGGCGAAGCCGATCATCGAGATCTGGTATTGCTGGAAGAGGAGAAGTCAGATCACATCATGGTCTGCGTCTCAAGAGCCAAGTCCCCTTCCTTGTTGCTGGATCTATGAAAAACGTTCGGTCACCATCAGAATCTGCCGCGCCCATACGGCTTGGCGTTCTTGGGCTGGGCAGAGCATTCACATTGATGCTCCCGACATTCCTTGGCGATCGAAGGGTTAAGCTCGTTGCAGCGTTCGATCCAAGGCCAGGAGCGCGGACCGCGTTTGAACAAACGTTCGGCGGGATCGCGCATCTTTCGCCTGAGGCGCTGTGTGCAGACTCCAGTGTCGAATGGGTCTACATCGCTACTCCGCATCAAATGCATGCAGAGCATGTGGCGCTCGCAGCAAGGCACGGAAAATCCGCATTGGTCGAAAAGCCCATGGCGATCCACGTCGACGACTGCACCCGCATGATTGAAGCGTGTGAACAGTCAGGTGCGCAACTGATCATCGGACACAGCCACAGCTTCAATGCGCCAGTGCTTCTGGCCCGCCGACTGATCGATTCGGGCGATTTCGGCGCGGCTCGTCTTGTGCATGCGATGCAGTACACCGATTTTTTGTACCGGCCGCGGCGTCCTGAAGAACTGGACACATCGCGCGGAGGCGGGGTTGTGTTCAGCCAAGCCGCGCACCAGATTGATATTGTCCGATTGCTGGCCGGTGGACTGACCACACAGGTGAGAGCAGTGACAGGAGCGTGGGATCCTGCCAGACCGACGGAGGGTGCGTTCTCGGCACTGCTGAACTTCGCCAATGGGGCTTTCGCGAGCGTGACCTACAACGGCTACGGTTTCTACGACACGGACGCGCTCATGGATGGCATCGGCGAGATGGGTCGGCCAAAGGACCCTGCTGCTCATCACCAGACGAAGCAACGGCTCGCTAAGGTTGAGGACGAGCTGCAGGAGGCGATGTTGAAAGCGGAGCGGAACTTCGGCGGCAGTCTGTATACGGCTCCTCAGGAGGCCTCCCCCGAAGCTTGTCAGCATTTCGGCCCGGTACTCGTGAGCTGCGAAGGCGGTGACTTGCGGCTGACACCGAATGGCGTTCATGTGTTCGACAAGTCCGGCTCCCGATTCGTCAAAGCCACAGTTCCTTCGGTTCCCAGAGGTGAAGTGGTAGACGAACTGTGGAGCGTTGCGCGCGAAGGCCGCGCCCCGCTCCACAGCGGACCTTGGTCCCGGGCGACTCTGGAGGTGTGCCTCGCCATGCTCGAGTCCAGCCGTCGATCAGTGGATATCATGCCAAAGCTTCAAGTTGGCTACCTTCCACCTCCACATGCCTGATACCGAACACACACGACATCTATTGAGACACTGGCGCGAAGCAGTTCCGCAAGACCGCTTGGCACACTTGATTCGAGATGTCTCCCGTGCGCAGATGCGGGCCCTGCAACTTCGCCTGGCCGCCCACGGGGTTTCGTTTGGGCATTGGACATTTTTGCGAATTCTTTGGATACAAGACGGGTTGACGCAGCGCGAGCTGAGCGACTTGGCTGGCGTCATGGAGCCCACCACGTTTAGCGCAGTCAAGGCCATGGAGAGCATGGGCTTCATCGAGCGACGGCAGTTGGCTGGCAACAGAAAGAACATGCATGTTTTTTTGCTGCCTGCAGGACGTTCGCTTGAAAAAGCGCTGGTGCCGCTGGCCGAGGAGGTCAACGGCGTCAGCGTTCAAGGTTTATCCGACCGTTCACTTGCCATCGTGCGGAAATGCCTTCTTACAATGATCGAAAATCTGGCCGCCGATGAGGCCGCCTCCTCCGACCCGCAAGTTCCAAACGTCAAATAGCGTAGGTTTCGTACGTAGCCGGGTGGAAAATCTCTTCGACTGCCAACCGCCGCGCTGAGAGGCCTTGAGAGTGGTGGTGACGCAGGAAGGTATCAATGGTGGCTTTGTTCTTTGTCACGCCATAAGACCAGTAGTCGTTGCCCATCGTCTCGCGAGCCGCTTTCAATTGCTCTTCCACAAAAGGAAGAGTGACCTTCGTTGCAGAGGTATCCGACAAAGCCTCCAGAGCCGCAGCTTTTGCGTGCGTGAATGCTTTGTATACAGCACCCGGTAGCCACGGATGCTGTTCCGCCAATCTCTTTCTGATACCCACAACATGCATGATGGGGAAGATCCCGGTGCGGCGGAAATAATCCTTCGCCACTGAGGTTGGATCATCGAAAAGCCAACCCACGTTGGGATTGGCAAGCACCTTGGCGCTGGGAGGCCTTGGGGCCATGAATCCATCAATTTCACCAAGATCCAGAAGCTCAGAAATGGTCGCGCCTTCCCGAGCGCTTTCCAACTTCACGCCTTCTGGAAGAGACAGCGCAATTTTTTCAGGTCGGCCCGCGGTTTCAATGCCCCCTCGCACCCATATCACGTCCTCTGGAGCGACGCCGTAGTCATCCTGCAGGAGCGCTCTAGCCCACACGTTCGCACTCAACTGGTACTCAGGCAGCCCGATACGCTTACCTTTGAGGTCCTCAGGACGCTTGATTCTGTCTTTTCGCACATAAATCGATGTATGCCGAAAAGCTCTCGACAAGAACACGGGAATGGCAACGTAGGGGCAATCCCCCTTCGCGGTTTTGACGGCATAGCTCGAGAACGAAAGTTCTGAAATATCGAAATCTTGACTTCGCATGGCCCGGAAAAACATTTCTTCCGGGTTCAGATTCATGAAGACGGGGTCGACGCCGTCGATCTGAACTCGCCCATCCAGCAAAGCGCGGGTACGGTCGTAGTCGCCCATCGCGACCGAGAGTTGAAGCTTGCTCATGGTGGACTCAGGTATTGACAGAATAAGAAGGTTCGAGTTCGGGACGTTCAATGCCGTCTGCCCACACATAAGTTGCAGCGTATTCTCGCCAGTCAGTCGTCTTTGGCACCACTGCCTGGAATGAACAAACGCTGGCCGGGATAGCAGCGTCACCGGTTCCAATTGCTGGCTCACCATTTTGGAAAGCACGAACCGCATCCAGCATCTGCTTGCGAAATTCCACCACGGCGATGTCACTGGCACCCAACCGGTCGTTGGTGCGGTCGGCAATGGGCCCCATCGTCACCCACATCGCTACGTCCTGATTGGGAAAGCCTTTGATGCCGGTAAAGTTTCCGGCCTTCATGGCTTGCCGATCCTGCCAGAAGCGGTTTTCTTCGTTGCGCAAAGGCCGGTACCTGTCGTCGAGATCAACCCCCACTGTCTGACCGAGAAATTTTCGCCAGGTTTCGGTCTCAGGCGTTTGAGCAGGGTGCCCCCAGGCCAAAAAGTAGAAGGCGGTGTTGGTGTCGTCCATCGGGACGTTCACGTTCGCCACGTTGTACAAGTTGTTGGGGGGGATGAGCGCAGACGCGGGTGCAACGAAAACCGTTGAGCGCACGTAGTCGTGTGAGCTGGCATTCTGAATGGGCCTGCGGATCGCCGCATAACGGAAACCGTAGCCAGATCGCTGCACCTGCATGCGCGGCGCCTTGTCCGTCGAAGGGCGCAACCAGGCTTTGTCGGTAGCCGCAGCACCGGAGACGCGAGCGGGAACCATATCCGACGAATGCAAACTGGAGCTGTGCGCCGAGTCGATGGCTCCCTCAAGAATCTGAGCCCAGTTGCAAGGAAGGATGACCTTTGCGATTGACACCCGAGTGTCTTGCGTCGGCGCCCATGGAGGGGGTACGAACTCGGGCACGCTTTCCGCGGGGCCAAACCATGACCAAACAAACCCACCCCATTCCTTGACGGGGTATGCCTTGTGCTTCACCTTCTCCGCGAATCCGCTTGCCGCAGGCTCTGACACCATTTCGAGAACATTGCCCGCGACATCCATCTTCCAGCCGTGGTACAGACACCTAAGGCCACCTTCTTCGTTGCGGCCATAGACGAGGGAGACACGCCTGTGCGGACACTTTTCGTCGAGAACGCCCACGCTCCCATCCGTATCTCGAAACACCACCAGATCTTCGCCGTACACACGCGCTTTGACCGGTGGCCCGTCAGCCTCTGAAACTTCTTCGATCAGACACACCGGGGTCCAATGGCGCCTCATCAACTGGCCCATGGGGGCGTCGCCAACAACACGACAGAGCAGTTCGTTCTCTTCAGGAGTGATCATGTGCATGCCTCTTAAGGAATACGCGACCAGAGCCAAGTTACCCAGGATCGCATTTGATTAGTCGTCTAAGTATATTGCCGACCAACGCGTTTTGCAAGCACTTCGTGGACTTCTACCTGGATTGCATTGCTTCACAGGCGGCGTGGGTTGCGCAAAGACACGTTCACATTCTTGGTCTGTGAAAATTCATGCAGCTCCTGAAGACATTCCTCACGGCCGATGCCCGAGCTCTTGTACCCGCCGAAGGGCGCACCAGGAATATGAATGGAAGCATCATTGATCCAGATATACCCGGCCTGGATCCTCTTCGCCGCCCGGTGAGCCGTCACAAGATCCCGGGTCCAGATGGACGCGGTCAGGCCAAACTCGACACCATTGACGATCGCCATCATCTCGTCTTCGCGGCTCCACTTCATGGCGGAAAGCACGGGCCCGAAGATCTCTTCGCGCGCCACGGTGTGATGGGGCAGTACGTCGCAAAGGACGGTGGGCTCAATGAAATATCCACGCTCCAGATCGACCGGTCGCCCGCCCCCGTGCAGAACGCGCGCCCCTTCGCTGCGTCCCTTGGCAATGTAGAACAAGCTTTTCTCGTACTGCGCCTTATCGACCAGCGCGCCCATTGTTGTCTTCATGTGCGTTGCAATCCCAGGCTTGTGCCGCTTGGTGAGTTCGACCGACAGCGCCTCCAGAAATTTTTTGTAAACACTGTCATGGATGAGGAGCCTGCTCGTGGAGCCGCAGGATTGCCCACACCAGGTGAAGTTCATGCCACGCACCGCGCCGTACACAGCCTCTTCCAGGTCCGCGTCCGGATAGATCACCATGGCATTTTTGCCACCCAACTCCAAGAGGCAGTGTTTCATGGTGTCAGCAGAAGAGCGCAGGACGGCCTTCCCCGCCTGAACACTGCCAATCAGTCCAACGGCATCCACGTCAGCGTGCTGAGCGAGCGCCGCTCCCACCTCCCTTCCACCCACCACACAGTTCAACACGCCAGGGGGAAACACACCGTCCAGCAGTTCCATCAACCGCAGAGTCGAAAGCGGTGCTTGTTCGGGCGGTTTCAGCAGCACGGTATTGCCGGCTGCCAGTGGTGCTGCCATTTTCCCTGCGGCGAACATGAATGGGTGATTGAACGGAAAGATGCGAGCAACGACCCCAAGCGGCTCTCTCAATGTGTAGTTCAACGACTCATTGCCCGTGGGGATGGTCTCGCCCTTGTTTTCAAGTACCAGCCCAGCGAAGTATTCCAGCTGGGTCGCCGCAATCTCGGCGTCCATTTGCATGGCGTTCACGGGGTTTCCACAATCGGCGGCGTCCACTAGTGCAAGCTCGAGCGCATGAGATCGAATGATGTCTGCAGCTTTGCGCATCAACTTCCCACGGGTCAAAGGAGGGGTCTCTTCCCAAGCGGGAAAAGCCTTCCGTGCCGACGCAATAGCAAGCTCGACATCGCCAACTGACGCGACCGAGTAAGTACGAAGGTCCTCTTCGGTGCTGGGGTTGATGCTCGTGGCCACCGTGGAGCCACTTCCGTTCTGCCATTTCCCGTCCCAGTAATGACCGGTTTTGGTCGGCAGAGCGGCATCGACCAAACCCGTCAAGTCCTGCTTCTGCAGTTCTTGTGGGGCAAGGCGCTTCAAAGCGTCATCAAACTTGGTCATTTATTCATCTCCATGTGATCGCGTCATGCCCTGGGACATCGCGGGTGCGTACCCGGGAGCCACAATTGCCTCGACCACCACGGATGCTCCGGTCTTCAATGCCTGGATAGCCTGCGTCAAGACTTGTTCCAGTTCGCGCGCGCTCGTCACTGGACCAAACGCGGACAGCCCTTGAGCCCGCGCCATCATGGCGAGGTCGGGTGCGGGGTCGTCAATTCTTTGCCCGATCCACCGGTTCTCCACTGGCCGTTCGCGCTCTTTTGCAACCCGCTCCTGGTGAAGCTCGTCGTTGAAGAACGACCGGTTGTTTACCACCACGGCAAGCAGAGGAATTCTGGCGTGCGCTGCTGTCCAGAAAGCAGAGACGCCCATGAGGAAGTCGCCATCACCAATGATGCCTATCGGCAATCGATCGGTACCTTTTAAAGCCAGTGCACTGCCAACGATCATGCCCGGACCTGACCCAATACCACCGCCGCCGTCGTAACCCAAAAAGTCCAGAGGACTGTCAAGGTCCCACATCTCGCCCGACCAGCTGAGGGGAAGCCGGAGCAAGGAGACGCTCTCTCCTTGAGTGACACGCCTCAATATGGCAGCCACATCCTTGACCATCAAAGGGCCGTCTCCATCGGATGCAGAGGCAGCTGGCGGGTGAACACCCTCGGTCGCTGGCGCTGCGTCTTGGCCGAGCGTGGCAGCACCCTCCAACTCCTCCAGCAACAGCGGTACAACGGTGTCAGGTTCACAAGGAAAAAACACGTCTGCTGGTGGCAGAGCTTGGTGGTCCATGCTCCAACCGTTGTGAATGTGATGGTCGACAGAGATCTGTATGACTTGGCAGGCAGCATGCTCTTCGCCCCACGCCTGTTTCAAAGTACCCGCAAGATCAAGCCAATCCAGGCTCAACACAACATCGGCCGAACGGAGCACCTCTGCACTCGCAGGCGAAAGGAACATTCCAGAAGGCCCAGCGTGCAAGGGGTGCGCCGTTGGAAACGCCGCACCCAGTTTGAGATCCGTGATGACCCGAGCACCCAGTGCTTCTGCAAGCTGCACGCGCTCTTGCCATGCCCGCGTTGACCTGGAGACCCGCCCAGCCAGAATCACGACCCGCTTCGCTTCAGACAGGAGCCGAGTCGCCCGTTGAACAGATTGAGCTGTGGGTACCACGGGCGATGGAGGGGCATAGCGTGATGTTTCCGGCACGTCTGGCTTCCTGTTCAACCGCGACTCCTGCAATGCGGCGTCAAAGCAAACGTACACCGGACCACGGGGCGCCGTGTCGGCAATTTGGTATGCCCTTAACAAGGCCTCTTGTGCAGCGGGAACCGAAGCAGGTTGCGCATCCCATTTGACGAAATGTCGAACCAGAGCGCCTTGATCCGCAGCCGTGTGCAGCCAATCGATCCAAGGCCTCCTGCGCGCTGCATCCACTGGTCCAGTCGCACCCAGCACGATCACGGGCGTCCTGTCCGCCCATGCGTTGAAAATAGCCATGGAGCCGTGCATCAGGCCGACGTTGCTGTGCAAGATGGCGGCCAGTGGTTGCCCCGTCACTTTGGCATAGCCATGCGCAATGGCCACGGCGTGCTCCTCGTGCAGCACCAGAATCATCTGCGGGTCGGCGTTGCCAAGATGATTGACCAGACTGTCATGCAATCCACGAAAGCTTGCGCCCGGATTCAGCAGCACATACGGTATTCCCAAAGCGCGCACAACGTCGGCGATTGCATCGCTGCCCCAGACTACACCATTCGGTTTATGAGACACAGGTTCGTCCCTTCGCGGTCGGGAGTCGTTCACTTCAATATGTTCCTGCTTCACGTTCATTACTCCGCTTTGATGCCAGCAGTCTTGATGATCTTGGTCCAACGAACCAAGTCGTCGGCGGCACGCTGGCGCATTTGATCGGGCGTACTCGTCAACACCTCCAAGCCCTGTCCATTCAGACGTGTTACGACGTCGGGCATCGTCAGAATCTTGTGGACCGCTGCGTTGATCTGTCGAATGACCGGTGCTGGCGTGGCCGCTGGAGCACAGAGCCCTAGCCAAATCTCGCTCTCGTATCCAGGCACGCCAGACTCGTCAAGGGTTGGCACATCCGGCAGGCTGGGTTGACGCTTCTTGCTGGTCACTCCGATCGCCTTCAGCCGCCCGGATCGAATGTGAGGGATCAGTTGGTTGACGACTCCAACGGTCATCTCCAACTGACCTGCGACGACATCCGCCACTCCAGGTGCGGCACCTCGGTAAGGAATGTGCAACACCCTGGTGCCTGTCAGGGCCTTGAACATCTCGGCCGACAAATGCTGAGGGCTCCCATTTCCACTGGATGCGTAGCTCAACTGACCAGGTCGCTTCTTCAAATATGCGATGAGCTCCTGAGTGTTGTTCGCCGGGACGCTGGGGTGGACCACCAGGGCAAGCGCAGTCGTCCCCAGCAGAGAAATGGGCGCCAAGTCCTTTTGTGGATCGAATGGCATGCGATCAATCAAGGCTGGGTTCATCGAGTTGATGTTGATATTGGTCAACAACAGAGTGTGTCCGTCTGCTTCGGCACGCACCACATCGGACGCGCCAATATTCCCCGCTGCGCCTGGCTTGTTTTCAACGATCACCGGGTGAGGCCAAATCTCTTGAAGCTTTTGTGCAATGGCCCTCGCCATGACATCGTTCGTACCTCCAGGCGTGTAGGGCACGACGATGCGCACTTGCCTGGATGGAAAAGCTCCCGCCAAGACCGTTTGAGCCCGCGCGGAGATCGGGGCCAGGGCGGTGACGCCCGCAGCTTGCAGGACCGTTCGGCGACTTATCTTGTATTGAGCATCCATTTGCTTTGTCTCCTAAGTAAAAACGAAGAAGGCATGCTATCTTTGATGTTTAGATTGATCAATCTTGATTTTGAAATCAATGTTTATGCAACCGGAAAAAGACTATCTGAGCGCCGAGGAGGCGACCGAACTGCTGGGCATAAAAATGCAAACGCTATATGCGTATGTCAGCAGAGGAATGGTTCGAAGTTTTTCGGGCAAAGGCACCAGAGCCAAGCTGTACTCACGAGAAGATGTCCAGCGGATCCGCCTTCGAACGATGGCGCAAGCGGGACAAGTGGCGGTCGCTGCATCGGCAATGAATCTGGGCCCCCCCATCGTTCCGACGAGCATTACGGAGATAACGCCGCAGGGGCCCAGTTATCGTGGACAGCTCGCGACCGATCTCGCCCTGAAAGGCGCGACGTTCGAACAAGTTGCAGAGCTTCTATGGACAGGTCTTTGGCACGAGACCGATCTGCTGTGGAAGGCGTCGCCCATTACGCCGAGGGACAAAGCATTGTTGCGATCCATTCCCGCAGAGGATGCGCGCCACCAGCTGATCGAGATTCTTTCGCTGGTCGCCATGCAGCTTGCCATCGGCCGAGGTCCACTGAAAGATCGTTTGCGCTCTGGCCGTCCCCTCGATGCCGCGCGAGGAGTTGTCCACGGTCTCATTGGCTGCTTTGGGTTTTTAGGAGAAGGTGGCCGATATGAAGAGGCAAAAGGCGGACGCAGCGTCTCACACAGTCTGCTCGTGGCGATGAGCAAGCCGGTCAGCCAAGAAGATCGTCGACTGCTGGACGCAGTTCTGGTGCTACTCGCGGACCATGAGCTGTCCCCCGGAACCTTTGCGGCGCGAATTGCGGCCTCCGCCGGAACCTCTGTACACAGCTGCATAGCAGCAGCCATTGCTGCAAGCTCTGGCACGGAAATTGCGCAACGCTACGAGTGGCTGGACGAATTTCAAAAGTCTGCGAAAAGCACCCCAGCACTGATTTCCAAGGCCCGGAAAACTCTCACCTCGGGCCAACAGCTACCCGGCTTTAATCACCCGCTGTACCCAGCGGGTGATCCTAGAGCGACAGTGCTGATGGACTTGGTGAGGCAACGTTCTTCACGTCCATCGCCTGTCAAGCAGGTATTGGCTCTCGTGGACCACCTTCGCATGGAATACGGCATGCAGCCGAGACACGAACTTGCTGTCGTTCTGGCATGCAAATCTATGGGTCTTCCAGACGGCGCCCCCTCGGCACTATTCGTGCTGGCACGCACAGCTGGATGGGTGGCACATATTCTTGAGCAGCGGCTTTCAAACACGATGCTCCGTCCGAGAGCGAAATATTCGTCGAAAATTTGAATCCCACCGGGCACAAATGAACTCACCATACAGACGGTCCACTGAACTCTCTGAGAAATCCCCGCAACAGTAGTGCCTGGAAGGCAAACTCTTGCACGCAAGCCGCATGTCACTCAGGATGCGTTTCCGCGTACTTCGTGATGCCCTGCGCACCTCCCCCGGTGCGATCAGCAGAAACCGGTCCCTGTGGAGAACCCCAATCACTCGGTCGAATGTCTGGAGACGATGCTAGCGGCTACCGAAGCCGACGCCGTACTTCGCCAACTGCTCGGTGCACATCCCGGAGATCGCGCCACGTTGATCCCTTGCAGTGAAGCGGTGGCGTAGTTTGGCGGCACCATGCGAGTGCTCACGAAGTCTGTAAGCCGGCGCGCGTACTTCGGCCCGCTTTTTCGTGGTCGTAGCACTCGATCTGCATGACCCAACCCATTCCAATATGTCAGCTCAAGACTGTTGGCGGACGCTCAGGCTGGGAAGGCGAGCGACCGCATTCAGTCTCAAGCGGTCGACCGAAGTGCATGCTGGCCTCTATCGTGCTCCAGCTTATAGGCCGAGCTCAGATTGCTCGAACGCCCCGGCAGCTGGGAAACTGGCGGCATCCCCAAAACGACTTACCTGCATTGCTCCCTTGTTTGGCCTGTCGGACGACCATTTCCTTCTGACAGACTGGACAGGATGGAGCCGAATTTTTGGTGGAGGACACCGGTGACGTGGTGAAGTCTCCGCGGCCCTGTGGCTCCTCGCTATAACTCACCGCGATAACGGCCTTGCTCAGCTGCTCGCCATCGATTAGCTGGATCGGTTTGCCCACGGCGAAGTCCAAGGCTTCTTGGGTGAACCGGCCCGAGGTGACCACGAAACCGCCAGCAGCCCGTTCGGCCGTCATCACGCCGAAATGCTCTCTGACCACAGACACCCCGACCCGGTAAGTGCGCCACTGTTTGCACTGCACGATGTAGCGGGCACCGTTTCTGGTTGCATGGAGGTCGATGCCTCCATCGGCTCCACCGCCGCCGTTTTCCACTATCTGGTAGCCCATGCGACGCAAGGTCTCACCCACCAGGCGCTCAAACTGGGACCAAGACATGGCATTGAGTGAGGTCGCACCAGGCGACTTGGCAACCCTCTGCACCAGACTTGAAGCCTCGCGGCGCCCAACGATTCCCGACAGGGCTCCCAGCACGAAAACGAGCGGCACGAAATACTGTCCTACCAGCGCCAGGCCACGAAAGATTGAGCCCAACATCAAACTGGAAACTTGGCCAGGTGCCACAGTCTTGGGCATGGGCGCCGACGCAATCGAGTGCAGTACCAGATACGAGATTACGGCGCCCAACACAGAGACCCACCAAGGGATGCGAGCAAGAAGTTGAATGATTTCCTGGACAGATGTGCTCTTTCGTCTACTCACTTGGGCTCCCTCAAGATTGATTGTGGCCACTACGGCGGGGGACAAACGCTACCGGAGTGAAGTAACTAACAGAGCTGCTGATCTGGGCGCTCAGCTAGCCGCCCAGCGCCCGGGAGACCTTACAGGGAGGCGTCCTTGATCTTCTTCAGGGGGCGAACCTTCACGCGCACGGTGGCGGGTTTGGCTGCGAACTCGCGCTCAACCTTGGTGAAGGGGTCGATGCCGCGGCGCTTCTTCTTAGCGGGGATGGACTGTGCGGTGATCTTGAGCAGACCAGGCAGCGTGAACTCACCCAGGCCCTTCTTGTTCATGGAAGCCACGATCGTGGCTTCCAGCGCAGCCAGCACCGCTTTGGCGGCCTTCGGCTCGACACCGGCGACCTCTGCCAGATGAGCCTGGAGCTTGGTCTTGTTGAACGCCGTCTTGATCGGCTTCAGCGTCGCTGCGCTTGCAGCCGGCTTCTTGGCCACAGCGGACTTGGGTGCCGCGACTGTCTTTTTCGCGGCGGGTGCTGCCTTCTTCGCAGCGATGGTCTTCTTTGCAGTTGCCATAGATTTATCTACTTTCGATTGTTGAACATGCGCAAAGTGCGCCGCGCGATTGTAGAAACCATGCGCGCTCATACGAAGTTCGAGAGCTGCGGAGTGTGATCTCTGGCGATCTCTTAACTTCGCCCTGCACGACCAGCGCCCAGTTCCCAGTTCCCAGTTCCCAGGCGGAAGTTCGCACGCGAGGAAGCAGCTTCAGACTGGATGCACTCTTTCGACTAGGTGGGCCTGAGCGGCAACTTTCGTCACTGAAGCGACATCCAACTGCCAGCTCTCGCAGTCTCGAAGCGGACCGTCAGGCCGCTGCGCTTCGTGGCGGCTCCAGTTTAGTTGTCGCATCCTCAGCGCGTTCATCCGCTTCGTCGGCGAGGGGCAACATCACTGCCTGACTGCTGCCCAACGTGGTCGAACCACCTCCGGTTTGAAGGTCTTCTCCTCGCGCTGCTTCCACGTGCTGGATAGGTGGCTCCACCGGATCCCTCGCTTCCCCATCGAACGTGAGATGCGGAGGCTGCATGCACATCAACGCACGCAGTTTGATTGCTCGTCGACGCGGCGGCGAACTGGCGAGCCGTACGGCGGCCTCAACTGCCTCACCGAGGACCTTTGCGTAGACACGCATGCGTGCCTGCCTGTAGCCCTCGACACGAGAGTACGGTATGAAGGAACCATTGCTCTTGAGTGCCATATCGCTCGCAAAATCAAGCGCGACCTTCAAGAGTTCCTCCTGATTGCAGTGCGGATGGCGAAGGCTCGCTTCGACGATGTGACCCATGAGCTCCGCAAACGCCTTGAATTGAGTGGGGTGCCGCGCTTGCAGTTCGAGGAACTCGAACGCAACAGAAACTGCCGACACAAGCTCAGTGGAACTGGCAGCCAGGTAGTCCTTGAACCGCTGAATTCCCTCGGTTAGCGCGTAGCCTCCTTGCAAGCACATGAACACCAAGTCGTACGAGCCTAGTGAGACGAAGCTGCGATTCCGAAGAAACATCCGAACGACAGCGTAGGTGTATTGCTGATGCGTCAGCTTCCCTCGTTCTACGGCGTATCGGAGCACCTCCTGCGGCCACACCGACTTGAGCTTCGCCGATGCAAGGCCGAACTGGGCGAGTCGCCCGTCAACGGTGAACAGGATCGCGTTCTTCTCGGCAGTCAGTAGCAATGCAGCGAGTTCCTCGTCTTCGAGAACGTCCTGCGCTCGCTCCAGGTCTGCGGGAAGCTCTTCCGGGCCATAAGCAGGAGCCATCACACAGTGCTGTCGGACTGCGTCAACCATACTTTGAATGAATGCGGTCTGCCGCTCCCTGTCCTGGTTTGTGTACTCGACAAACCGCATCGTGCCGTTGTCATCAAACATCTGCCCGCCGGAGCGCTCGAGCTTCGCTTCTTCGAGTCGAGCTTCGAGAGCCTCGACGGCCTTCGTAGAGATGTAGACGCGAGGTAGCGCCGCCAGGGCGGCAAGGCAGGCAAGTGACGCCAGCTCGGCAACGGTCGCAGCGTCAACAACATACTCGGCGTCATGCCGTTGGAGCAGTTCGACAGCAGCCTCCCGTTGCTCCTTAGTGCCAGCACACACGAACAAGGGAGGTGCGTCAGCCGGCCACCCAGAGACCATGTCGACCACGCTTCGCCCTAGCAGCTTGCCCAGAATTCCCAGCGTGATGGGGCTGTCCGCGTAGCCTTGAAGCGCTCGCCGTGAGTGCTCGGACTGCCGCTTCAGCATGGCGTGCACGTGGCTGAAGTCGACGCCTTTGTCTGTCTTCGGGACAGGCACGGACATCACCGGCAGGTCCGAAGCAACCGGCGAGTTGACCCGTTCCTGCGCGATGCGAAGCAGCCGCCGGAAGGTACTTGTCACCCCTTCGACAACGAAGCGCTGTTCGGTTCCGAAGGGACCGGCCAGAGAGACTTGCTGGCCCACGGCCACGCCCAGTAGGCTGCGGGCTACGTCACCGGACGGAGCGACCATGCCTTCGCGGGCTGGGAGGTCCGGCAAACCCTCCGGGTCCAGCGAAAGAGTCACCGTCTCGCCAAATTCGTTCTTGAGCGTCACGGCTGCCCCAGGCTGAACTTCCGGCAGTTCCTCTTCCATGAACGGAAGCTCTTGAGGTCCGGCAACGATGGCGATGAAGTAGGCTGAGGCTGCATCTACATCGTCTAGGCTGCGACGAAACATGCCAAACAGCCGCAGCATGCCGGTCTCTTTGCGGCCGAAACGGAGTTCAAGTGACGCAACCTGCGCAAGAAGTCTTGGTGGCCCTGCCAAGTCGGCCGGAACCGACTCAAGCGCATGGTGGAATCGGGCCATCATGCGCATCTTGAGGTCGAGCGCGAGACGCAGCAGCCAGCCGCCGGCCTCCTGCGGCCGCCGCTCGCAATGCAGCTCAGCAAGGGGAACCAGAAACTCCCAGTCCGATGCCTGCTGTCCTAGGTCAATCGCGAGACTCAATGCTCGCTCGTCGCTTGTCCAGGTGACTGGAAACGACAAGACTAGTTCCTTCGCCTTGCGCAGTGCGCCCGTGCGCACATAGCAGCGAAGCAGCCGGTTGTGGAGCTCGGAGTGCTTGCCGCGTGGGGCGAGTAGCTCGTACTGACGGGCGGCAAACTCCAGCTTGTCCGTGGCAAAGAGCAGGTCCGCTAGCAACAGTCGCTCTGCCGGAGCAGTGTCCTTTGACACCAGGGTGCAGGCCTTCTCAATCGCCGCATCGGTTGCGACTTCGTCTTTACCCGCATGCAGTATCCGGGCGCCGCCAGATATGACGGCGAGGCTGTCTGAGTTCGCAACATCCGCTGCCTTGACCTCCGTCAGCGCTTGCTGCTTGCCGATGCCCGAGCGCCAAAGAGCGACCCACCGCATAGCGCGCAGCAGGTGCGGCACCTCTGCCTGCTGGTAGCCCTTTTGCGTCACCAACGCCTGCACGGCCTCGACCAGCTGAACGTCGCCCACACCAGAGGCATACTCCGCGACGAGAATCAACGCCTCTTCCTCGAGGTCGTCCAGCCACTCCCGACCAAGTTGGACCAACTCGTCTGAGCGGTCCAGTCGACGATAGGCTTCTAGTGCGACGCGTTTCAGACTAGGGGTCAGAACGCCGGCGTGTCGGGCTTCCTCGACAAGGGCCAGAGTCTCATCAGGCGCACCCAGCACAAGGTAGCTGTAGCCAAGGTGCACCATCGTGTCTTCGACTGAGCCCGGCGATTGCACCGCCCAAACGCGGTCTTTTCGCGGGGTGAGCGCCTCGACTGCCTGCCTGAGCGCGGCGATTGCTGCTTCGCCCACCAAACCATGTGCGACCTTTACGGGGTCGCAGGCAGCTGCCTCGAGTGCCAGCACCAGCGCCGTGTTCCTGACAAAGAACGCAGCGTTCGGCTTGGCCAATGCCTTGGCGCTCAGCTCGACGGCGCCAGCTAGGTCTCCTGCCTTCTTCCGCGCCCACGCAAGGAGCTGCAGCACATCGCAATCGTCGCGCATCGCGGCCGGTGCATCAGCGAGCGCCAGGGTGTGTCCCTTGACCATCCTGGCATTGGCATGGGCAATCCAGACGTGGATTGATGCGGGATACCTTGCGAGTGCCTCATCCCCTGCGGCCAGTGCCTCGTCGACCTTGTCAGTGAAGAGTAGGCCTCTGACTTTCGCCGCTGCGATTTTCTCGTCGTCGGGATACAGCTCGGAGGCGCGAAGGAAGTCAGGAGCGGCAGCAGCGCCGCTCTCTAGATGCCACGTGCAGACGCCCCGCTGCACGTACCAGCGTGCCTGCTGGTGAGCATCGAAAAGCGACATGTCGGCGCCGATACGCTGCAAGTCTTCAATGGCATCCTTGAACCTTGCGGCTCGAAGTACGTCGTTGATGGCGTCAAGTTGCGAAGTAAGGAACTTGTTGACAGAGTCGGTGCGGCCGCTGGGCAGACCCGTCAAAACTTCCAACTTGGAGTTGATGATGAGCAGGTTCGCCTCAATCCCTGCGTTCTGTTCATCCAAGCGGTGAAAGACAGCACCAGGTGCGTTTGGAGCGTAGTCGTTCTGGAGCTTCGAGCTGCCGCGAATGTGCCGGCAGAGGTCCTGCCAGAACTCAATCTTTACCGGATACTGCCCCTTAGCCACCCTGGCATCGGACAGGTCCTGCACTACCCGCAGGAGCACCGCATCACTCGCGGCAGTGGTAGCGACGATGAGGCGGACGATTGGGGTGTTCGCCTTGTCGGCTTCGGAGACCTCATGCTCTACGTGCTTGAGCTTCAGAGCACCGTCTGCGTACCTCTTGCACTGAACGCCAAGCCGGCCTTCTGGCGCATCGATGAACACATCGATGCCGCCCTGCTTCTGGCCCCGACGCCCGTTCGTCTGCGGCAATGGGTCATTGAAGACGGTCCCGTAGATTCGGGCGCACATGTCTTCGAAGGCCCCATCGTCGGTGGGTTTCGAAATCTCGAACTGCACGTTGTGCATCTTCCTCCCAACGGGTGTGAAAACGGATCCATCCAGGCCCTGTCAGCCAACGGCTAGTGGGAATCATACGTAGGCAAGTCGCCCGGACCCCTTGAGTTGTTGAAGGCTTCCACCGGGGACATTCCTCGAGTGTGTGACGGTTTGGCAGACTTGCCTGATGCGGTCTTTCGCCTGCGTCCGCTACTGGCTGAGTCATGTTTTTGGGGTGTATGTGGCGGACGGCAGCATTCGCTGCACAGTCGACCTCTGGCCATTAGACGACCGCTGCAGACTGGCTGCAGTCGTTCAATTTTCGAAGCCGGACGAACGTCAGGTCCGGAACCTGTCATTCGAGTTTTTGAATGCTTGGTAGCCTGCGGTGCTACCCAAACCGCTCGCTCGGCCAGATGCCGTCGCCAATGCATCACGGACCGGGCGCTACGCCCCCACCAATAGCGCGTCGCGCACCTGTCTAGCAGGTCATAACCTAGTTTACGATTAGTCACAATTAGAAAGCCTTTCATCTGATCCATTGGGAGAACCTGTGATCCGACTAACCGTGCCGTCCGTCAAAGGCGTCGATGCCAAGACTTTGTCGGGTTTTATTGGTCAGCTCTCTCATCCCTCTGTTGCTGTCGAAGGCACGTTAACAAAGTTCACGGTGCCCTCGCGAACTGGATGGAAGCTGAGCGTCACTGACGGCCGTGTCTTGTATGTTTTCGCGAAGGCACCGCTGGAAGGTCAGATGCCGAAGGATGGACCTGTTCTCCTGGGCGATATCGCTGATGGCGCGGTCGAGGTTGATCTGAGCAAATGCAAGTGGCTCGCCCACCCGGGACTCGGTACTGGCCCTACGGCCGAGCAGGCTAGGGAAAGTTGGTTCGCTGCGTTCAACTTTATTGGCGAGGACCAGCTGCGCGAAGGACAAGTCGGCTTGCGCCGCCCTCAGCTGGGAGCTCTCCACGCAATTCACGCCCATTGGTCTACCAAGTGCGACGTTGCGACCGTCGTTATGCCAACCGGAACGGGAAAAACCGAGACGATGCTGGCCGCAATGATCTCGGGCATGTGCACGCGGGTCATGGTGATCGTGCCCACGGATGCGCTGAGGACTCAGATCGCGTTGAAGTTTTTCTCGCTGGGTATTCTGAAAGACCCCCGCTCGGTGCTGCTCACAGCGAGCGTGCTGAGGCCAGTTGTCGGCACGCTTGAGAAGCGACCCACAGCCGTTGAGGAGGTGGATGAACTGTTCAGGCGGTGCAACGTCATCGTGACAACTAGCGCACTTGCGGGGAAGTGCAGCCACGAGGTGCAAGTCAGGATGGCCGAACTCTGCACGCACCTCTTCATCGACGAGGCCCATCACGCTGCGGCGCCGACCTGGCACGCGTTCAAGTCTGTTTTCAAGGCCCAAATGCGGCATGTCTTGCAGTTCACCGCCACACCTTTCCGGGAAGATGGAGTGCCCCTGGACGGCGAGATCGTTTACGTCTATCCCATGAGGCAGGCGCAGCGCGAGGGCTATTTCCGGCCCATCAGATTCAGCTCGGTGTATTCCTTCAACGACGCCAGAGCCGATCGCGACATCGCCGCCAAAGTCATAGAAGAGCTCAACGCCGATGCCACCGGTCTGCACGTTGCCATGGCGCGCGTATCCACGCAGATCCGGGCTGCACAGGTGCTCGCAATCTACCAGGCACTCGGCCAGTTCAATCCAGTGATGCTTCACAGCGGCATGAAGAAGGCCGACGCCCAGGCGGCACGCAGTCAGCTCGACCAGCGCCAGTCGCGCATCGTCGTCTGCGTGGACATGCTTGGCGAAGGCTTTGACATGCCGGAGTTGAAGATTGCGGCTTTCCACGACCTACGCAAGAGTCTGGCGGTAACGCTGCAACTTGCCGGCCGCTTTACCCGCTCAAGGGACGACTTGGGCGATCCAGTGTTCATTGCCAATGTCGCAGATGTCAACCTGCGCGAAGAACTTCGGACCCTCTACACCCAGGATCCCGACTGGAACCTCCTGCTCCCCAACCTCAGCGAAAGCGCAATCGGGCAGGAACTGGAAGCGCAGCGCTTCATGAGCGGGTTCGCCAATCAACTGGACGAGATCCCGGTAAACGAAATCAGACCAGCCGCCAGCATGGTGGTCTACCGGACGCACTGTGCCCAATGGAACCCTGCCGAGTACAGCAAGGCGTTTCCCGGTCTGGCCGAAGGGGAAGAAATCTACCCCGTTCTCAACGAGAGGGAAGGCACGCTCATCATCATCGCGGCCAAACGGCAAGGCGTCGCCTGGACTGCCGTACCCGCAGTCGAAGGATTGGTCTGGGAACTTTGCATCGCCGTCTGGGACAAGGACCAGTCGCTGCTGTTCATACATGGATCCACAAACACGGGCCACTATGCACCGTTTGCGCGTGCCTTGTGCGGGGCCGACGTCGAGCTGATCCAATCGCCCGCCGTCTTCAGGGCGTTGGCGGGCATCAATAGATTGATGCTGATGAACGTGGGCCTCGACGAGCAGTTCGGTCGCCAGGTTCGGTACACAGGGCGCATGGGGCCTGACGTCGGTGCACGCTTGACCGATGCGACCCTGGGAACGACCACGAAGGCCGTTCTCGCCGGATTCGGCTTCGAGAATGGCGGTCCTGCCTCGATTGGCGCGGGAAAGAAGGGGCGGATCTGGGCAACCTTGCGGCTCAAGGTGAACGAGTTTGCCACATGGTGCAAGCACGTCGGTGCCAAGCTCATCGATGAGAGCATTGATCCCGAGGAGATCCTAAGGGGCACGTTGATACCGCGACTGGTGGATGCGCGGCCCGCTACGATCCCAGTCGGTGTAGATTGGCCCGTAGAACTACTCGACCTAGTGGAATCGGCGACCAAGATTTCCTTCGTCCCCACGGCCCAGGAGCATCTGACCAACGTAAGCATCGAGGTTCGCGACTTCAGCTCGAGCGGCCCGATCGTCCTGCGCATATTCAGTGAGTCCAGGGAGGTTCAGGTCCGGCTCAACTTTATCGCCCGTGGCAACGCTCCGGATTTTGAGTTCGTCTATGAAGGTCCCGCCACCGCAACGATTCATCGCGGTGACGACCACGACCTCTGCGTGTACCTTACCGACCATCCGCCGACGATATGGTTCGCCGATGGATCAAAGCTGGAGGGCAACACACACGTCGAGCTGCGCACTGCGGCGCAGCTGTACTCGAGAGACCGTCTGGAGGTGCTCGACTGGACAGGTATCGATATCACCAAGGAGTCGCAGAGAGAGGAGCGCCGGACGGACTCTGTCCAGTACCGAACGATCCAACACATCAAGGCGGAGAACAGGCACGAAATCGTGTTCGATGACGACGGCGCGGGCGAAGCCGCGGACATCGTGTGCATCAGTCTGGACAGCGAGACGCAACCCCGGATCATCACTGTAGACCTGTACCACTGCAAGTACTCAGGCGGTGCAACGCCCGGGGCGCGCATTGACGACATGTACGTTGTCTGCGGGCAAGCTCAGCGCAGCGTCATGTGGCTTCACAACAAGGAGCGTCGCACGGACCTTTTTGCACATCTTCTCAAGCGAGACGCGGCCCGTGTGGAGGGCGGCCGGCCAACACGCTTTGAGGTTGGTTCCAAAGACCGCTTGGCCCAGATCCGTGATCTCAGCCGCATCTGTGCTGTCACGTTAAAGGTTTACATCGTCCAACCAGGCCTCTCCAAGACAGGAGCGGCTGATCATCAACTCGCCCTGCTTGGCGTGACAGACCGTTTCCTGTCGGAAACCTACCAGACCCCTCTCAAGGTGTACTGCGGATAGACCGGCCGCGTCCACTGCCCCGCAAGGTCGCGGGCAAGTTGGACCGTCTGCAATCTATCTGAGACTGTGAGTTCGAAGGTGGCGCAATGCGTCTGGAGATGAACGATGGACACACCGTGTTCACTGATCTTCGGGTCAAGTTAAAGGACGTGAAGCTTGTTGTGAATAAACTCAGCGAGAAGGTTCTCAGACCGTAAGGCTTGAGCGGTTTCAGTTCTTCAGCGCCTGCTGCTTGTACGATTTCACAATGACTTCCTCGATCTTCGTCAGTTCTACGTTTGTGGACCTTGAGCAGCACCGGAAGCTCGTGTGCAATGCGATCACGAAGCTGGAGGTGAACTCCAAGGCAATGGAGTTCTTTGGCGCCCTGCCCAACACGCCCAAGGAAGAGTGCTTGCGAATCGTACGTGCCTCAGACGTGTTTGTCGGAATCATCGGGATGCGATACGGCTACACCGATCCCGCCACAGGCAAGTCGATGACACAGCTCGAATACGAGGAGGCGCAGACGGTCCGCCTGCCCACCTTAATGTATCTAATCGACGAAGAGAGCCACCCTGTACTCCCGAAGCACGTCGAAATGGGTGCCGGCGCTGAGAAGCTCATCGCGTTCAAGGCCACACTCAAGAACGCGCACGTCGTGAACACGTTCTCGTCGCCGGATGATCTGGTTGCGAAGGTCACGCAGGAAGTCGTTCGCTTGCTCGGAGCAATGGCAACGAAGCCGCTAGCTCAAGTGCTGCCTCAACTAGCAGCAAACGCGACCAGGGTGCACCACCTCACCCAACCGAGGTTCGAGTTCTTAAAAGGCAAGGTGATTGGTGTGTACAAGCAGCATGTCCCTGACGCGGTGCTGCGCGAAGCACTTGGCTTCGTCCTGGCCGGTGACAACATGGCGGCGACGTTCGTGCTGACACGTGGAACACCAATGGGCATGGATGAGGCTGTCGACGGGCTCATGGCCATCGAGAAGATCTTCACCGAACTATTCAAGAAGGACCCTTCGAATTAGCAGATCATGTTCAACGTCTTACTCGATACCTGTGTCTGGCTCGATCTTGCCCAGGACAAGAAGCTCACACCACTAGTGCTCGTGTTGGAGAACATGGTCCGCAAGAACATGCTGCGGCTTGTCGTCCCTCAGCTCGTGCTTGATGAGTTCAAGCGGAACAGAGCCAGAGTTGCACAGGCCGCCTCGCGGAGCCTCAAGGGGCACTTCCAACAGGTCCGAGAAGCGCTAGCGCGGCTTCCCAGTGACGGCCGGACCAAGAAGGCCCTTCTCAAGCGTCTCGACGATGCGAACCACAAGGCCCCCATATTCGGCGGTCAGGTAGAAGGCCTACTAGAGAGGATCGAGAAGCTTCTGAGCGGCGCTCAGCATCTGCAACCCTCGGACGCTGCCATGCTCCGAGCGGCAGACCGAGCACTGCACCGAAAGGCGCCCTGTCATCACGAGAACAAGAACAGCATGGCCGACGCGATCCTGTTCGAGATGTACGCGGACCTCGCGCGGTCGGCGCCAGCCGGGGAGCGACTAGCTTTCGTGACTCACAACAAGAATGACTTCGGAGCGCAAAACGCACGGCTTCCGCATCCCGACATCGCCTCGGCGTTTAGCCGGGTGAAGTCCTTGTACTTCATCAACCTTGCGGAAGTGCTTCGTCGAATTGATCCGTCCATGCTGAGTGAACTCGTGTGGGAGCAGTCATGGGAAATGGAACCTCGCGGACTGCACGAGCTGCTTAAGGCTGAGGACCTTCTGTTCCATCAGGTTTGGTACAACCGGCACTGGAATCTGCGCTGGGAAATCGAGCACGGCAAGGTCAAGGTCGTCGATCGCCCGACATGGGAGAGGCGCGGTGGGAACAATCAGCGGTACATCATTGACACGGTGCTCGCCGGCGCGATCAAATCCGCGCAGAAGATCGAACGAGAGTACGGCAAGGAGAACCTCGGCCCCTGGGATGACTTTGAGTGGGGCATGATCAACGGGAAGCTATCCGCCATCCGCTGGATGCTCGGCGATGAGTGGGACATGCTGGATACCTAGGAAAACTCATGCTCAGTTCGATCGTGAGGAACTACATGATCGCGGGCATCCAGGTCCGGGTGGCTTTTTGCGCTCAGATCTGTCCAAGCAAGAATCCCCCACGATCTTTGAGCACTTCACATTCCGTAGCTGTCACCAGTTTTCCAAGAACCCCCACGATGCTTACCAGGTTAGCCTGGCAAGCATCGAACGCCTATGCCTTGGCGTGAAAGGTGGATCATTAGAAAGAAGATACGACAGAACCTGCGCAGCGTCGCGACGACCCCAGGTGCAACAGACCACCATGGGCGCGATGTGCGCAAGTGAATAACTCAGTACTGCGTAACCAACACCCGCGCAAATGCCATTCGCAGACGCTGACATAAACCACGCTGCGGATTGATAGCCAAATGCGATTGCGCACACGCTCAGACCAATGCCGATCACCAAGCCACATCCCGCGGCGAACTTGTTGATTGGCGCGGGTGAGAGACTCTCCCGGGCGACGCGACATCCTGTTGAGTGGGTCAGGCGCCAGACGTCACGTCTCGTCAATGCACCGGCGCGCACAAAGCGATGCAAGTGGGCAACTGTCGCGGGGTCCAAAAAGTACCCGAACTGAATACGGGTGATCAGATCAGACAGTCGTCGCAAATCTTCCCTGCTGTCGAGCGCCAACGATGAACGCCTTTGCCTGCGGAAACGCCAAACATAAAGCGGGCTGCACATCACGTGCCACCATTCAAATTGAGTTCTGAGGATTCGATCGCGCTCGGCATCCAGCTCCCGTTGTTGCATTTTGAGAATCGCCTGGACCACACCAGCCGGGTCCTCTGAGTCTGACGCCCTCGCTTGCAACGAATGCAAGTCCACCAAGATAGCCGCGAGCTTTGCGGCATCTGATGGGCTGGACTCTGGGGAACTCTTCAAGCGGCCATCTCAGCGATAAGCTGATCCAACGAGGGCGGCTTGACCCGCCGACCACGCTGCGTCGCATCCTTTAGCACTTGGAGCACGAGCCGCCCTCGTACCTCATCTGAGGGAGTGAATTGGTGCTTTTTTACCAAGTCGTCAACGATAACCACCGCAGCACCGAGTAGAGAAGCGTCATCCAGACCGAGCGACACCACGCTGCGTTTCCCGTTGATCACATAGTCGACGTCAACCCCCACTGAAGCGACAGCTGCCAAGAAGCCCAGCGTCGGCAAGTGCGAGCCTTGCTCGTATCGGCTGGGCGTCATCCGGTTTGTTCCGGCGACCACCCCAAGCTGCTCTTGATTGAGGCCAAGCCTTTCGCGCTCGGATCTGAGTCGAGAACCTACGCCATTCAGTTTCATAAAAAAATTCTTGAACAATTCACAACATAGTGAAAGAATGGTCGAATTATGTCGCATCAATGCACTGCCCTCAACAACCTTCAAGAGGTAAGGCAGCGATTTCTGGACGACGGCATCAGCGTGGCAGGATGGGCCCGAGACCGAGGTTTCTCCCTCCCGCTGGTGTACTCAGTCTTGAGTGGGCGCAACCGCGCAAGCAGAGGCGAGAGCTTCCTCATCAGCGTGGCGCTTGGCTTACGCCCTCCACCAAAGCACATCAACTTTTTTCAACCCGTTGCGAAAAGCGGCTCTACGACTGACGCAGTGCACGCTGTCGAGGAGGGAAGCACGGCGTAGAAAGCAAAACGCCGATCCAAAGACCGGCGCTGCCGAGAGGCCGGGAGGCTTCTCTTAGGTTGGCGAACCCTGAGCGAAGTATCCACCCATTTTTCTCGTGGCGTCAAGTGCCAACCAGGTGCTGGCGTGAGCCTGCGCCAAATCGAGGATGAGACATGGAGAAACGCTCAATGACAAAGGAGCCGCGGGAGGCTCGCCGCCAGCGCAAGCGCGTTGAAGAAGGTCGAGGCACCGGGCACCGCGACAAGTACCAATCGTTTATCCAGGTCGAACGAGCGGGGTTTCAATCACGCGGTCGTTCACACATGATCTATGACGAGCAAGTCGACCGGCACCACCACTTGCTTAGCGACCTTGAACTTCTGATATTCATCTGGGCCTGGTCATCTGATCCGCTCGACATACGCGAGCAGTTTCCACTTCAACTCTTTGAATTTGACCCAGAGTTCGCGCCACTTCAGGTGTCGAGACCCAGAGGGTCACTTGCGACTGCTGCGAAGCTTGGAATCAAGCATCCTGGAATCTCAAAACATGTACCTCGGATCATGACCACCGACTTAGTGGTCACGTTTCAAGGAGGCACGAAGCTCGCCATCCACGCAAAGTACCAAAGTGATCTGGAGACGGCCACCATGCGTCAGCGCGATCTGAGAAAGATCGAGCAGAGATATTGGCGAGATCGAAACGTGCGTTTCATGGTGATGACCGAACAGCCGTTCACTTGGCTTCTAGCTGATCAGTTGATGTGGGCGATCGACGGAATGAAGTGGGCGAAAGATTTGGTTTGTCTTGCGAACCTGCTTGCCTGCCTGGACAAAACATCACCTTTCGATACTTTGGAAGACCGCCTCTACATCTGCAGTGAAGTGGTTGGGCTCAAATACCACGACGCCGTGCTCGCATTCAAGTACGCCGTCTTGACCAGGCGGTGGCTCATCAAGCATCTCCAACAGGATCTTGACCTTTCTTGCGCTTGGGTCGGCCAACGAGCCCATGGTCGCTCACCGGTCACCGCGACCTCTTTCAGGAGGCCTGGGAAATGATCGAGCCGAATCTACTTCTTTTGGTTCCACCCGGGATCCAGAATTTCAAACCGGGGGTACACAGGGTTGTTACCAGCGCCCCGAGGGAGAAGCAAGTAGCTCTATTCTGGATGGGGGCTGCCCTCACCGATGGACCACTCAAGCCCGGCGCACATTGCAAGAAGCCTCGAGTTTTTTTGTTGGCGAAGTTGCAAGGGTACATCGACGACCGTCTCATCCAAGCGCTACCGGAAGTCACGATAGACGCCGCACCGAACCGCTACCGCATCGAAGCGGCGAAGAGCACTCGATTTGAACGCAACAGGCAGATCCTCTCGCCACTTGTGACTCCGGACATGCTGTTCTCAATGATCCACCATGGTCAATGGCGTCTACGCATTACTGAGGCTGCTGAAAAACACAAGGTCAATGCAATTACTGTTCAGCGGCTTCTCATCCGGTACTTTGTATTGGGTATGAACCTAGATTGGGCATGTGAAGATCGTCTTTGGGTGAAGGGAACTCAGCGCAACGTCACGACCAAGCTAGGAAGACCATCGAACAGATTCAAAAGCGGGCACAGGACGTCTGCTGAGGGCCGAAATGTCACAAAAGACGACCAACGCATCATCGAGGTTTTCTACGACAGCTTGGAAGACCAAGCCATGTCGGCAGCTGAAATGTATCGACGTTTTGAAGAGGACTTTAGTCCAAGAAAAGCTGTCACCTCGCAAGATGGAAACCTTGAGCTCATTTCAGATACATCGCAGGCTTTCCTCTCCGATAGGCAGTTTCGCTACTGGCTTTCGAAGATCAAGGGAGACCTGATACTTCTTCAGAACGAGGCCGATGAGCGCAGGATAAACCTCTCGCATCGTCCCGCCATTGGTAGTGCCAGGGATCGGGTTCCCTACCCTGGTCACACATACATCATCGATGCAACAGTCGGCGACGTATATCTGGTGAGCGCCTTTGATCGGCGCCGCATCATCGGTCGCCCCGTCATTTACCTGGTGGTAGATGCATTTTCGTCACTGATCGTCTCCGTACACGTGGCGCTTGATGGACCCAATTTTGCTCAAGCCCGGATTGCCATGTGTCGCGCAATCTCGGACAAAAGTCTATGGCTCGCATGGCTGGGGCTCAGCAAGCTGGGCCATCTGTTGCCTCAAGGCTGCGTTCCGACGTTTTGGCTGGCCGATCGGGGTGAACTTCACAGTCAAGCCAGTCGCACGCTTCAGACGGAGTTGCGTACCAATTTGAGCATTGCAGCAGCGTACCGCGCAGACTGGAAGTCCTTGGTGGAGAGACTCTTCGGCATTCTCAACACCATGATGATTCACTGGATGCCAGGCGCAGTTGTTCAACGATACCGGGAGAGAGGTTCGCCAGACAACCGATTGGACGCGGTACTCACGCTACAAGAGTTCACAAGGATGCTGGTGAGGAAGGTAGCCATTCTGAATCTCACACGAGACATGAGTATGCACATGAGTGCAGCACTTCTTTCGGCCGATGTGAGGCCCAATCCCCTGGGCTTCTTCACTCATGGGATTCGGTACAAGCATGGAAGCGCCGTTTTTCTTGATCATCAGTCCTCAATGCGAAAGACGCTCGCCACAAGTGATGCGACTATCGGCCGCCATGTAGTGATGATGGGAAAAGCCCAGTACGCAGCATCCTGGATGCTCGACCATCCAGTTGTTCAAGTAGCGGGGTTTGAGGGAAATAGCCCTGTCAAGTGCATCGTGTCGCCTGATGATCCACTCTCTGCGTGGTGCATGCTCCCCAATGAGCAAACGATGCGCGAGGTCCGGCTTCAGCGAGGACTTCAGAGAGCCAGTCACTTCTGTGCCGAGGACATCCAGGAAATGGACGCGCTTCGCACATTTCTCGGGCAGGACCTCAAAGACGACACAACGGCGGAACGGCTGACGATTGAGCGGGAGAATCGTTTGGAAGTCGAAAACGCCAAGCTCCAGGCGCAGGCAGCAATTCGCGGAGCACCCGTTAGCAAGAACTCAAGGATCAAAGGTGTTCGGTCAAATCGTCAGAAGGAGATTGATGGGACTGAACCTCTGGACACCCAGGAACAAACTGCAACTGCAACTGCAACCGCAACTGCATCTCTGCCCGGAGCACCTAGAAGCCCAAAGAATTTTTCCCCTTCGCAGGAAGACCTGAACGAGCGGTCTTCTGGGAAGCAGGACCAGGACTACTTTGAGCGCCTGTCCGCGCAGTTGAGTTCGTGGGAGCATTCATGAAAACCAAGGCTGTTTACTCAACGGTGGAGTTGCCGGATTTCTACCTTGGGAATCCGTTGATCGAAGCGTTGCCCTCGATTCGTTCGCGAAGTGAACTGGATGCTCTGCTCCTGAGCCGACCGTCAGTCGACGTTTCAGCGGTCAGAAAATTGCCAGCGCACATCCGCCTTCATGCCATGGCGGACCTCGAGACGTTGTTTGTTCCGCGACCGGAGTTGGCAACGATCGAATCCGAGATCGCATTGCTGATGCGTTCAGGCTACCTTCGACGCAACCCCATGCATTCCTCGACGATGAGGGACCTCTACTCAGTTCGAGAAAGAATGAGGCTGCAGGGCGGTCTCTTTTCCCCGCTGCCGCCTTGCCTTATGGTGACGGCGCTCAGTGGAAGCGGAAAGACGCGCAGCATTCGATCAATACTCTCACTCACGCCCCAAGTCATCCATCACAGGAACTATGCGGGAAAGCGGCTACCACGGACACAGATCACATGGCTTTCTCTGGACGCACCGATCAATGGTTCACCAAGGGGCCTCCTGCTTCGAGCTTTCGCAGCCGTCGACCGCGCCCTCGGCACTTCAGGTGCGATGAGCTATGTAAGTCAGTACGGCCGCTGTAAGACGTCTGTTGACCAGAAAATTGAAGAATTCGCACAGATCGCCTCGACTTTCAACATTGGACTTCTGCACATCGACGACCTCCAGCGTTTGACAGATGGAGTGCGCAAACAGGGCATCTTGGTGATCAACATGCTCATCCAGCTGGCCAATGTGGTCAAGGTGCCCTTGGTGTTCAGCGGCACGCACCAGATGGTTCGCGCCCTCGCCGGGTCGCTGGAGGCAGCCAGACGCTGCTCTTCAGGTGGCATTGAGGATCTGCCCTTGCCCGCGAACAGCAACGATCCCCACTTCCAGTTGCTGGTCAAGGCCTTGTCCGCCTACCAGTACGTAGATACGCCTGTCGATTTTGATGAGAACTGGCGCAAGAAGCTCTTCGATCTCACCTTGGGAATCCCTGCGATCCTGATTTCAGTAGTGACACAGGCGCAGAAGATCGCATTGCGGGAGGGGGCTACGTCCATCGACATTTCCCATCTGGACCGAGCGTTCGATAAGAACTGCGCACTTCTCAAGCCAGCCCTACATGCGCTTCGTGGTCGCGACCCCAACCGGTTTGAGTGCTATGAGGACTTGCTTCCGGCGAAAACGCAGCTGGAGCTTGAAGATGCGCGTCTTTTCAAGTCGAGGCGCGCGGCCACGGTATCCGTCTGATGACTATTCAGAATGACCAATTGGAGGAGGCCAGGCAGACCCTGTGCAGGCACTTTCCGGATCCGGTCCCCGGAGAAACCATTTTCAGTGTGTGCGCGCGCTTCCATCGGCTTAGTGCAATGAAGAGAGCCACCCTCACCGGCATCTTGCTACTGGACTCTGCTCGCGCGGCAAGCAAGAGGTGTGTTCCTGCTGGGTTGGGCACCCTCACAAAGGCACTTCCAGATATTTTCCCTTCGGTTTCAGGGACACTCCAGGAATACACCCATGGTTCGTTGTATCTCCGCTTCATGACGCGGGATCAACAAGCGCGATGCACCGCTGCATGCCTGTTCCCAGCTCATCGACGCGAACGACTCCCGTTCGATTGGGCCAGTGCAAGATTTGAGGCACAGCATCCACTGCGTTTTTGCACTACTTGCTCAACGATGGATAAGCAGCATCATGGATTCGCGTTCTGGCATCTTGAGCATCAACTCCCAGGCGTGCTTGTCTGCGCCGCACATGCACAACCGCTTCAGACGAATGAACCGCAAGTTTCTCGTAATGCATGGTTGCTCCCCGGAGGTTTAAGAACCACGGCATCCATGCCGATCAGTTCCACTCAACTTGCGCATCTCATGTGCCTCGCCGACACTGTTCAAAGGCTTTGTGGGCCATCGCGCGCGAACCTTGTCGCCCTGAGAAGTTGTTTGTGCCTGCAGTTGGAGCAGGCAGGTGTTGTGCGCGCGTGTCGCGCACTGAATGAAGAGAAGTTACGGCGATGGCTCTCCACTCACATCAGCAGTTTTGGAGGTTCCATCCTCGAGCAGTTTGATGCGTGGGCGTGGGCTGATGCCGTAGCGGGCGTTCTAGGGAAGCGTCTCGCACACCATCCCCTTCGCTGGGCTTTGCTCATAGCCTGCCTTCGCCTGGAGGGCGCATCGCCGGAGCCGCCTTTTCTGGCGTTGGATGAGGCCTGCCAAAGGTCACTGCCAGGCATTCGAGAGCCAGAGCACCCCACTTCGCCGCAGATGGCCTTGGATGCAGTGGCATGTGGCGCTGCGATCCGAGATATCTCTGCGCGGATGGAAGTCTCCCGTGCGGTGGTGCAGCGTTGGCTTAGCGACCCTGCAGTAAACGAAGCATGGCATCTGGCACGCCGCCGCAATCTGCGTGGAAAGCACGAAGCATCGATCATTGCGGTGTTGTCCAACGGAGCCTCCACGCGCCAGGCATTGAAGACTCGCTCAAGTGCAGCGTACCAGTGGTTTCAAAGGAACGAGCCCGCATTTCTGGATGGAGTGCTACCCCCATCGCTATCGCATCAACAGATTCCTCTTTGGTCGTGAGCAGTGGATATGTCACGTGATCCAAGATGACCAATTGAGAATCGGCACATAAGTCAGCAGCTTCCTTTCTGGAGAAACCATGCTTCCAAATGTGGTCATACTTGAACCGGAACCGGAAGAGACTCTTCACAGCGTGTTGATTACGGGTTGGCGCCTGTCCGCATATCAAAGCTTCCCCCAGTTTACAAAATCGATCTTCAAGCACGTCTCAGACGGCCGCGGTTGGTCATGGGACTACAGACGTATTTGTCCCTACTTTGATCCGTGCCGCGCAACAGGTTGGGCATTGCTGCATAAAACGCTATTGCTTCCATACCTGGTTCCTTTTATGCCTCCAGAAATTGCTCGTTCAGCTCCGAGGCGAGTAGACGGGGATAGACGCATTATTGGAGGCGACACTGACCTGTACTGGAGGCACTACCTCGCTAGTCCACTCAAATACTGCCCACGTTGCGTGCAGCTGCAGATGTCACGCTTTCACAGATCGATGTGGCTTCGTCCACATCAGCTTGATCGTGTCGATGTTTGCTGGCGTCACAGTATCAAACTCGTCAGCGTGAGGCCCCACCCCAGCAAGCCATTGTTTCCAAATGAGTGTGAAGACCAAGCCATTACTTACAGCCATGACAGATCGGCGATCTGGCTTGCACGTCAGTCGAATGAGCTTCTGACTGGCAACCACCCGCCGAGCGATCCCAAGGTTCGTCAACATATTTACCAAGAGCGCGCTGCGCGGATTGGCTATGGTCGCGGAACGAGGATCGACTTCCGACTCATCGCCGCCCATCTGCTTCAAACATTTGGGTCGAGCTTCTTTAAGCGAATGATGGGCAACTGTGAGGTGAGGCACATCGCGAACTACATGAGATTGGCCATTCTTGGCGACGACCCCAGCATCCGCCCCATCAATCAACTTCTATGCATACAAGTTTTGTTCGGTGAGCAGCGTCATTTCTTTGAACGAGTGAGGGCCGAAAGCACTACAACGTCTTGCCGCACATCGGATTTTGATAGGCGGAATGAAGCTGCCCAGTCAGCGGTTCATCGGAACATCTTCCTTGAGCAACTGAAGTCGAGTGGCCAAGAAGTGATGACGCATCTTTCCAAGCAATTCCCTCTTTCGCATCAGTGGATAGTTCACCATGCATTGGCATGGTCTCGCAGAAAAATTGCAGAGCAGATACAAGGCCCTGATCGAGCTCGCTTCTTGCGTCACCGGGCAGCAGATCTACTGGCAAAAGCGAAACGCGAGCGAGAAGAGCACCGTCGCAGTATGTCCCCAGCCAAAGGATCCCCATTCGGGTCAATGGACTTAGCTGAGTCCTTACAAAAGAGTGCAACTGTCGACATGGACTTTCTTGAAGTAGCGGCTCAACTGAACACATTCTCGAATAAATGTTTGCAGTCGTCAGAGCATGAACTCTAGTGAATGCCCGATGTTCCTCCTGCTCTTTCAGGCTGGACGGGTCCCGAATATCTTGATCGTTAAAAGGGAAACACATGACGACACCTGCAGAACGTACCCGTGCTTTGCGCCTGGCCGGTGAACTGCTGCGGGACTTTGAACGACGTGAAGACGTACCTGCCGATCTCCATGTTCGGTTGAGGGGCGTCCTGCGCCACTATCCCGAGGAGTGGCAGTTGCGAATGATGGTCGAGGACTGGCAACGCCTCGGAGAGTCGGCCTTCGGACTTGCGCCGGAGCCGGGACGACCCGACCCACTACTGACAACGAACTTTCGCAAATACTGAGCTGACCGGCCGTCTACAGGCCGTACAAATCTGAAGTTCAGTCAGAAGCTCCACTGGGCCCGTTGCAGCCGGTCAACCCGCAAGTATCCAAGACTGGCGTGCAGCGTGAGCCACCGGTGGCGCCCGAGAGCTGCGCTCACGTTGGCTGGCACGAAGCCGTCATCGGCTTACCCAGTAGCACGGCGGAATCAATGACAGGTATGGAGAGTGCGGCAGGCATACAGCGTGGTCGGTCGCCGGTTCAACAACTCAGTGCCCTTCTGCTGTCGCCAAGTCAACAATGCGCGCGTAAGGCACGCCCTGCTCCATTGCGATGCGCGGTGTCAGCCCGTGAAGTGCTTCATGCGGAGTTTCCAGAAACGACAACATTCTCCAACCATCCGTAGTGCCCAAAGCATTTGAGATTGCATGGATCGCTGGAAGCGCAAACGGCTCAAACTGCCATTTCGGGACCTTGAAGCCGCGACTCAAATGCCTCACCCCAATGTACCGGCCGCTCTTGATACTAGAGATCACCCGGAGGCGGGATGTTCCGCTCAGTTCAGCAGCTTCATTGGTCGTGACCATGTCGGTGGCACTGATGCGTTGTTGCCTGTAGACGGCACCACGGCGCAACAACTCCGTGGTTTGTGCCTCACTGCCGTAAGGGTCCGACGTAGGTGAGTGACGTAAATCTGCTTTCATGTGGCCCTCCCATGAGGAGTGAAATGTGAAACTCTCAACGTGGCCAGGTCACACCATCCGGTCTTTGTTCCTGATGGTTCCCAGTTTGTTCCACTAACAGCACAGCAATCTGGCGCCCCGTCCGTTTGCATTTGCTCTGGTACCTATGGGGAGGCTGCTCCACCAAGGACTCTCAAGGATCGTCCAGAGAGCATAGATATGCCAAAGGCTAGCGAAACGATGAACGCCCTGTGGTGCTGGTTGTGGCCCATTCAATCAGCCTTGGCAGCCAAGAGGGCAAGTGCCTCACGCTTGCCCAGAGACAGCCGGCGAAGGATCTCCAGCACTCGACTCGCGCGAGGCGCAGCGCCACCTGATTCCCACTTCCAGATGGACAGGGCAGACACCTCCAGCAGCTTCCCCATCTGTTCTTGCGTAAAGCCCAGCTTTGCTCGCTGTGTCTTCAGGCGATCCGCGGTGAATACGACTTTGCGCCCGGGCTTGGCTTTGACATTACCGTCCGCGCTGAGTGAGCTGACTTTGGAGCTCAGCTTCGCTGAGGCGTTTGAATTGAGAAGCCTTCCAAGCTTATTGACCTGGGATTGCATGGCCTTGGACTGCTTCTTCAAGACAGCAAGCTCGGACCTGTAGCTTTGGGAGCTTTTTCGCAAGGCTGCGATTTCGTCGCGCAGTTCTTTGCGGGCAATACGCGCGATTTCTTTCTTCAGGGATTCAGCAAACGTCATCATTCACCCATGGTGTGGCATCAACCGCTCCCCTTGCTCGCGATCTGCAGGCTGACATCTTCGGCCATACGCTGCAGAGAGTGGTCTTCTTGACCACTCTTCGGATATTACTTGAGCAAGACATGGTGCAGGGTTCTGAACAGTGGGCCGCTTCGGGTCGAATGGCACATGGCGGATCTCAACGCCGAGCCAGAGGTGGCTACTCATGGGCAACTGAACTTTGGCTGCTCCGTTCCCTGCTCCATGTCAAAACGGCGCTGGCGAAACGAACACTTCAACAGGCCCTGGACCCTGGTAGACCACCTCGCCAGTGTCAGTTGCGTATTTCGGGCTTCCTGGACACCAAGTTCGACACCGTTAACATAGAGTTCGGCACCGCAGTCAACGAACTTCACCGGCCACCCTGTCGAGAACTCCACGAGGCACACCGATTGCTTGAAGAGACTGGCGATACGTTTGCGGCCGGAGATACCATCTTGATGGGTAGTTGACCCCCAGTTCCAAGGCTAGACTTCGGGAATCGGCCACGAGCAGCCGTTGGGCAATTTCCGAAGCGGACCTCCAACGTTGGCGATGAGTGGAAAAAGGCAATGACGCGAAGCCCGCTTGTGGGTGTCCGATTGCTCAACTGGTTAGAGCGAATGCGCATGGGTGGCCCGCAATGGACCCCAGTTGTACAAAGCCCACGAAATGAGCGCGTTGAGAGATCCAAAGGCGGCGTACTCCACCGCAAGCCGGGTGTTTGCCGCTGTAGCCGGGCTCAGTAGAAGGTGAACCATTAAGCCACCAGAGAGACCGACCAGTATTACTACCGGCACCTGATGCCATTTGCCTACGCGAAAGCGGACGAAGAACGGGTGCAGCAGTGAGAGAAGGATAAGCGTAGTAACAACCGTTATGGGGAAGCTTGCAACTGCGACGAACAAGAAAACAAGCGAGTACGTGAGTGCTGCGACAACATGCGCCACCGCCGGCGCCACCAAAGACAGCAGCAGGAGTCTTAACCAGGTGCTCATGAAAGCGCTCTAACGTTTGACATGAGAGACGGCGGCCAGCTTACCGGACGACCCTATTGATGGTGGGCACTGCGTTCCACTCGAACTACCATGGGTGCATGTGCATCTGAGCATTGTCACCATCGGAATCGATCTCGCCAAGAAGGTGTTCGCCGTTCATGGCGTGGGCGCCACAGGCAAAACCGTGCTGGTGGGCCCAGCGCACTACGCGCCAGGCTGCATCCCTCACCGCCTTTCGGGCAAGCGTCGCAAGAACGATTGGGCTGACGCTGCGGCGAAGGTACCCGTCCCAACATGCGCTTCGCGCAGCAGAAGAGCGTCGAGCAGCAGGGCCGGTTGCTCGGTAAGCGGTCTGCTATCCCATCTTGATGGGTAGCTGTTGCCCTGCTCCAAGGCTAGACTGCCGGAATCGGCCATCTGCAGACGTTCAGTACCGGCAGCATTCGGGCACTTCATCGACCTGCACCACGCGGCGCCGATCAAGCACGTGCGCGCAACTCCCTCACGCCGCGGCCCAGCTTGCGTCGCAACAAGGCGCGAAGGGTCACACCGTCGGAGTAGCCGATCTGTGCGGCGATTTGGTCGACGCTCTCGCTGCCGGTTCGCAGCAGATGCACCGCACGCTCGACGCGCAGATCCTGGAAGTACGAGAGGGGTGTCTTGCCCAACACGCTTTGCACGCGCCGCGCCAAGGTGCGTTCACTGGCGCCCGCTGCGATGGCCGCATCGGCGAGAGAGAACCCGTGCGCGAGTTGCTGCCTGGCCCAGCCCTCAAAGCGCTCGACCACCGGGTCGGCATGGGCTAGGTGATCGGGGATCACGAACTCAGCTTGCGAGCCGCGGGACTCTACCAGCAGGTATCGCGCCGCCAGAGCCGCCAGCGCCGGGCTACGGCTGCGCACGACGCTCAATGCCAGGTCGAGATGGGCCAAGGCGGCGCCGGCCGTGGTGAAGCCGGCCGAATTCACAAGCATGCGGGACTCGTCGAGCGCCACTTGCGGATAGCGCTGCCGAAACATTGGCGCCAGCCACCACGAAGTTGTGGCGCGCTGGCCATCTAGCAGCGCGCTCTCCGCCAGCAAGAAGGTGCCGGTGCAGGCGGCGCCAGTGGCCGCGCCGGCGCTTGACCATTGCTGCAACGCGACGATCGCATCGGCCACGTCCGCATGCGCGAGACGCGCGGCGAGCGCGTCTGGCATCTTGGCGCCGAGCGCGGGCACCAGAACAACGTCAGGGTTTTGCACGCGGTGCACTGGCACGACCGGTACCGCCAGACCGTGCGCGGTGCGCACGCGACGCCGAACGCCGACCACCGTGACGTCGATGGGCGGCGGCGCCTGTGCGAGCGAGCCCGCCAGTTCATTGGCCGTGCTCAGTGTGTCCATGAGTGCAGCAAACCCCAGGTCGAACACGCCATCAAGAACAAGAAGATGTAGATTCATGGCAAAAATGATATCAATGTTGGCATTCCTGCCACTCGCGGAAATTGCCGTCGTACCAGAGACTTCGGACTCGCCAACACTGTCAACCGTTCAACCAGAGGATCACCACATGACCAAGTTCGCCCTGTTCGTCCGCCTCGAAGCCAAGCCTGGCCAGGAAGCCGCCGTTGCCGATTTTCTGGGAAGCGCGTTGCCGCTCGCCAACGCCGAATCGGGCACCACCGCCTGGTTCGCATTGAAGTTCGGCCCATCGACGTTCGGCGTCTTTGACGCTTTTGCGGACGAGGCCGGCCGCGAGGCTCACCTGCACGGCCCGATCGCCGCCGCGTTGATGGCGAACGCAGCCGCCTTGCTCAGTACACCGCCAAACATCGAGAAGATCGATCTGCTGGCGGCGAAATTGCCTGGCTGACGAGCTGACCGCGGCGGCGAAGGTGAAGCTCCGTATGGCTTGAGTGACAGGGATGAAGAGGTCCTGTCCTCGTGGGCCGCTCCTTCAAAGCGATCCCCATTGAACCGCGCTTGCCGGCGGTGGCCGCGACGAAGTAGTCCCAGCCACAAACCGCCTCTGGAAGCGGGCGGCTAGCCCGCACGGTCTCAACCCGCGCGCTGCGCCTCTATCGCCCTGACCACCGTCTACCGGTGTGTGCCCTCCACGGGGCGGCCGGCGTACCGATCCGACCGCTTCGTGACGCCGGATTCAGGGCCGTGGATGTCGGTTCAGGGCCCGTGGCGGCCCTCCAGTTCCGTTCTCCTCACTGCCGATAGAAGAGGAGCATGTAGGCGATGAATGGAGGACCTTGAAGAAACGTCCGCTTCTGGCCGATTGCCGAAGTCTAGCTGTCCTACCACCCGCCCGGCCAACCAACATGACAAATGGAAGCCGCCGAATCGATACCTTGCTGTAGCGAATTGCGCGTGTCCACGAGAGACGATCCGGGTGTCCAGGTCCTACCGTTCCCGCTGTCCACGAGAAACCGAACTGAGTGTCCAGCAGCGACCGAAATACGCATTTGTCACCCAACTCGTCCCGAGCAACCTGACGTGCATGGAGCACGGTATCTACGTTTGAATTCAGACCTCCGCGGCGACTGCTGCGAAGAGGTAGGTCGGAGTGGGATGCTCACCTTGCTCCCAGTTCATACGCTGAAAATGCTCAATACGCTGGACAGCGTATCGATGTATCGGTTGCGTGGGCCTCAGTTTTCCCCTCTGTATGGCTCGCCTGTTCGCGGACACCTTGCGGTAATCCCAAGCCAGTTTCCAGTGTGTGCTCTGGACGTGAAGCCAGCAGATCTGGGCCGAGTTGCACAAGCCGGCCATGCGTTACTTCGGGGCTGAGCGCTCCATTTGTTTAAAGGGGTCGCAAACAATCGGCATGTAGATTCATCTACACACTCAACCATCGATGAGCAGTAGAGTGGACGCTCGTAAGTCGTTGATTTGTCTGGAGGCAAAATACAGACTCAATTGTTGACGACAACACCCATGAACACCGAACACGAAAACCACAAACTTGAAAAGCGCCTGTGCCGCGAGGTCGGCCGTGCGATCGTGGACTTCAACATGATCGAGGAAGGCGACCGCGTGATGGTCTGCCTGTCGGGTGGCAAGGACAGCTACGCCATGCTCGACATCCTGCAAAAGCTGCAGGCGCGCGCGCCGATCAGCTTCGAGATGATCGTGGTCAACCTCGACCAGAAGCAGCCGGGGTTTCCGGCCGACATCCTGCCGGCCTACCTCACGAAACTGGGCGTGAAGTTCCACATCGAGAACCAGGACACCTACTCCATCGTCAAGCGCGTGATCCCCGAAGGCAAGACCATGTGCAGCCTGTGTTCGCGCCTGCGCCGCGGCATTCTGTACCGCGTGGCCAGCGAGCTGGGCGCGACCAAGATCGCCCTGGGCCACCACCGCGACGACATCCTGCAGACGTTGCTGCTCAACATGTTCTTCGGCGCCAAGCTCAAGGGCATGCCGCCCAAGCTGGTGAGCGACGACGGGCAGCATGTGGTGATCCGCCCCATGGCCTATGTGGCCGAGAAGGACCTCACCCGCTGGGCCGAGGTGCGTGAATTTCCCATCATCCCGTGCACGCTGTGCGGCAGCCAGGAAAACCTGCAGCGCAAGCAGGTGGGCCTGATGCTCAAGGACTGGGAGAAACGTTTTCCAGGCCGGGTGGAGAACATGTTCTCGGCCCTGCAGAACATCGTGCCCAGCCACTTGATGGACCGCTCGCTGTTCCCGTTCCAGACCATCCGCGCCACCGGCGAGGCGAGCGAGGACGGCGACAAGGCCTTTGACGACGAGCCGCTGCCCACCGTGGCGCCAGCCCTCTTGTCCGAAGAACCGGTCGATGCGGGGAACGCAAACACCGCGCGAGCGGTCATACCGATTTCGACCGTGCACCACTGAAGGCTCCGGTCCTGGCGCGCTCTGATCTCCCTGGAGGCTTCATGACAAACCCGACTCCCCTTCGCCCTTGGGCCAGCCTGTTCAGGATGGCGGTTGCTGCGGGCGCGTTGTTCGCACTCAGCGGCTGCGCCAGCGTGTTCCTGGTCGACAACCAGGTGCAGAGCTACGCGCGCTGGGCCGATCGGCCCACGCCAACCGGTGCAGCCCCCACCATTCCGCAGGCACCCCAGGTCTTCGGCTTCGATCGCTTGCCGTCGCAGCAAGACAGCCGCTCGGGCGCTGGCCAGGACGAACTGGAGAGGTTGGCCGCCATCGCGCTGGCCAAGGTGGGCTGGACACCTGCCGCCGCGGGCGTGACCGCGCCATGGACCGTGGAGGTCAGCGGCGGCACGCTGCGCCTGCCGCGCGCCCCATGGGAAAGCCCGTACGACGGTTACTGGGGGGGAGGATTCGGCCCGGGCTTCGGCTTTCCAGGGCGCGACTACATCGTGACCGGCACCGGCCAGATCATCTACGCCCCGCTCTTCCTGCGCATGGAAACGCCGTACTACAAACGCGAGGTGTCGGTGGTGATCCGGCACGCCGCCAGCGGGCGGGTGGTTTACGAAACCCGTGCGGCGCACGATGGCCGCTGGAACAGTTCCAACGCGCTGTGGAGCGCCATGCTGGACGCCGCCTTGAGCAATTTCCCGACGCCGCCCGCGGGCCTGCGGCAGGTCAACATCGAAGTGCCACGCTGACCAGAAACCGACCTTTCACGCGGCGCGTTCCAGCAGCTCGCGGATGGCCTCGCCCAGCGCGTCCATGCTGTCCTGCTTGCCCATCACCTCGCTCACACCGGCCGCGGCCGCGTCGTTGAGCAACTGGTCGTTCACGTGGCCGGAGATGATGGCGATCTTCAATCGGGGACGCAGGCGGCGGATCTCGATCGCGGTCTCCACGCCCGAGAGGCCGGGCATGTTGTGGTCGCTCACCACCAGGTCAATCGGCACCTCGGGGTGGGCGCGCATCCAGTCGAGCGCGGCCTCGCCGGACTCGAAGGTCGTGGCCTCGTGGCCTTGCTTGCGCAGCAGGCGCCCGACCAGAAACACCAGGGCTTCGTAGTCGTCGATATAGACCACGTGCTTGCCGGCCAGGGCTGGCGCGGCCGTCGCTGTTGCGGTCGGTGGCTCGACGGCGGATGCATCGTCAGAGGAACCCTCCGCCGCCAGCGGCAGGTAGACATCAAAACGTGTGCCTTCGCCGGGTCGGGAAAACAGGTCGATGGCGCCGCGGTGCGCCTTGACGATGCCGTGCACCACCGCCAATCCCAGACCGGTGCCCGTGCCAGGTGCCTTGGTGGTGAAAAAGGGCTCGAAGACGCGCCGCTGCGTCTCGGTGTCCATGCCCGGGCCGTTGTCGGCCACGCTCAGGCAGGCGTACGCGCCGCTGGCCAGACCACCCAACTGCAGGGCCTGCGAGGCGTCCAGGCGCACCTCGCGCAGCGCCACCGTGATGTCGCCCGAGCCGCCCTCCATCGACTGCCATGCATTGGTGCAGAGGTTCATCAGCACCTGCTGCATCTGGGTGGCATCGGCCAGCACCTGCAGGCCCGTTGAGGGCAGGCGTGTGACCAGCTTGAGGCCGGCGGGCAACAACGAACGCATGAGGCCCAGGGCTTCTTCCACCAGAGGCTTGAGCGGCTGGCGCTGCATCGCCTGCGTCTGGCGGCGGCTGAAGGTCAGGATCTGCTGCACCAGCTGGCGCGCGCGGATCGCCGCGCGGTTGATCTCCGCCAGGCTCTCCTGCGCCGGGTGGTGCTCGCCCACGTCCTCGCGTGCGAGCACCAGGTTGCCCAGGATGGCCGCAAGCAGGTTGTTGAAATCGTGCGCCACCCCACCGGCCAGCGTGCCAATGGCTTCCATCTTCTGCGATTCACGCAACTGAACTTCGAGTGCGTGCTGCTGCGCCTCGGCTTCCTTGAGCTCGGTGATGTCGGTGTGCGTGCCCACCATGCGCAGGGGTTGGCCGTTCTCGTCGCGCGCGATCACCACACCGCGCGACAGCACCCACTTCCAGCGTCCGTCCTTGCACCGGACACGGTGCTCGTTGCGGTAGACCGGCACACGCCCGTCAAAGTGGGCCTGGCGATCCAGTTGCATCTGCGGCACATCGTCGGGGTGGGTGCGATCATCGAGTTCGGCCGAGAGATTGTCGATATCGTCGTCGGCATAGCCAAACATGGCCTTGATGCTGGTGGAGAAAAACTCCTCACCGGTGCGGATGTTCCAGTCCCACACACCGTCACCGGCGCTCTCCAGCGCCAGTTTCCAGAGCGTTTCGCTGGCGTGCAGCGCGGCCTCGGCGTCCTTGCGGTCGGTGATGTCGAACAGCACGCCCACGCGCAGGAAACCGTTCTCGTCGGAAGACACCGCGCAGGAGCGGTTGCAAACCCACTTGACGCGCCCGTCGGGCAACACCACGCGAAACTCGGTGTCGAGATTCAACGCGCCCGCCAGAATCGCCTCGCGGCCTCGCTCCAGAACGTCCCGATCTTCGGGGTGGAAGTACCGCGTCAGCAGCGACGGGTCGCGCATCAGGGTCTCGGCGTCAAAGCCATAGAGCTCCCGGATGCCGGCGCTCAGAAAACGGTACTCACGGGCACCGTTGTTTCGCACGTACACCGAGAACACCGCGCCCGGCATCTGCTCCGTGATCAGCCGCAGTTGCTCTTCGCTGTCCCGCAGCGCCTTCTGGTTGCGCACGCGCTCGGTGATGTCTTCCACCGTACCCTCGTAGTAAAGCAAGTCGCCCTCGGCGTTGCGCACACCGTGCGCGTTCTCGCTGATCCAGACCTTCTCGCGTGTGTGGTGGCGGTGGATCTCCGAGACGAAGCCGCGCACGAAACCGTCGCGCTCCAGTTGCCGCTGGAACTCGGTGCGGCGCGCCGGGTCGACATACCACTCCAGCGCGATGTCCTTGACCGCGGCCAGCATCTCGGTTTCCGACGTGTAGCCGTTGAGTTCCACCAGCGCCCGGTTGGCGCGCAACATCTGACCGTCGGGCGAGCTGCGGTAAGCCCCGATGGGAAGGAAGTTGAACAGCGAGGAGAAGTCTCCGTCGGACGGAGAACGCGGCGGCGTCATGGTCTGGATTGTGTCGCAATCCCCGGTTTTTCCGGCGTTTCGCACCGTGTCTGCGGGCGTGCCGGTACAGTGGCTGCTTTCCGTCAGGCTCCAAGGATCTGCTTTGCAACTCACCCGCATCCTCGCCATTCGCCATGGCGAAACCGCCTGGAACCGCGACACCCGCATCCAGGGCCACACCGACATCGAGCTCAACGACCACGGTCGCTGGCAGGCGGCCCAGTTGGCCGACGCACTGCGCGACGAACCCATCGCAGCGGTTTATGCCAGCGATCTGCTGCGGGCCCACGAGACCGCCCAGGCCGTGGCCCGCACCCGGGGCCAGGCCGTCACCAGCCACCTGGGCCTGCGCGAACGCTGCTTCGGCCGTTTTGAAGGCCACACCTGGACCGAGCTGGAGCAGCGCTTTCCCGACGAGTCGATGGCCTGGCGCAAACGGGTGCCCGACTTCGCACCGCCCGGGGGTGAATCCCTGCTGCAACTGGAAGCACGCGTGGTGCCCACTGTGGAAGAACTCGCTGCACGCCACCCGGGCGAACAGATCCTGATCGTGGCGCACGGCGGTGTGCTCGACATCCTCTACCGCGCGGCCGCGCACCTGGGCCTGCAGGCGCCGCGCAGCTGGGAGCTGACCAACACCGCCATCAACCGGCTTCTGTGGTCGCCCGAAGGCCTCAGCCTGGTGGGCTGGGCCGACACCAGCCACCTGCAAAACCGCTCAAGCCCGGTTCTGGACGAACGCCATGCATGACACGGCAACCACGGCGCGTTGGCAACGGGCGCAAGCCTGCATCGGCCATGGCGTGGACACCATCGACACCCCCTCGCTGGTGATCGACCTCGACGCCATGGAGCGCAACCTCGCGCGCATGGCCGCCTTTGCCAGCGAACACGGCGTTCGCCTGCGCCCGCACGCCAAGATGCACAAGAGCGCCGAGCTCGCGCGGTTGCAGATGAACCACGGCGCTATGGGCGTGTGTGTGCAGAAGACCGACGAGGCGCTGGCATTGGCGCATGCCGGCGTGCACGACATCTACATCAGCAACGAGGTGATCGCGCCAGCCAAGCTGCTGCGCCTGGCGCAAGCCGTGCGCGACCTGCCGACGAAATTTTCCATCGCGGTTGACAGCACGCTGGGTGTGACACGGCTCGCCCAGGCCTTGCACGCGGCGGGTGTGGACGCACCCGCTCGCCTGGATGTGCTGGTGGAAATCGACGTGGGGCAAGGGCGCTGCGGGGTGGCGCCGGGCGCCCCGGCGGTGGCTTTGGTGCAGGCCATCGCTGCCCACCCGGTGCTGCGCTTTGCCGGCCTGCAGGCCTACCACGGTGGCGCGCAACACCGCCGCACGGCCGCCGAGCGTGCCGAAGCCATGGCGGCTGCCACCCGCGCGGTACAGACCACCTGCGAGGCCTTGCAAGCCGAGGGTTTCCAGGTGCCCTTGGTCACCGGCGCGGGCACCGGCACCTTCTCACTGGAAGCCAACAGCGGTGTGTGGGGCGAGTTGCAGGCCGGCTCCTATCTGTTCATGGACGCCGACTACGCCAGCAACGAAGCCACGCCGCTGGCGCCGGTGTTTGAACACGCGCTGTTCGTGAAAAGCCAGGTGATGAGCCGCAACGCCGCGCATGCGGTGTGCGACGCGGGTCACAAGAGCCACGCCATCGACAGCGGCATGCCCAGCGTGTGGTTTCCCTCCGGCTTGAACTACGCCAGCGGTGGCGACGAACACGGCGTGCTGCGCGCCAACGCCGGGCAACCGCTGCCCGGGCTGGGCGAGGTGGTCTGGCTGGTGCCGGGTCATTGCGACCCCACCGTCAACCTGCACGACTTCATGGTCGGCGTGCGCGGCGGCCTGGCGGCGGGGGTGGTGGAGCGCGTGATCCGCGTGGACGCGCGCGCTTGCCTGGGCTGAAACGGCACTGACCCGGCGGGGTCAGAGCACCTGACTCAAGACTCGACCGTTGCCTTGGCGTAGTGGCCGATCAGGGCCAGCAACTCGTCTTCGGCGTAAGGCTTGCCCAGGTAGTGGTCCACGCCCAGTTCGCGCGCGTGTTCGCGGTGTTTCTCCGCGATGCGCGAGGTGATCATGATCACCGGCAGATCGGACAGGCGCGCGTCGCTGCGGATGTTGCGCACGAGGTCGAAGCCGTCCATGCGCGGCATCTCGATGTCGGACAACACCACCGTGGGCCGCTCGGCCTGCAGCTTCTCCAGCGCCTGCAGGCCATCGGCCGCCAGCGTGACCCGGTAGCCTTCGCGTTGCAGCAGGCGCTGCGTCACACGGCGCACGGTGATGGAGTCGTCGACCACCAGCACCAGCGGCACGGCGTTCGCGGCGAGGTCCATCGGCAGCGGCGCGTCGGTGGGCATGTCCTGCGCCAGCTTCTGCTGCGAGGCCACCCAGGCGCGCACCTGCTCGCCGTACACCGCCGCCAGTGCCACCGGGTTGTAGATCAGCGCCACAGCACCCGAGGCCAGCACCGACATGCCCGCCAGACCCGGCAAGCGCGAGAGCTGCGTACCGAGGTTCTTCACCACCACTTCCTGGTTGCCCAGCACTTCGTCCACGTGCATGGCCACCCGTTGCGCGGCGCTTCGGAAGATGATGACCGGCAAGGTGCGGCCTTTGGATTCGAGCGATTGCACAGACGACTGCAGCAATGCGCCGGTCCAGAAGAACGGCACGGCTTCGCCCGCCACCGTGAGCGAACCGCTGGCATAGGCCTTGGCCAGCTCATCGGCGCTGACGCGGCGCACCAGTTCCACCAGGTTGGACGGCACGCCCAGGGTCAGGGACCCGGCGCGCAGCATCACCACCTGCGTCACGGCCGTGGTCAGCGGCAACACCAGTTTGAAGTTGGTGCCCTGCCCGGCCTGCGTCGCGGTCTCGATGCGGCCACCGAGGGCCACCACGTCGTTGCGAACCACATCCATGCCGATGCCCCGGCCTGCCAGCTCGGACACTTCACGCGCCGTGCTGATGCCGGGTTCAAACACCAGCTGTGCGGCTTCGGCGTCGCTGAGGTTCGCATCGGGTGTGATCAATCCCTGGGCCGTGGCCTTTTCGCGCAGGCGGGGCAAGTCCAGCCCGCTGCCATCGTCAGCGAACACCACCGACACGTCGTTGAGTTCCTGCGCCAGCGTGATCTCGATCTGGCCTTCTGCGGGCTTGCCGGCGCTCAGGCGGTTCTCGGGCGATTCGATGCCGTGCACCACGCTGTTGCGCAACAGATGTTCAAACGCCGCCGTCATCCGGTCCAGCACACCGCGGTCCATCTCGATGTTGCCGCCGGTGATGTCCAGTCGCACCTGTTTGCCGGTTTCCTTGGACGCCTGGCGCACCACGCGGTACAGGCGCTCGGAGATGCCTTCAAATTCCACCATGCGGGTGCGCAACAGGTCGCGCTGGAGTTCGCGCGTCTGCCGGCCCTGGGCCACCAGGCTGTCTTCGGTGGATTCCACCGCACGCTGCAGGTTGCGCTGCACCGTGGCCACGTCGTTCACCGACTCGGCCATCATGCGGGTGAGTTCCTGCACACGGGTGAAGCGGTCGAACTCGAGCGGGTCGAACGACTGGTCGGCGTCGCGGGCCTGTGCCAGCCGGGACTGCATCTGCGTCTCGGCCTGCAGCTCGATGTCCCGCAGCTGGCCGCGCAAACGGTCCAGGTTGCCCGTGAGGTCTTTCAAGGAACCGCGCAGTGTCACGAGCTCGGACTCCATGCGCGCGCGGGTCGTCATCACCTCGCCGGCCTGGTTCACCAGGCGGTCCAGCAGTTCGGGGCGCACGCGCACGGCGGCACCGGCACGCGCTTGCGTGACCGTGGGCGCCACAGGCAAGACAAGCCCTTCCATGGTGCGGGTGGCCGTGGGTTGAGGCGCTGCGTCGGCAGGCACATCGGAGACCACCGACTCGGCGGGTGACACGGCTTCGAACACCACCTGTTCGGGCGCCGTCTGCACCACATCGGTCGACTCGGGGTCTTGCCTGCGCAAGACCTCAAAGCGGGCGCTGATGTCGTCAAACGCCGCCTGCAACGGCTCCAGATCCGCGCCGCGCTGCACGTCGGAACCAAGGCGTTCAGCCGTGGTTTCCATGCGGTGCACCATTTCACCCAGGCGCAAGGCGCCGGCGAGGCGGGCACTGCCTTTGAGGGTGTGCAGATTGCGCAGCACCTCCGAACGGGCGCTGCCGTTGTCGGGGCGCGCCACCCACTGGCGCAAGGCGCCTTCGAGCTGAGGCAGCAGTTCCTGGGCCTCTTCGGCAAAGATCGGGAACAGGTCAACGTCGATCGTGTCCAGCACATCGATGTCGTCGTCGATGTCCTGCACGTGGCCGTGGTCCACCCGGTGCGTGTCCGCATGGGGCGCCACAAAATCGATCGACGGTTCGGCCAGCGACGGCAGGTCAAAGGTCGTCAGCGGTGCAAATGTCGACGGCGCCGACTCGGGTGGCGCGAAGGCGGCCTCTTCATGAGCCGCTTCTTCGGACACGGGCTCCACCTGCGCCTGAACCTCGGCCAACGCTTCGCCGGCTGCCGGTTCGTCGGCCACCGGCCATGCGTCGTCCACCTCGGGTTGCGGTGCGGTCTCTTCCGGCACCGGGTCGTGAACCACGCGGTACAACGCGTCCATCAGCGCAGCATCGGGTTCCTTGAGGAAGCCGGCCGCAAACTGGTGCAGCAGGCGGCGAATGTCTTCGGAGGCATCGACGAACAGCTGGGCCTGCTCGGCCGTGGCCTGGGCACCGGCCCGTTGGTGGTGGCTCACCGAACCCAGGGCATGTTCGAGCGCGCGCGCAATGTCCGACAACGACTGGAAGCCCACCGTGGCGGAACTGCCCGCCAGCGAATGGGCCAGGGCTTCGGTCTGCTCGGGCACCGGCTCGTGGCGTTCCAGCGCCCATTCGGCCAGACCGGTGCACAAACGACGCGACCACTCGTCGGCCTCGTTGAGGTACACGTTGTACAGCTTGAGGCCGATGCGCAGCGAGCCGATCACGCGGGTCTGCTCGTCGGGCACTTCTTCAGCAACCGGATCTGCGGGTGCGGCCTCCTCCGGCTCGGCCTGCTGCAGAGCTGGCTCATCAGGCGCCGCTTCCAGGACCTCCGGCTCGGCCTGCGGCTCGGTGCCCTCTGCGGGCGAGGCGTCTTTGGAGGAGAACGCAGCCAGGCTGCCAAAGTCGATATCGGCGAACATCTGCCCGGCGTCGGGCACGCTGGCGGCAGGCTCGGGTGATGGTTCCAGGTCAAGGAATGCCGTGTCGAACGTCACGTCCTGGGTGTCGACCGCCAAGGCGGTCTGCTCGTCGGCTGCAGGTGCGATTTCCTGACCGGCATCCAGGGCGGGCAAATCCAGCTCGATCGCTTCAACCGGTTCAACAGCCTCGGCCATCTCGGCGACGGGTTCGACCAAGGGCAACGAATCTGGCAACGGGGTGGATGCAACCGGCTCGGTCAAACCATCGGGCTCTGCCAACGTCTCGCTCGGCTGGACCAAAGGCATGAACCTGCCCTGGTCACGCAGCGCATCGGCGCTGACCTTGAAGGGTTGTGCCTTCCAGGTGCTTTCGCGCCGCGCTGAGATGTCCTCCACCCAGCGTGCGAACTCGGTCATGGCCTGGCCGGTCAGCATCAACAGCGGCGGACTGGCAGGACGCTGTTCGGCCAGAACGGTGTTGAGCAACTGCTCCATGGACCAAGCGGCCTGGCCGAACTCTTCGAGCCCCACCATGCGAGAGCTGCCCTTGAGGGTGTGGAACGCACGACGCAGCGTGGTGAGGTGTTCCAGGTCGCCGGGCTGCACCTGCAGGTGGCCCACGGCATCCAGCCCGTTGCCGACCACCTCGCGGGCTTCCTCCAGAAAAATGTCCAGCAAGTCGTCTTCGTCGTTGTCTTCGCCCGACGTGTCGACCTGCTCCCGCTCGCTGGCGGGCAAGGACGCCTCGGAGAGGCCGACCAAGGCCTGGGCGCCGGCGGCTGCATCGTTGCCGACCACCGCGCCCGCGGCTTCGCGCGCCGCACGGGCAACGCCCGATTGTTCTGCCAGCGTGGCCTGCTCGGCCAGCGAATCGAGCTGCTGGCTCAGGTCCACCAGGTTCATGCCGCCCTGGACTTCACTCACGACCTGCTGCACGCCGTCACTGATGGCACGGGCTTCGTCGTGCACGGGCGGATGGCGCAGTTCGGCACCCGGTGCACGGCCCATCAGCGGCAGCAGTTCGCCTTTTTCTTCGTCAAAGACAAACAGCTTCTTGGCCAGCGTGGGCTGGTAGTTGAGCATGTCCACCAGCAGGCTCATGGCGCTGAGGTTGTTGCCCAGTTGCTGGAAGGTGCCGGCCTCGCGGGCCAGAGCCTCGTCCACTTCGGTATCGAGAATCTGCTCGACCATGGTGCGCATGCGGGTCACCGCTTGCACGGCGTGGTCCAGGCCCAGCACCGACAACACGCCGCGCATCTGCGCCAGCTGGGACACGGCCACGTGCAGGCCGGCCTTCTCCTGCGGCGTGCGGAAAAACTGATCGAGCGACTTCTCGACATCGCCCAGCGATACTTTGAGTTCCCCGACCACGCTGCCCATCGTCTGGCGATCACTCACCCGGCGGTACAGCTGCTCCATCCAGGTGTCCAGCGGCTGGGCCGGCTGGCCCGCCATCACGGCCTCCAGGCGGTCGGCCAGGGCCTGCGTGCGCTCGGTCAGTTCGGGTGCGCTGGGATCAAAATCTTCAAACGCAGCTTCCAGATACAGGGTGGTGGTGGCCACTTCCATGGCCAGCTCCGGGCTCACGCCACCCGGCTCACGCACCGCATGGTCGGCCGCCTTCACCAGCGCCTGGGCCAGTACCGTGCTGGCCGGGTGCAGTTTGAGCAGCGAATCACCGATCAGGCCAAACTGATCGGCCACCTGGCGCGCGCGGCTGGCATCACCACCGGAGTACAGGGACCAGGCTTCCTTGGCCGAATTGATGCGCTTGCGCGCCTGAGCCAACACGGCCGGGTCGTAGCGACCCAGGGTGGCCACGTGGTAGTCCACGGCAGGCGAGATGCCCAGGCCGAACGCCTTGCGCACAGCCGCCAGTTGAGGCGATTTCTGCTCGGAAACGTCGCGCGGCTGGGCGCAGAAAAAGAGCAGGTCGTGCAGCAAGGTCTCGGACACCTGCGACTTGCCTTGCGACAAGGTCACGAACTGCATCAGGATCCGCGAAAAGGCGCGCTTGACGTAAACGTCGCTGGGCAACAGGCGCTGCGCCACCGCTTCGAAGAAACCGGAGGCCACACGCCAGAAGGTGCGCGTGCGGGTGTTGTCCGCTCCTGCCGAGAGGCCGGCGCAGAGCTTGACCAGTTGTTGAGCGGCCGCCTGGCTGTCGGTCTTGACGATCAGCAGCACCAGCCGGTCAAACAGCGAACGGATCGACGCGTCACAGGCCAACGGCGTGCGGTCGGCCGGCGCACCGACCTCCACGCCATGGTGGTCAAAGGGCCACAAGTCTGCCGGGTGCACGCGCTCGGCGGCGGCCAGTTCCTGGACATCGCGGTACTGGGAAAACAAGGCCACCGGTTGCACCGGCTTGTTGTTCAAGACCGCTTCAAGGTATTCAATGAGCGCAAAGCTGGCGCGCTCGATCTTGGCCGCAGCCGCCTCGTTGCAGGTTTGAGGGCGCTGTACAAATCGCTGCACAGCGGCCTCCATGGCACGGAGCACGTGGGCCGGCGCACCCAACCCAACCATCTCCAGTGCGCCCACAGCCTGGTGCAGCTGTTGGCGTGCCTGGCGCAGCGATGACGGGTCGACCGCCTGCAAGTCGTCCAGGCGCGATTGTTCGGTTTCCCGAACAAACCGCTTGATCGCCTTGTTGGCGCCATCGAGCGATTTGCGCAGTTCTTCAAACACCCACGCCAACGGGCCGAGGTCGGCGACAGGGGGATCCATCTGCAGACTGTCGGTGGCGGTGTCGAGCATGTTGGTTTTGAAGTAAAGGTCCGACTGGGGCGATCAAGCGATCTTGAATCGCGACACCGACTGGCGAAGTTCTTCGGCCATGGCCGAGAGTTCGCGCACCTGCTGCGCCGTGGAGCGGGTGCCCTCACCGGTCTGCTCGGTCACGGCAAAGATGTGCTGGATGTTGCCCGCCACCTCGTTGGCCGAATCGGCTTCGCGGGACGCAGCGTTGGAAATCTGTTCGATCAGCTCGGCCAGTCGGCGCGACACGCGATCGATCTCGGACAGCGCGGTACCGGCGTTGTCGGACAGCTTGGCCCCTTCGACCACACCCTGCGTGGATCGCTCCATGGCGGCCACGGCATCTTGCGTGTCGGTCTGAATCGCCTTCACCAGCGCCGAGATCTGGCGCGTGGCATCGGCTGAACGTTCGGCCAGTCGCTGCACCTCTTCGGCAACCACCGAGAAGCCGCGACCCGCCTCACCTGCCGAGGCCGCCTGAATGGCTGCGTTCAACGCCAGCACGTTGGTCTGTTCGGTAATGTCGGAAATCAGCTCGGTGATCTCGCCAATCTCTTGCGACGACTCACCCAGCCGCTTGATCCGCTTGGAGGTTTCCTGGATCTGGTCGCGAATCGAGTTCATACCGCCGATGGCGTCCTGCACGGCCTGCAGACCCGATTCGGCGGCTTGCAGCGAAGCGCGGGCCACTGTGGCGGACTCTTGCGCCTGACCGGACACCTGGTTGATTCGTTGCGCCATGTCCAGCACGGACTGACCGGTCTCGCGAATCTCGCGCAGCTGCTCGGTCGAGGCAGCGAGCAGCTCGGTGGAGGTGCTTTCCACCGCCGACGTCGTTTGCGCCACGCGGGTGGCCGTGGCCTGCACGTTGCCCACCAGAGATCGCAGCTCTTCCACCGTGTAGTTCACCGAGTCGGCAATGGCGCCCGTGATGTCTTCGGTCACCGTGGCTTCTTGCGTCAGGTCACCTTCAGCAACCGTCTGCAGTTCGTTCATCAACCGCAAAATGGCCGCCTGGTTCGCGTCGTTCACGCGCTTGGCGTCTTGCTCCAGGGACTCGGCAGCCACACGCTGCGACTCGGCGGTGAGTTGACGTTGGCGGCTTTCCTGCAGTTGCACATACGCCAGACCGCCGGCGCACAGCAGCGCGAACAGCGCGGAAAACAACAGCGCGCCGAATTCGCCACCGCTCAGGCCCGAACGCGAGGTCAGGGCCGATTGAAGTTCTTGCAGACCCAGGCGAAGCGGCTCGCTGTCCGCAATGATGCTGGCCTGGGCTTCACGGGCCGACACCAGACCTTGCAGGTTGCCCAGAATCGCGCCGGCTTCAACACGGGTTTGCTCGTAAAGCTTGAGCAGGGCATTCAGACGTTCGCGCACCTGCTCGTCACGAGCTGCAGCCAGACGCAGTTCTTCACTGCCGCCCAACAAACCTTCTGAAATTTCCTTGAACGTGTTCAAGTCCTTGCCTAGCAGGAACACGGCTTCGGGGCTCACGCCTTCGAGTGTCAGGAACTCGTTGGCCGACTTGCCGATGCGCTGGGTCAGCATCACGAGCTGACCCGAAGCCGAAATCTCGGCGGCCGGCGCGTTCTGCTGCAGCTTCAAGGACGAAATGGTTTCCGCGATCTCCAGCAGGTCCGACGACTGGCGGTTGATGGTGCGCAAAGCGTTGCCCACCTGGGTCAGGATGGCTTCCTGCGCCAACACGGCGGATGCGTTGTTTTCAGCAGCGTCGATGCGCGGCAGCAGTGCATCCAGCTGGGTCGTGTACTCGGGACCCAAGGCATCGATGGACATGCTGGTGTCGCCCTGCTTGAGGCCACGCAGGCTTCGGGACAACACGTCCGAACTGTCACGCACTTCAGGAAACGCTGCCGGGCTGCCGATCAAGGCCTGCGAAACACTTTTCGCCAGACGCTGTGATTGCATGAGGGCCTGACCGCTGGCGGCCAGCTGCTGACTGACCTTTTCGGTCTGGCTCAACACGAAGAAGGTCACGGCACCCAACACCACAAGGCCGAACGCCAACAGGACCGCCAGGGTTCGCTGGTGTTGTTCTGCAGGCCGGCGCCCCAGCAGGGGAACCGAGATCAGGCCCGCTTGTTCGACTCCCTCCTCGTCTTCGGACAGGAGCAGGTTGCCCGAGAAATCGTCCACCTGTGGGTCGGGCGCGAGCCGCGCAGCGGCCAACTCGGCGGCCTCCTCGTCGGACACGGTGGGCAAGTCGCGTTCATCATCGGCTTTTTTCTTGAACAGTCCCTGGAATCGATCAAGCGTGGCCATGTAAACACCTTCCAACAGAAAACTAAGGAGAAAAGAAAGACCGTGTCGGTCGAACGCGGGGATCGTCAGGCAGCAATGGCGAGGAACTCGGGCTCACCCACCAGCACCTGCAAATCAAGCTCTTGCCAGACCGCGCCCTGGGCATCCACCAACGATCGATTGAAATAGGCCGGCGCACCATCCGGTTTGGCGCCGAAGCCGCTGAACATGGCGGCACTGCGCAGGCCCAGAAGGCGATCAATCCAGATCACGGCGTTCACACCCAGTGCAGTGTGCAGGCTGACCAGACGCGATTCCGAAGTGATGCGGTCGCCCTGGACACCGTCCAGAACGCCAGAAGATGAGGTGGCGGCGGAATCCACCAATGCCGCCAGGTCGATCACACCGTGAAGGCCGCCCCGCAGGCTGGCCACACCCACAAACCAGGGCTTGGTGTAAGGCACGCGTTGCACCGAAGACCAGGGAAAGATTTCACCCGACTGCACCAGTGGCAAGAGGTACCGGTTGCCGTGGGACTCCACCGCCAGCCACGCCGCTGTCACGGCTTCAGTTTTGGCGACACTCAGTCGCTGGGCCAAACGTTCCTGCAGATCCCTCAGTGATTGTCGTTTGGCCATGCTGGGTGGAATTCAGTTCAAGCTAGGTTCAGGCCAATGCCCGGATTTTGGACAGCAACTCTTCGCCATTCACTGGCTTGGTCACATAGTCGCGTGCACCTTGGCGCATTCCCCAAACCCGATCCGTCTCCAGATTCTTGCTGGTGCACATCACGATCGGAATGTTTGAGAACTGCGGATCGCGGGTGATGGCACGCGTCAACTGAAATCCATTTTGACCGGGCATCACAACGTCCATCAGGATCAGGTCGGGCTTTTCCTCGCCCAGGCGACGGAAGGCCTCGTCCGCGTTCTCGGCGGTCCGCACGCTGTAGCCGTTTTTACTCAGCAGATCGGACAGCACCATGAGTTCGGTTTTTGAATCATCGACAACGAGGATTTTCTGGATGGCCATCATGCAGCTCCGGCTAGGTTGGCGCCGAACTGCTGCACGGCATGCAGCAGTTGGTCTTTGGTGAAAGGTTTGGTGAGGTAGTCCTGAGATCCGACCATGCGTCCGCGGGCTTTGTCGAAGACGCCGTCTTTGGATGAAAGCATGACCACAGGGATGTTGGCGAACCGGACGTTGCGCTTGATGATGGCGCAGGTCTGGTAGCCGTCGAGGCGCGGCATCAGGATGTCGCAGAAAACGAGGTCCGGCTGGTAGTCGTTGATCTTGGCCAGTGCGTCGAATCCGTCGTCGGCCAACAGGACTTCATGCCCACCCTGCTTGAGGAAGATCTCGGCACTGCGCCGGATGGTGTTGCTGTCGTCAACGACAAGGACTTTCAAGGGGGGTGTTGTGCTCACGGTTCACAGGCTCCAGGGATGGGTCGGAAAGTGGGACGCAAGTGACTTGAAGGCCAGAGCCGCGACCGGCCTCAGCGCGAACCGGATCTCAGATTTGCACCATCTCGAAATCCTCTTTGCGGGCGCCGCATTCGGGGCAGGTCCAGTTCATTGGCACCTGCGCCCAAGGGGTTCCGGCTGGCACGCCGTGCTCGGGAGCACCTTGCGCTTCGTCGTAAATCCAGCCACAAATCAGGCACATCCAAGTCTTGGTTTCGGTCATGGTTATAGGGGGCCTTGTCATAGAATGCAAGCATTGTATCGAGCGAGGTACAGCCCGCTGGAAGCCGATTCTGGCCTCTGTCCAATGCCTTGTTTGAAGCGTCAGGATGATTCTGCGGGCATCTTCCACACGAATCCGGTCCCTCTCTCAACCCATGCCCGATACACCCGAAAAAACAACACCCGCCGCGCTCGCACAACCGGGCGAGGCTGCTTTGCCGTGCGTGATGGTCTTCAACGCCAACGACCCCAGCGGCGCCGGCGGCCTGAGCGCCGACATCACCGCCATGTCCAGTGCGTCCGTGCATGTGCTCGCGGTGGTCACCGGCGCCTACGTGCGCGACACGTCCGACATCCACGACCATTTCGCCTTTGACGAAGAGGCCGTGGCCGACCAGGCGCGCTGCGCGCTGGAAGACATGCCGGTGCAGGCCTTCAAGGTGGGCTTTGTGGGCAACCCCGAGAACCTCAGCGTGGTGGCCGAGATCACCGCCGACTACTCGGATGTGCCCGTCATTGCCTACATGCCCGACCTGTCGTGGTGGGACGAACTCGCGATCGAGACCTACCTCGATGCGAGTGCCGAACTGCTGCTGCCGCAGACCACCGTGCTCGTGGGCAACCACAGCACGCTGTGCCGCTGGCTGCTGCCCGAGTGGGAAGGTGATCGCCCGCCGAGCCCGCGCGACGTGGCCCGCGCGGCCGCCGTGCACGGTGTGCCGTACACGCTCGTCACAGGTTTCAATGCAGCCGATCAATACCTTGAAAGCCACCTTGCGTCGCCTGAAGCGGTGCTGGCCACGGCACGCTACGAACGCTTCGAGGCCACCTTCACCGGCGCGGGCGACACGCTGTCGGCGGCGCTTTGCGCGTTGATTGCGGGTGGCAGCGATCTTCAGGCGGCCTGCGCCGAAGCGCTCACCTATCTCGACCAATGTCTCGACGCGGGCTTTCAACCCGGCATGGGCCACGCCGTGCCCGACCGGCTGTTCTGGGCGCACGAAGACGATGAAGAGGGTGAAGACGGCGCGGCCGATGCGGCTTCCGACAGCACGCTCGACGCGGACGACTTTCCGCTCGACACCACCCGCCACTGACTCCCGGCATGGATTTCCCCGCGCGCAGCGCAAGCTTGCGCAAGTTCTCCCACCAACACAGCCTTGTCCCATGACCACTGTCGATCGCAACCAGCAACTGTTTGACCGCGCCAAGGTGTTGATTCCCGGCGGCGTGAACTCACCGGTGCGCGCGTTCCGCGCGGTGGGTGGCACGCCCCGTTTCGTGCAACGCGCACAGGGCGCCTACTTCTGGGACGCGAACGGCCAGCGCTACATCGACTACATCGGTTCGTGGGGCCCGATGATCCTGGGCCACGGCCACCCCGCCGTGGTGGAAGCGGTGCAAAAAGCGGTGCTCGAAGGCTTCTCGTACGGTGCCCCGACCGAGCGCGAGGTGGAGCTGGCCGAAGAGATCATCAAGCTCGTGCCCAGCATCGACATGGTGCGGCTGGTCAGCTCGGGCACCGAGGCTGGCATGAGCGCCATCCGGCTGGCGCGCGGCGCGACCGGGCGCAAGAAGATCATCAAGTTCGAAGGCTGCTACCACGGCCATGCCGATGCGCTGCTGGTGAAGGCCGGCTCGGGCCTGGCCACCTTCGGCAACCCCACCAGCGCCGGCGTGCCGCCCGAGGTGGTGCAGCACACCATCGTGCTCGAGTACAACAACGTCGAGCAGCTCGAAGCGGCCTTCGTTGAACACGGTCCTGAAGTGGCCTGCCTGATGATCGAGCCCATCGCAGGCAACATGAACTTCGTGCGCGCCAGCGTGCCCTTCATGAAGCGTTGCCGCGAACTGTGCACCCAACATGGCGCGCTGCTGGCCTTCGACGAGGTGATGACCGGTTTCCGTGTGGCGCTGGGCGGCGCCCAAAGTGTCTACGCCAAGCTCATTCCCGGCTTTGAGCCCGACATGACGGTGATGGGCAAGGTCATCGGAGGCGGCATGCCGCTCGCGGCCTTTGGCGCCAAGCGTGCTGTGATGGAACAACTCGCCCCGCTGGGCGGCGTGTACCAGGCGGGCACGCTGTCGGGCAACCCGGTGGCCACGGCCTGCGGCCTGGCCACGCTGCGCGAAATCCAGAAGCCCGGCTTCTACGAGAACCTCTCGGCCTCCACACGTTCTCTGGTCGACGGCCTGACCGCCGCCGCACACGCCGAAGGTGTGACGATGTGCGGCGACAGCCAGGGCGGCATGTTCGGCTTCTTCCTGTTCGACGAGCTGCCGCAGAACTACGCCAAGGTCATGACCACCGACGGCCCCACCTTCAACCAGCTCTTCCACGGCCTGCTGGACCGCGGCGTGTACATCGCACCCGCCCTGTACGAAGCCGGCTTCGTGAGCGCGGCGCACACCGCACAGGACATAGCAGACACCGTGGCGGCTGCGCGTGAGGTGTTCAAAGGGCTGCCACGCTGACGCGCCAACACGCCCAACGAAAAAGGCCGCTGTTTGCACAGCGGCCTTTTTCGTTGGGCAGTCACATTCAGTGCCGGAAGTGGCGGACGCCGGTGGTGACCATCACCACGCCACGCTCGTCCGCTGCGTCGATCACTTCCTGATCGCGCATCGAACCCCCGGGCTGGATCACGCAAGTCGCGCCGGCGTCCACCACCACATCCAGGCCGTCGCGGAACGGGAAGAAGGCGTCGCTCGCCACCGCCGTGCCCTGCAGCGAGAGCTTGGCGTGGCCGGCCTTGATGCTGGCGATGCGCGCCGAGTCCAGGCGGCTCATCTGGCCCGCACCCACGCCCATGGTCATGCCGTCCTTGCAGAACACGATGGCGTTGGACTTGACGAACTTGGCCACCGTCCAGGCGAACATGAGGTCGTCAAGCTGCTGTTCGGTGGGCTGCAGCTTGGTCACGACCTTGAGGTCGGCGCGGGTGAGCACGTGGTTGTCGGCCGACTGCATGAGCAGGCCCGAACCGACGCGCTTGATGTCGGTGAGGTTCAGGCCCTGGTCCCAGGCGGTCGGGCCGCCGGGCGGCAGCGCAATCTCGAGCACGCGCACATTGGCCTTGGCCTTGAACACCTCCAGCGCTTCGGGCGTGTAGCCCGGCGCCATCAGCACTTCAACAAACTGCTTGCTGATGGCCACTGCACCGGCGCCGTCGAGCACGCGGTTGAGCGCGATGATGCCGCCGAAGGCGCTGGTCGGGTCGGTCTGGAAGGCCTTGTTGTAGGCCTCAAGCGCGTCTTTGCCCACGGCCACGCCGCAGGGGTTGGCGTGCTTGACGATCACACACGCCGGCACATCAAAACTCTTCACACATTCCCAGGCCGCGTCGGCGTCGGCAATGTTGTTGTAGCTGAGCTCCTTGCCCTGCAGCTGCTTCGCGGTCACCAGCGAGCCGGGCGCGGGGTGCAGGTCGCGGTAGAAGGCGGCGGTCTGGTGCGGGTTCTCGCCGTAGCGCAGGTCCTGCAATTTCACGAAGCGGCCGTTGGCTTGAGCCGGGTACGCACTGCGCGTGGGCACGGCGGCAGCGGCGTCGAACGCGATGCCGGAGAGGTAGTCGCTGATGGCGCCGTCGTAGTTGCTGATGCGGTTGAACGCGGCGACCGACAGGGCGAAGCGCGTGGCATCGCTGACCCTGCCGCTGGCCTTGAGTTCGTCGATCACGCCGGCGTACTGCGATGCGTCGGTCAGCACCGCCACGTCCTTCCAGTTCTTGGCCGCGCTGCGCACCATGGCCGGGCCACCGATGTCGATGTTCTCGATCGCGTCATCGAGCGTGCAGCCGGGCTTGGCCACGGTGGCTTCAAACGGGTAGAGGTTGACGATCAGCAGGTCGATGGTGTCGATGCCGTGGGTCTTGAGCGCTGCCATGTGCTCGGGCAGGTCGCGTCGGGCCAGCAAGCCGCCGTGCACCTTGGGGTGCAGCGTTTTCACGCGGCCGTCGAGCATCTCGGGGAAGCTGGTGACCTCGGCCACCTCGGTCACGGGCAGGCCCTGCTCGGCCAGCAGTTTGGCGGTGCCGCCGGTGGAGATGAGGGCCACGCCAAGGCTGTGCAGGGCCTGGGCGAGTTCGACGATGCCGGTTTTGTCGGAGACGGAGATGAGTGCGCGCATGAACAGGGTCTTGGTGGTTTTTGAAAGGGGCGGTCTCAGTCGATCAGCTTGTGTTCGAGCAGCTTCTTGCGCAGCGTGTTGCGGTTCAGGCCCAACCACTGCGCGGCGCGCGACTGGTTGTGTTGCGCCTGCTCCATCACCACTTCGAGCAAGGGTTTTTCCACCGCCTTGACCAGCATGTCGTGCAGGTTGGCCGGGTCGGTGCCGTTGAGATCGTGGAAGAAATCTTCCATGCTGGCACGCACACAGTCGTGCAGTTTGTTCTTGTTCATGCGGCCAGTTTCCAGTCGTCTCTCGGGGTTGTTGTTGTGTCGCTGGACCAGGCGTCCAGGCTCTCGCTCACGCAGCGCAGTTGCTCTTCCACCGTGCTGGTGGTGTTCACACGGGCGCGGAACACGGCGGCGGCACCGGCCGGCAACGGCAGGGATTGTGCGTACCAGCCCAGGTGTTTGCGCGCGCTGCGCACACCGGTGAATTCGCCGTAGAGGTCGTAGTGGTCGTGCAGGTGGTCCAGCAGCCACACGCGCACGTCGGCCAGGTCGGGCGGGGGCAGGTGCTCGCCGGTGGCCAGGAAGTGCGCAATCTCGCGAAAGATCCAGGGCCGACCCTGTGCGGCGCGGCCGATCATGATGGCGTCGGCACCCGTGCGGCGCAGCACTTCGCGCGCCTTTTCGGGGCTGTTGATGTCGCCGTTGGCCACCACCGGAATGCGCACGCGGCTCTTGATGTGGGCCACGGTGTCGTGCTCGGCCTGGCCCTTGTAACCCTGCTCGCGCGTGCGACCATGCACGGTGAGCATCTGCACGCCGGCGGACTCGGCGGCGAGCGCGAGCGTGGGTGCGTTGCGCACACTGGCGCACCAGCCGGTGCGCATCTTGAGCGTCACGGGCACGCCATGGGGTTCACAAGCGGCCACCACGGCCTGCACGATGTCCATGGCGAGGGTTTCGTCCTGCATGAGCGCGGAGCCAGCCCATTTGTTGCAGACCTTCTTGGCCGGACAACCCATGTTGATGTCGATGATCTGCGCGCCGCGGTCGATGTTGTAGCGCGCAGCGTCGGCCATCATCTGCGCGTCGGTGCCGGCGATCTGCACCGCAATGGGCGCGGCCTCACCTTCGTGGTTGGCACGGCGTGAAGTCTTCAAGCTGTCTTGCAGATCGGGACGCGAGGTCACCATTTCGCTGACCGCGTAACCCGCGCCGAGACGCTTGCACAGCTTGCGGAACGGCCGGTCCGTCACCCCCGCCATGGGTGCGACAAACAGGGCATTGGGCAGGGTGAAGGCCCCGATGTGCATGGCGGTGGGAGAATGCGGATGGTTTGGAGAGGGCCTTCGCAGGCCCAACCAATGCGGGGTGCGAAGGAGCGCGATTCTACCTGCCTGTTTTTTCAGCAGGCGATATCCGGACTCCTGCTTTCGCATTTCACTGAACACCACCCACAACGCACCTTGCAGCGCCGACCGACGGCGTTTTTTTTCCGCCCATGCCCGCCTGGTTCACCCACTTGCTGCAACTCCTGGCCTTGCCCGAATTCGGGCTGAGCACCGTGTTCGTGGTGGCCTTCGTCTCGGCCACGTTGCTGCCTGTGGGCTCGGAGCCCGCGGTGTTCGGCCTCATCAAACTCAACCCCGAACTCTTCTGGCCCGCCATCCTGGTGGCCACGGCGGGCAACACGCTGGGTGGCGCGGTGAGCTGGGCCATGGGTCTGGGCACCCACAAGGCGGTGGACAAAGCGCGCGGACACCATGTCGATGTGCGCGCACTGAAGTGGCTGGAACGTTTCGGGCCCAAGGCTTGCCTGATGGCCTGGCTGCCGGTGGTGGGTGATCCGTTGTGCGCGGTGGCCGGCTGGTTGAAGTTTCCGTTCTGGCCCTGCCTGTTCTACATGGCCATCGGCAAGTTCGCGCGTTACCTCACCATGACGGCAGCGCTGCTCTGGTTCTTCCCCGGCATCTACACAGGATGAGCTCCAGCCCTTCGGCCCTGCCACGCGCCCTCTGGGCCCTGATGCTCGGCAACTTCGTGATCGGCACCGGCGTGATGGTGGTGCCGGGCACGCTCAACGACATCAGCCAGTCGCTGGGTGTGTCGATCCCTCAGGCGGGCCAGCTCATCACCGCCGCGGCCATCCTCATGGGCCTGGGAGCGCCGGCTTTTGCCAGCCTGGTGGCCGGCTGGGACCGGCGCCGCCTGCTCACGATCTCGCTGCTCTGGTACGGCCTGCTCACCGCCGCCTGCGCGCTCGCGCCGAGCTACGCCAGCCTGCTGCCGCTGCGGGTGCTGGCGGTCATTTCACCGGCGGTGTTCACACCGCAGGCTGCGGCCTGCGTGGGCCTGCTCGTGCCGCCTCACCAACGCGGGCGCGCCATCACCTTCGTGTTCCTCGGCTGGTCCGTGGCCTCGGTCATGGGCATGCCGCTGTCGGCCTGGATCGGCGGCACGCTGGGCTGGCGCTGGGCATTCGGATTGGTGGCGCTGATGTCGGTGGCCAGCGCGGCCTGGGTCTGGCGCGAGATGCCCAATGGCATCAAACCAGCCGCCCTGTCGCGCCAGGCCTGGGGGGCCACTGTGGGCTCGGCGCCGCTGATGCTGGCCGTGGGCGTGACGCTGCTCTCGGCCTTCGGGCAGTTCACGCTGTTCTCGTACTTCGCGCCTTACTTCTTTCAGACGCTGGGCCTGGGCGGCGGTGCACTGTCCCTGATGTTTTTGTGGTTCGGCGCCTTTGGTCTGGCGGGCAACGTGGGCATGTCGCGCTGGATCGACCGCATCGGTTCGGCGCGCGCCGTGTTCATCTCGCTGGGCCTGATCGTGCTGAGCCTGCTGCTGTGGCCGCTGGGTCAGGGGGGTGTCTGGCAACAGGCGCTGGTGCTGGTGCCGTGGGCGCTGGGTTGTTTTGCGGTGAACTCGGCGCAGCAGGCGCGGCTGGTGCACATCTCACCAGCCCTGGCACCCGCCACCGTGGCGCTCAACACCTCGGCCATGTACGGCGGTCAGGCCATGGGCGCGGCGCTGGGCGGGCTGATGATTGCGCAGGGCCGCATGCTCAGCCTCAACCAGGTGGGCCTGGTGGTGCTGGTGTTCGCCATGGCCCTGAGCGTGTGGGCCGCGCGGGCTCAGAAACGTTCGTAAGGCAAAAGGTAGCGCCACTCGCCCACGGGCAAGCCGGCGAGCGAGATGCGGCCCAGCCGCAGGCGGCGCAAGGCGGTGAGTTGCAGGCCGGCGCGCTCGCACAGGTGCGCCACCTGGCCGGGCCGGTTGCCCTTGATCGCCAGGCGCAGGCGCAACTCGCTTTGCCAGCTGGCCCGCGCCGAAGGCACAGCCCAGCCGTCGAAAAACAGCGCCTTGCCCAGGGACTTCAGCACCGCGTCGCGCCGGGCTTCGCCTTCCAGATCGGGATCGGCCGCCACTTCGGCCAGCCACTCGTGTTCCAGCTGGCCCGCGTCGTCGGTCATCTTGCGCGCCACGCTCGGGTTTTGTGTGAACACCATCAGGCCACTTGCCTTGGTGCCCAGCGGCGACACCGGCAGCAGCTTGTGCAGGTGCGCCTTGAGCGGGCGCACGCCGGAACGGTCGCCCTTGAACCGGTTGCTGCCGGTGAACCACTTGGCGGCGAGCGCATCGGGCAGCAGCGGCTCGTCGGGCAGCACCCGGTTGCCTGGCTTGTGCCAGATCAGCGTCATCGACTCCAGCGGCTCAAGTTTCGCCTTGGGGTCGAGCAGCACGGTCTGGTGGTCGTGCACGCGTTCCATCGGCTCTTCGACCACCACACCGTCCACCCGCACCCAACCGCCGGCGATGTAGTTCTCGGCGTCGCTGCGCGAACACGGCAGTTGTGCCGCCAGGCGTTTGGCCAGGCGTTGCGGTTCGGGCTGGCCAGTGTGCGTCATGCGGGGCTTCAGCTGCTGAACAGGAAGTTCATCACGTCGCCGTCCTTGACGACGTACTCCTTGCCTTCGGCGCGCATCTTGCCGGCGTCTTTCGCGCCCTGCTCGCCCTTGAAGGTGATGTAGTCGTCAAACGCGATGGTCTGGGCGCGGATGTAGCCCTTCTCGAAATCGGTGTGGATCACGCCGGCGGCCTGCGGGCCGGTGTCGCCCACGTGGATGGTCCAGGCGCGCACCTCTTTTTCACCGGCGGTGAAGTAGGTCTGCAGACCGAGCAGCTGGTAGGCCGCGCGGATCAACCGGTTCAGACCCGGTTCGTCCTGGCCCAGCTCCTTGAGGAATTCGAGCCGGTCGGCATCGTCCATCTCCGAGAGCTCGGCCTCGATCTTGGCGCAGATGGCGACCACGGGCGCGTTCTGCTTCGCGGCAAAGTCGCGCAGGCGGTCCAGGAAGGGGTTGTTCTCGAATCCGTCTTCGGCCACGTTGGCCACGAACATCGCGGGCTTGGCGGTGATCAGGAAAAACTGCTTGAGCTGCGCCTGCTCTTCCTTGCTGAAGTCGATGGTGCGCACCGGCTGGGTGTTGTTGAGCGCGGCCTGGCATTTCTCCAGAATGGCCACCTGTTTGATCGACTCCTTGTCCCCCGAACGCGCGGTCTTGCTCACGCGGTGCAGCGCCTTTTCCACGGCGGCCAGATCGGCCAGGCAGAGTTCGGTGAGGATGACTTCGATGTCGGCGATCGGGTCGACCTTGTTGGCCACGTGGATCACGTTATCGTCTTCGAAGCAACGCACCACGTTGACGATGGCGTCGGTCTCGCGGATGTGCGCGAGGAACTTGTTGCCCAGGCCTTCGCCGGTGCTCGCGCCGGCCACCAGGCCGGCGATGTCCACAAACTCCACGATCGCCGGCACCACACGCTCGGGTTCAACGATGGCGGCCAGCTTCGCCAGCCGAGGATCGGGCACCTCGACCACACCGGTGTTGGGCTCGATGGTGCAGAAGGGGTAGTTCTCGGCCGCGATGCCGGCTTTGGTCAGCGCGTTGAAAAGGGTGGACTTGCCCACGTTGGGCAGGCCCACGATGCCGCATTGGAGGCTCATGGAAAACTTTCGGATCGGTCGGGGGAACCCGCGATTTTACGGGCGGGGGTTGTTGTTGTCAGAAACGCCAATCGGCGCTGACGCTCTGGCCGACCTTGAGCACCTGCCCGTCGCCCTCGATCACGATGGCGTTCATGCCGAAGGTGATGGCGCCGTTCAGGCGCGCGTCTTGCCGGTAGGTTTGCAGCGTGTCGCCCACCGCCGGGCTGGCAGTGGCGGTGTTGGGGTCGATGTTGGGAATGGGGCAGCGGCCGCAGGGCTTCACGGGTTCGATCAGCGCCGTGCTGTCGCCGGTGGTGATGGTCAGAGCTCCCACGCGGTCCTCGTCGTGGGCCTCCACGCCGCCCAGCACGATGTTGGGCCGGAAGCGGCGCATGTCCACGGGTTCATGGCCGGCGGCCACCAGGCGCGCGTTGAGGTCGGCCAGCGAAGCGTGGCTGGTCACCAGCAGGCCAAAGCCGTCGGCGAACTGGGTCGTGGCCTCGCGTCCACCGGTCCAGGCGGGATCGCTGGGACGTTTCACTTCCGGGTCAAAACGCGCCAGCCGCAACTTCTTCAGATGCGCCGGTGCGTCCGGCCCGAGAAAGTCGCTGAACCACTGCGCCGCCACATCGCCCATGTCGTACGCGTCGACCGCGTCGTCCCACACCCGCACCTTGAGCGGGCCTTCGGCCACGTCCAGTCCCAGGTGCAAGGACAACATGCCGGGTGCACGCAGCATCAGCTGGCCCATCTTGAACGAGGGCTGGATCAGCGCCATGCGCGGCAGCTCGCGCTGGCTGACGAATTCGCCTTCGGCATCCACCACCATCCAGGCACGGTCGTAGAGCAGGCCGGTGTCGGTCAGCTCGGATTCGCGCAACGGGATGCCGGCGCAGGACTTGACCGGGTAGACCCAGAGTTCTTCGATCGTGGCCTGCACGTCGGCGGCGAGAGACACAGGGGTGGCGGCTGGGTTCATGGCGGTGGGTGCAGCAAGGTCGGAGGGGAAAGCCGGGGCGGCCCGCAGGGGTTTGGCCCGTGGAAGGGCCGGATTGTGCCCTGCTCCTAAAATCCCTTCATGAATGCAACACCCCCGCGAACCGGTACCTCCCGGCGTTTTGACGTCGCCGTGCAGGGCGCGGGTGTGGTGGGCCAGACCTTGGCCCTGCTGCTGGCCCGCGACCGCCTGCGTGTGGCGCTGGTCGGCCACCCGCGCGGCACCACCACCCCCGACGTGCGCGCCTACGCGCTCAACAGCGCTTCGCGCGAGCTGTTGCGCTCGGTGCGCGCCTGGCCCGAAACCGACGACGGCGGCCCACAGCCCGGCGCCATCACTCCGGTGACCGCCATGCGGGTCTGGGGCGACGACGGCGGCGAGCTCCAGTTTTCCGCCAGCGACCAGGGCAGCGAAGCGCTCACCTGGATCGTGGACGTGCCGGCACTGGAGCAGCGCCTGAGCGATGCCGTGGGTTTCCAGGGCAGCATCGAACGTGTGACCGAGACCCCGGCCGCGGCTCTCACCGTGGTCTGCGAAGGCAAACGCAGCCAGACCCGCGAGCAGCTCGGCCTGGCGTTTGACGTGCGGCCCTACGACCACAAGGCGGTGGCGGCACGGCTTCGCTGCGAAGTGCCCCATGGCGGCGTGGCACGCCAGTGGTTTGCCAACGGCGAGGTGATGGCCCTGCTGCCGCTGGGTGGAGCTCAGGGGAACTCCGTGGCGCTGGTGTGGTCTGTTCCTGCAGCACAGGCCGACGCCTGGCTGCAATCCGACCCCTCCAACCTGGCCCAGGCGGTGCAGGCGCGCAGCGCCAACACCCTGGGCACCCTGCACATGGAAAGCCCCGCCCAGGCCTGGCCTCTTGAACTCTCTCGCGCACAGCGCTGGATCACCCGCACCGCCACCGGCGGCGTGGCGCTGGCCGGTGATGCTGCGCACGCCATGCACCCGCTGGCGGGTCAGGGCCTCAATGTGGGCCTGGCCGATGTGGCCGAACTCGCCCGCGTGTTGCACGCGCGCGAGTACTGGCGCGACCTCGGTGACCTCAAGCTGCTGCGCCGCTACGAGCGCGCGCGTGCCGCCGAGGTGGGCGCCATGGGCTGGGTCACCGACGGTTTGTTCGGTCTGTTCTCCCACGAGGACAGCCGCGTGCAGGCGCTGCGCAACTGGGGCCTGAGCAATTTCAACCGCAGCGGCCCGCTCAAGCGCTGGCTCGCGCGCCAGGCCATGGGCCCGTCGGCCTGACCCCACCCTTTCTCCCCCCGATCGCCACCGAGCGCCCCCACGATGAAATGTCTCAAGTCCCTGTTGCTGCTGGCGCTGACCGCCTTGTCCCTGGGCGCGCTGGCGCAGGAAGCCGCCATTCGCAAGAACCTCGCCGAGCGCCTGCCCAAGCTGCCGGGCATCGACGAGGTCAGCAAGACGCCCATGCCCGGCGTCTTTGAAGTCCGCATCAACGGCAGCGACATCTTCTACACCGACGCCGAAGGCAACTACCTGATCCAGGGCACGCTGATCGACACCCGGGCCCGTGTGAACCTGACCGAACAACGCCTGGAGAAGCTCACCGCGATCGCCTTCAAGGACCTGCCGTTGAAAGACGCCTTCACCCTCGTGCGGGGCAACGGCAAACGCAAGATGGCGGTGTTCGAAGACCCGAACTGCGGCTACTGCAAAAAGCTGCACCAGGAGTTCGCCGATCTCGACAACGTGACGGTGCACGTGTTCCTCATCCCCGTGCTCGGGCCCGATTCGGCGGAGAAGTCGCGCCGCATCTGGTGCGCCAAGGACAAGGCCAAAACCTACAGCGACTGGATGGTCAACGGCCAGCCGCCTGCTGCCGCCACGTGTGACACCGCAGCCATCGAGCGCAACAGCCGCCTGGCCAGCAAACACGGCATCAAGGGCACGCCCACCATGATCTTCACCAACGACACCCGCGTGCCGGGCTTCATCACGGCCGATCGCATCGAGACCATGCTCAACTGATGCAGCTGCGCATGCCCATGCCCGATGCCCACGGCGAGCCCCATGAGCACCCGCTCATTCACAACCTGGGCTATGCGGGCCTGATCCCGCTGGTGGGTCTGGCGCTGCTGGTCTGGCTGGTCACGTCCGACCTGCAGGCCTGGGTGGCCCTGGCGCTGGCCGCCTACGCGGCCCTCATCGTGTCCTTTCTGGGCGGCATCCACTGGGGCATTGGCTGGAGCCAGATGGCCCAGGCACCCGACAGCAAGACCCACTTCATCTGGGGCGTGTTGCCCTCGCTGCTGGCCTGGCCCGGCCTGGTGATGCCGCCCTACGCCGGTCTGGCGTGGCTGGGTCTGGTGTTGATCGTCTGCTATGCGGTTGACCGCCGGCTCTACACACAGGCCGGGCTGGGTGTCTGGCTCAAACTGCGTTTTCGTCTCTCGGCCGTCGCTGCGCTGAGTTGTTTCATCGCTGCTGGAGCCCTCTGATGCCCAAACGTCCTGCCGCCCCCACCGGCGTGCGCTTCACTGTGTCGGTGCTGGACGCCAATGCACACCTGTTTGCCGTCACGCTGCTGATCGAACAAGCCGCGAAGAACCAGCGGTTGAGCCTGCCGGTGTGGATTCCGGGCAGCTACCTGGTGCGCGAGTTTTCGCAGCACCTGCAAAACCTGCAAGCCTGGCAAGACGGCCATCCCGTCGCCATCCAGCAGCTCGACAAGCACCAGTGGCAGGCCGACGCGGTGGCGGGCCAGGCGCTGGAGCTGCAATACGAGGTGTACGCGTTCGACGCTTCGGTGCGCACCGCCTTTCTGGACAGCACGCGCGGCTTTTTCAACGCCACCAGCCTGTGCCTGCGGGTGGCCGGTCAGGAAGACCAGCCCCACGCGCTGGAGATCGTGGCAAGCGCCGCCACCCAGGGCTGGAACGCCGTGACCGGCCTGGCCCCGCACAGCGTGGACGCCGCAGGCTTTGGCCACTACCGCGCGGCCGACTACGACGAACTCGCCGACTGCCCGGTGGAGATGGGTCGTTTCTGGAACGGCCAGTTCACCGCCGGTGGTGTGGAACACCGATTCGTCATCAGCGGCGCCGGTGCCTGGCTCGATGGCGAGCGCCTCATCGACGACACGCGCCGCATCTGCGAGACACAGATCGCGTTCTGGCATGGCGACGGAGCGCCGCCGTTCTCGAACTACGTGTTCATGCTGCACGCCAGCGGTGACGGCTACGGCGGGCTCGAACACCGCAACTCCACCGCGCTCATCTGCCAGCGCGCCGACCTGCCGCGGCTGCGCCCGTCCGCCAGCGACAAGCCCGCCGCGCTCAAGGCCACCGACGGCTACACCACACTGCTGGGCCTGATCAGCCACGAATACTTCCACACCTGGAACGTCAAGCGCCTGCGCCCGGCCGAGTTCAAGCGCTACGACTACACCGCCGAGAACTACACCGAGCTGCTGTGGTTCTTCGAGGGTTTCACCAGCTACTACGACGACCTGATGCTGCGCCGCGCCGGCCTCATCGACGACACGGCCTACCTGCAACTGGTGGCCAAGACCATCAACCAGGTGCAGCAGACCCCCGGGCGCCATGTGCAGAGCGTGGCGCAAGCCAGTTTTGATGCGTGGGTGAAGTACTACCGCATGCACGAGAACACGCCGAACGCGACGGTGAGTTACTACACCAAGGGCTCGCTCGTGGCGCTTTGCCTGGACCTGACCCTGCGCGCCGAGGGCCACACCACGCTGGACGCGGTGATGCGAGAACTCTGGACACGCTGCAAGGGCGGCCCGATGCGCGAGGCCGATCTGCTGCGCGCGCTCAAGCGCCTGGGCAAGCGCAGCTTCGACGGTGAAATCGCTGCCTGGGTGCACAGCACGGCCGACCTGCCCCTGATCGATCTGCTGCAAGGCCAGGGCGCCAAGCTCACGCACGACAAGGCGCCGCTGGCCCAGCAGCTGGGCCTGCGCGTGGCGGAGTCCGGCGGCAGCGTGCAGATCAAGACCGTGCTGCGCGGCGGCGCGGCCGAAGCCGCCGGCATGGCCGCTGGCGACGAGTGGCTGGGCATGGAACTGGCGCCGGTGCGACGTGGAGGTGCGGCCGAGGCCTGGCGCATCCACAAGCTCGACGATGTGCAGATGCTGCGCGGTCAGCGCACGCGCATCACGGCGCTGGTGTCGCGCGACAACCGTCTGCTGAAGTGCCCGCTGGACTGGCCGACCGAAAGCCAGGCCGTGAAGCTGGGTGTGGCGGATGCGGCGCGCCTGGGCGCCTGGCTGTCGGAGTGACCGACAGGCTCAGACCTTGGGCAGGCGGTCGGCCAGCTCGTCGTCGAACTGCTGCAGCACCGCGGAGCCCTTGAAGCTTTTCAGCCCGTCGCGAATGCGGGGCAACGCGGCCTGGAGGTCGGCCGGGGTCTTGCAGCCTTCGGCGCGGATGGCCAGGGTCTCGCCCATGGGGCCCAGCTGGTCGTTGATGAATCGCACCACCTGGCGGCGGGCTTCGCTGAAAGGCAGCATGGCGGCGGGTGCTGCCGCTGGTGGATTGACCGGCACGGGCTGCGACACCTCGGGCTGAAAGGGGGCCGTTGCGGGCACTTCCACCGGCGCCACGGCAGGCACCGCAGCCACCGCAGCCACCGCTTTCGGTAAACCATCGGCTCCCACGATCTCGACCCATCCCCCGGCCATCAACTCGTTGAGCGAGTTCGCGGCCTGCTCCAGCGAGCCCGCGAGTTTTTCGAACTCGGCCAGGTTGCGTTTGCCATCCACCATGATCAGCAGCGAACGCAAACGCGGCCCGAGACCGGCCGGTCGGGAGGTGAGGGCTTCACGCCCTGCCGCGGTCTTGCCAAACAATGTGTTTTTGTCCATGTCTTTCCCAACTGTGGGGGGTACTGTAGGACAGCAAGTCCCTGCCCGCCTAGGGGTTTGCACTCCATGCGGTGCGATTTCCCACGCTGGCGGCACCCGCCAGTGGGCATTCGCAACATTCTGGCGTCTGCATCAGGCCGAACGCGCGCGCAGATCCACCACCCGCTTGGCCTTGCCCTGGCTGCGCTCCACGCCGCCTTCGGACTTGAGCTCCACCGCCACGCTGCTGCCCACGTACACCTTGACCTCGTGTTGCAGTTGTTTGGCCGCGGCGCGCGCCTCGATGCTCTCGGGCGATAGGCCCGGGCGTGTTTCCACCACCACCGTCAGGTTGTCCATCGGTCCTTCGCGGGTGAGCACGCACTGGTAGTGCGCGCTGAGCTCGGGGCGCTTCAGGATCAGCTCTTCGATCTGCGTGGGAAACACATTGACGCCGCGCACGATCATCATGTCGTCGCTGCGGCCGGTGATCTTCTCCATGCGGCGCATGGTGCGCGCGGTGCCGGGCAGCAGGCGCGTGAGGTCGCGCGTGCGGTAGCGGATGATGGGCAGCGCTTCCTTGGTCAGGCTGGTGAACACCAGCTCGCCCATCTCGCCGTCGGCCACCGGCTCGCCGGTCTCGGGGTCGATGATCTCGGGGTAGAAGTGGTCCTCCCAGATGGTCGGCCCGTCTTTCGTTTCCACGCACTCGTTGGCCACGCCCGGGCCCATCACTTCCGACAGGCCGTAGATGTCGACCGCGTCGATGCCCATGCGCGCCTCGATCGCCACACGCATGTCGTTGGTCCAGGGTTCGGCGCCGAAGATGCCGATGCGCATGCTGCTCTCGCGCGGGTCGATCCCCTGCCGCTCGAACTCGTCGGCAATCGCCAGCATGTAGCTGGGTGTGACCATGATGATGTCGGGCTTGAAGTCCTGGATCAGCTGCACCTGGCGTTCGGTCTGGCCACCGCCAAAGGGCACCACGGTCAGGCCCAGTTTTTCAGCGCCATAGTGCGCGCCCAGGCCGCCGGTGAAGAGGCCATAGCCGTAGCTCACGTGCACCAGATCACCCGGCCGGGCACCACTGGCGCGGATGCTGCGCGCCACCACCGTGGCCCAGGTGTCGATGTCTTTCAGTGTGTAGCCCACCACCGTGGGTTTGCCGGTGGTGCCGCTGGATGCATGAATGCGTGCGCACTGCTCGCGCGGCACGGCGAACATGCCGAAGGGGTAGCTGTCGCGCAGGTCCTTCTTGGTGGTGAAGGGAAACTTCGCCAGATCGGCCAGGCTGCGGCAGTCGTCCGGGTGCAGGCCCGCCGCGTCGAACTTGGCGCGGTAGACGGGCGAATGGGCGTAGGCGTGGCGCAGCGTGGCCTGCAGGCGCTTGAGCTGCAGGGCGCGCAACTCGTCGACGCCGGCCTTTTCAATCGGCTCCAGGGCAAAGGCTTTCATGGCTGTCCTTCCTCGGGAAACACCGTGCCGGAAATCTGCGCGCTCTTGCCGCGGAACAGCGCCACCACCTCGCCGCGCTGGTTGGTCACCCGCATGTCGTAGATGCCGTGTCGACCACTGAGCGTCTGCTCCACGCCGTCGCAGGTGAGCACATCACCTTCGTGCGCCGGCCGCAGGAATTCAATGCTGCAGCCCGCAGCCACGGTGTTCTTGTTGTGGCTGTTGCAGGCGAATGCGAAAGTGGAGTCGGCCAGTGTGAAGATGAAACCGCCGTGGCAGATCTGGTGGCCGTTGAGGTGCAGCGGCTTCACCCGCATGCGCATCACCGCCAGGCCGGGTTCGCAGCTGAGCAGTTCCATGCCCATGGTGTCCTTGCTCGCGGTGTCGACCGCAAACATGGCCTTGCCCACCCGGTTTGCGCGTTCGTGTGGGCTCATCATTCCCCCTTGAACCGGGCCGGGCGTTTTTCGCGGAACGCCATCACGCCTTCGATGTAGTCGTGGGTCTTGCCCAGCGCCGACTGCGTGTCGCGCTCCACATCCAGGTGTTGGCTCAGGGTGCGCGTGCAAGCGTCGCGCAGGAGCGCACGCGTGGCGACCAGCGCGCGGGTCGGCATGGCGGCGAGTCTCGATGCCATGTTCAACGAGTTGCCCAGGCAGTCATCGGCCACGTCCCAGATCATCCCCCACTCCTTCGCTTGCGTGGCCGACAGCTTGTCGCCGGTCATGGCCAGTGCCATGGCGCGCGCCAGGCCCAGACGCTCCACCAGCAGCCAGCTGCCACCGGCGTCAGGCACCAGGCCGATCTTGCTGAAGGCCTGTATGAAGCTGGCACCGGTGGCGGCGATCGCGATGTCGCAGCACATGGCCAGCGACGCGCCCGCCCCCGCCGCCACGCCGTTGACCGCTGCGATGGTGGGCATGCGCAGGCCTTGCAGGCGCCGCGCGGTGGGGTTGAAGGCCTGATCGATCACCGGACCGGGGTCGGCGCGCTGCACCAGATCGGGACCGGGTTCAAAGTCGAACTCGGCGAGATCGGCTCCCGCGCAGAAACCGCGACCGGCGCCGGTGATCACGAGGGCGCGCACCGCCGGGTTGGCCTCGGCCTGGTCGAGCGCGGCCCACAGGTCGTGGTGCATCTTGCGGGTGAAGCTGTTGAGCGCCTCGGGCCGGTTGAGCGTGACCAGGGCCACGGCCCCGCGCTCTTCATACACGACGGTGGCATCTGACATGGCGTTGGGTCTCCTCGGCTGGCGGTGGGTGTTCGGTGGATGGCTCGGCGCTGCAATTTACCATTAGCCAACCAATCGGTCGGCTAATGTTTTCCCTCGGTACCCCCCCCGCTATAGTGGACAGCTTTGCAGCACCACCCGACACCCGAGGAGACCCCATGACCACCGCCACCGCGCCCGAATGCATCACCGTCCGAACCGAAGGCCGGGTCGGCATCGTCACGCTCAACCGCCCCAAACAACTCAACGCCCTGAACAACCAGCTGATGGACGAACTCGGCGCCGCGCTCAAGGCCTTTGATGCCGATGAAGACATCGGCTGCATGATCCTGACCGGCAGCGAGAAGGCCTTCGCCGCCGGTGCCGACATCGGCGCCATGGCCAGCTACACCTTCGCCGATGTCTACAAGGGCGACTACATCACCCGCAACTGGGAAACCATCCGCAGCATCCGCAAACCCGTGATCGGTGCGGTGAGTGGCTTTGCACTCGGTGGCGGCTGCGAGCTGGCCATGATGTGCGACTTCATCATCGCGGCCGACAACGCCAAGTTCGGCCAGCCCGAGATCAAGCTGGGCATCATCCCCGGTGCCGGCGGCACGCAGCGCCTGCCCCGTGCCATCGGCAAATCCAAAGCCATGGACATGGTGCTCACCGCCCGCATGATGGACGCCGTGGAGGCGGAGCGCGCCGGGCTGGTGAGCCGCGTGGTGCCACTGGACAAGCTGATGGACGAAGCCCTGGGCGCCGCGCTCATCATCTGCGGCTTCTCGCTGCCCAGCGTGATGGCGGCCAAGGAATCGGTCAACCGCTCGTTCGAAGGCTCCCTGTCCGACGGCGTGATGTTCGAGCGCCGCATCTTCCACGCGCTGTTCGCCACCGACGACCAGAAGGAAGGCATGGACGCCTTCGTGAACAAGCGCAAGGCCGAGTTCAAGCACCAGTAATGGCGCAGCGCGGGGGTGGGGGATGCACAGGCTGTAACACGCCAGCGCATGGGGCAAGCGTATAAGCGTTTGCACGCAGCAGTAGCCCGAAAGGCAACAATTCGGGAGGCTGCGTGGTCAGGCCTCCGGCCTGCTTCCCACCCATAAATCAGGAGATTCCCCATGACCACACGCCGACGCTTTTTGATGATGGTGCCCGCGAGCGGCGCCGTGCTCGCCGCCGCCTGCTCCAAGCAGGAAGAACCCGCTGCGGCGGCCCCCGCACCCGCGCCCGCCCCGGCCGAACCACCGGCCGCCGCTGCACCGTCCCCGGCAGCTCCGCCCACAGCCCCCATGGCAGCCGGCCCCATGGTCGAAGCCACCGACCCGACCGCTGTGGCGCTGGGTTATGTGGCCGTTGCGGCCAACGCCGACAAGGCCAAGTACCCCAATTTCGTGGACGGCAGCAACTGCGCCAACTGCGCGCTGTACCAAGGCGCCGCAGGCTCTGAAGCCGGCCCGTGTCCGCTGTTCGCGGGCAAGCAGGTGGCGGCCGCCGGCTGGTGCTCGTCCTGGGTCAAAAAGACGACCTGATCCACCGGTTTCGGACCGGGGAGCGCCCGGGTCGCACCTGGATTTGAGCTACAATCCCGCCTCGTTGGTGATATAGCTCAGTTGGTTAGAGCGCAGCATTCATAATGCTGATGTCGGTGGTTCAAGTCCACCTATCACCACCAACATTCAAAAAGCGGGCTCTGGCAACAGGGCCCGCTTTTTTCATTCCAATTTTCCGCAACGCGACGCGTGTCCACCAAGGACACCGAGGGTCCGGCTCCGCCGGCCCAAGGTGTCGCCCCCCTTGCGGGGGTGGCGCAGAAGGCGACGCGGGGGGAGCTCCCGAAATGGCCATCAAGTCCACCATCTTCAAGGCAAACCTGCAGATCGCCGACATCGATCACAGCTACTACGTCGACCACGCGCTCACCCTGGCCCGCCATCCCAGCGAGACCGACGAACGCATGATGGTGCGCCTCGTGGCCCTGGCCATCCACGCCCACGAGCTGCAGGACACCTGCCGGGGCGACGGCACGCTGGCCTTCGGCACCGGCCTGTCCGACCCGGACGACCCGGACGTCTCGCTCACCGACTTCACCGGCCGCAAACGCCTGTGGATCGAGGTCGGCCAGCCCGAAGACAAACCCCTGGCCAAGGCCTGCAGCAAGGCCGACGCGGTGGTGCTCTACGCGTTCGGCAGCGCGGCCGATGTCTGGTGGCGTGGCATCAGCACCAAGCTCACGCGGTTGGACCGCTTGCAGGTCTGGCGCCTGCCCACCGAGGTGGCGCCCGCCCTGGCGCAAATGGCCGAGCGCAGCATGCAGCTGCAGGCCACGGTGCAGGAGGGTGTGCTGACACTTTCCAGCGACCGCGGCAGCGTGGCGGTGGAGCCCATCCGCTGGAAGTGACTAGGTCAGCCACAGCGCGCGGTAGGCGCCATCGGCGTCGTGGTCCCGCGTCTGTTTCTCGACGTTGAAACGCCGCCCGCCGCGCGGGTCGGTGCCGCGCCCGGCGATGTAGAGCCAGTTGCCCTGGTTGCTGTGCACGTCGAAGTCCACCAGCGTGGATTCAAACCAGGCCGCACCCGCGCGCCAGTCGCAGGCCAGATCGTGGATCAGGAAGCTGGCCACCACCTGCCGCAACCGGTTCGACAGGTAGCCCGTGGCGGCGAGTTCCCGCATGCCGGCGTCCACCAGCGGCTCGCCGGTGTTCCCTTGGCGCCAACGCGCAAACGCAGCTGCGTGGTGCGGTGGCGCGGGCAGATTGCTCAGCCCGCGTGCGCGGTAGAGCGCGCGGCCGTGGCGCCGGTGCAGCAGGCGGAAGTGTTCGCGCCAGAGCAACTCGAACACGATCCAGCGGCTGCCATCGCTCGCACCGGCCCAGGCCTCGTGCACCTGCAGCGCAGCGTGGATCTGGCGGGCCGACAGCGCGCCGCAGGCCAGCCAGGGAGAGAACTTGGTCGAACAGTTGGTGCCGCTGAGCTGGTTGCGCGTGGCTTTGTAGTGGCGCGCGAGCGGGCCCTGAAAGTAGCGTTGGAGGTGGGCCAGCCCGGCCGTTTCGCCGCCGGCGAATCCGGGTGTTGCGTAGGGGAAGGACGAACGCACATCCTCGCTCGCTGGCGGCAGCGCCCTCGCGGGATCGTCTGGAGCGGCGGGCACGGGCGGCAAGCGTTCAGGCACGGGCAACACGTCAGGCACCCGCACCATGGCGTGTTCCACCGCCTGGCGAAACGCGGTGAACACATCGGGCACCTTTGTCGGTGCAAACGGCAGGTCGGCCTGCTCGAACAAACCCGACTGGTCGCGCGTGTGCACGGTCAAACCCGCGGCGCGCAGCGCCTGCACCTCGTCCCGCTCTTCGGGCGCGGCGATGTCCTCGGTCACCACGGCATCCATTTGCAACTCGCGGACCAGCGCCGGCAACACATCGAGCGCGCGGCCGGACAACTGCAGCAGGCGGCTGCCGCGGGCCTGGAGCTGGTTGGAGAGGTCGCTCAGGCTGTCGTGCACGAAGCGCTGGCGGTGCGGGCCCCGGCGCACAAAACCCCATGGGGTGCCCGCGTCTTGCGCCGGGTCGTGGCAAAACACCGGCAACAAGGCGCTGGAGGCGGCACAGGCCTCGGCCAGCGCCGGGTTGTCGCCGAGCCGCAAGTCGTTGCGAAACCAGTAGAGGGTGCGTGCACCCGCTCGGGGGGCGGGCCGATCAGCTGTCACTGCGGCTGTGCTCGACCCAGATGAGTTCGTTCGTCCTCACACCCAGGCGCGCGGCCTGGGCCACGAGCTGTTCGCGCACACCCGGGGGCAGCTGTTTGTCGCGCGCCAGGATCCACAGGTAGTCCGTGTTGGGCCCGATCACCATGGCCCAGCGGTAGCCCGGGTCGAGCGCGATCACGTGGTACCCACCGTAGAACGGCCCGAAGAACGAGACCTTGAGCGAGGCGGTGTTGGTGTCGCCGGTGAACAGCGCCTTGCCCACCGCTTCCTTCCATTCACCCTTCGCGGTGTTGAAGCCGCGGTTGACCACGGCCACGCTGCCGTCGGCCTCCAGCCGGTAGGTGGCGTTCACGTCGCTCAGGCCGCGCTCGAAGCGGTGGTCCAGGCGAGCGATCTCGAACCACTGACCGGCATAACGTTTCACATCGAACGGGCTCACCACGCTCACGCCATCGGGTGGCGATGTGCAGGCATTGAGCAGCGGCAGGCCCGCCAGACACAGCAGCAAAAACGCGCGCTGCAACCAGCGGCGCGCAGGTCGGCAAGAGAGTGATGACATGAGGGCTTATCGCAGGTTCGTGGACAGATTTCATTGTGCGCCGTACAGTGAAATGCAGCGGTCCCAAGGGCCAATCGTCCACCGCGCTTCAGTTCGCCCGTGCCCCATGTCGATGTTCAACCAGCTTCCCGGATTCGTGCGCTCGCCCGCCGGGCTGGAGCGCGTGATCCTGCGCCGCATGCCCAAGGCCTTTGTGCTGAGCGCCCTGTTGCCCGCGCTGGCGGCGTTGTCGGCGCGCTGGTTCGACTGGAGCGGCAGCGAGGCCGCAGCGGCCGCCAGCATCCAGATGGTCGACTTCGTGGCGATCGGCGTGGTGCTGCTGCTGTGGACCCTGCTGCTCACCCTGGCCCTCGGGGCATTCATCGTCATGGTGATGAAGGGACCGGCCTATGTGGCCGACGGGTATCCGCTGGTGGAGTCGGACCGGCCGCTGGACGGCCCGCGCCGGCCTTGAAGGGCCTTGCACAGCAGGGCGCGTGAGACAATCACGGCCTTGCCCGCGCGGGCCTGTCAACCAGGCCAGCGACCCTTTCAACAGCCTCTGGACACACACCATGAACCGCTGCCCATCCTCCATCAGCACCGGCCTGCTCGCAGCGCTGATCGCCCTGCCCTTCTTCGCACAGGCCCAGTCGGGCACGCGCGACTTTCCCGCCAAAGCCCTGCGCGGCACCTTGGTGGTGGTGCAGCCGCCGAACGTGACCATGGACGACCGCGCCACCCGCCTGTCGCCGGGCGCACGCATCTACAACACCAACAACTCGCTGGTGATGTCGTCGTCGCTGCTGAACAAGGAAGTGGTCGTGAACTACACCGTGGACCTGCGCGACCAGATCCAGAACGTGTGGATCCTCACCGAGGCCGAGGCCAAGGAAAAGCGCGCCGGCTTCGGCGTGCAACGCAACTACGTGTTCGATTCGCTGCAGCCCAAGCCGGCCGCCAGCACCAACTGAAGTCGAACACGGGGCCTTTCGCGGCCCGCGGCGTTCACCCGATACCCACCCCCATTCGCGCCCAGCGCAGGCACCGGCCTTTGCCGCCCGTGCCACAGGAGCTTTTCCATGAGCAAAAAAGTTTTCATCAAGACCTTCGGCTGCCAGATGAACGAGTACGACTCGGACAAGATGGCCGACGTCATGCACGCCGCGCAAGGCTACGAGCCCACGCAGGACGTGGAAGAAGCCGACCTGATCCTCTTCAACACCTGCTCGGTGCGCGAGAAGGCTCAAGAGAAGGTGTTCAGCGACCTCGGTCGCGTGAAGCACCTGAAAGACAAGGGCGTTCTGATCGGTGTGGGCGGTTGTGTGGCCAGCCAGGAAGGCGCGGACATCATCAAACGCGCGCCGTATGTGGACGTGGTGTTCGGCCCGCAGACCCTGCACCGCCTGCCCGAGCTGCTGAACCAGCGCGCAAGACTCGCGGTGCCGCAGGTCGACATCAGCTTTCCCGAGATCGAGAAGTTCGACCACCTGCCACCGGCCAAGGTCGACGGTGGTGCGGCTTACGTGAGCATCATGGAAGGCTGCTCCAAATATTGCAGCTACTGCGTGGTGCCGTACACGCGCGGCGAAGAGGTGAGCCGCCCGTTTGACGACGTGCTGGTGGAGGTGGCGGGCCTGGCCGACCAGGGCGTGAAAGAGGTGACGCTGCTGGGCCAGAACGTGAACGCCTACCGGGGCGCGATGGGTGACAGCGGCGAGATCGCCGACTTCGCGCTGTTGCTCGAATACGTGGCCGACATCCCCGGCATCGAGCGCCTGCGCTTCACCACCAGCCACCCCAACGAGTTCACGCCGCGCCTGATCGAGGCCTACGCCAAGATCCCCAAACTCGTGAACCACCTGCACCTGCCTGTGCAGCACGGCAGCGACCGCATCCTCATGGCCATGAAGCGCGGCTACACCGCCATGGAGTTCAAGAGCACGGTGCGCAAGCTGCGCGCGATCCGTCCCGAGCTCGTGATGAGCAGCGACTTCATCGTCGGTTTCCCCGGCGAAACCGACGATGACTTCGACAAGATGATGAAGCTCATCACCGACGTGGGTTTCGACACCAGCTTCAGCTTCATCTTCAGCCCGCGCCCGGGCACCCCCGCGGCCAACCTGGTGGACGACACGCCGTATGCGGTGAAGCTCAAGCGCCTGCAGCACCTGCAGGCCACGATCGAGGAGAACGTGCGCCGCATCAGCGCCAGCCGCGAAGGCACGGTGCAGCGCATCCTGGTCGAGGGTGCGTCGCGCCGCTCCAGCGCCGAGGTGCCCGAACTCACCGGCCGCACCGAGTGCAACCGCATCGTCAACTTTCCCGGTGGCCCGCTGGCCGAGCGCCTGGTGGGCCAGATGGTCGACGTGCGCATCACCGAAGCCCGGCCACATTCGCTGCGGGCCGAGGTGTTGACGCACGAAACCGCCCTGGACGCCTGAAGGCCACCCACGACTGTGAAGTCCCCCCGCTTCTCGTTCCCGCAACTGCTGCTGGTCGCGTTCCTGCTGATCGGCTTGCTGCTGGGCGCGGCCGCCTTGCGCGCGCTGTTTTCGCTGGAAGCCTTGATGGCCCAGAGCCGCGACAGCGCGGCACAAGCCATTGCGCTGTCGACCGCGGCGCAGTCCCTGTCCGAGCGCAGCCTGACGATGGAGCGCGCCGCGCGCCAGTCGCTGGTGCTGCGCGACAACCAGCTGCGCCAGCGCTTCACCGAAGCCGCCGGCAACGCACGCGACATTCTCAAACGGCTGGAAGACAACGAACTCCCGCCCGAGTTCTCCTTCAACTGGCTGCAGCAGCTGACCGTCATCACCGAGTTGCTGGAAGGCCCCCCCGAAACGGCGCTGGACCGCGAACGCGAAGTGGCGCGGGCCTTTCGTGAGATCGACGGCCACAGCGCCTCGATCGCGCAGAAGGTGCAGTCCATCATCGGCACGCGCAACGAGGCGCTGCAGGCGCGTTTCGAGACCAGCCGCCAGGAGCTCACGCAGCAGGTGCTGGGTTCGATCTTTGTGGCCGCGGTGATGGCGCTGGGTTTTGGGGTGTGGCTGGCGCGCCCGTTCCAGCGCATCGAAAAAGCCATCCAGGGCCTGGGCGAGAACCGGCTCGACGTGCCCATCGACATCGCTGGCCCGGCCGACGTGCGCCGTGTGAGCCAGCAGCTGGACTGGCTGCGCCTGCGCCTGACCGAACTCGACGCCGACAAGGCGCGCTTCCTGCGGCACATCTCGCACGAACTCAAGACGCCGCTGGCCTCGCTGCACGAAGGCGTGGCGGTGCTGGGCGACGGTGTGGCCGGCGCGCTCAACCCCAGCCAGGCCGAGGTGGTCAACATCCTGCAGCACAACACCCTGATGCTGCAGCACCAGATCGAGGCCTTGCTGCGCTTCAACGCCGCCGCCTTCGAGGCGCGTCAGCTCAAGCGCGAGAAGACCGACCTGATGGCCCTGCTGGAAGACCAGATCGATGCGCAGCGCCTGCAATGGCAGGCCCAGGGCCTCACCGTGCGGGCCGAAGGCGCGCCGGTGGTCCTGCCGATCGACCGCGAGAAGATTGCGTCCGCCGTGGGCAACCTGCTGTCCAACGCGATCCGTTTTTCGCCGCACGGCGGCGTGATCCGCCTGGTGCTGCTGAACCTGCCGGGACGCGCCAGCCTGGACATCATCGACCAGGGGCCCGGTGTGGCCGAGGCCGACCGCGACCGCATCTTCGAGCCCTTCTACCGCGGTGAACGCCAGCCCCAGGGCGCGGTGCGCGGCACCGGCATCGGCCTGTCCATCGTGCACGAGTACATTGTTGCCCACGGTGGCCGCATCGAGCTGCTGCCCCAGCGCCAGGGCGCCCATTTCCGTATCGAACTTCCCCATGCGAATTAGTCTTTCCGCCGCTGCGACGGCGCTCCTGGTGAGCGCCTGCGGCACCATGCCCACGCCGCCCACCGAGCCCACGGTGACCACCGTGATCACCACGCCCGCACCGGCCCCGGCGCCGCAGATCCTGGTGATCACGCCGGTGCAGGCACCCGCGGTCACGCCGCCCGAAGCCCTGAACACACAGGCGCCTCCACTGCCCGACGTGGTCACGGCCCTGCTCACCTACTCGGAGCGGGTTCGCCAGCTCAATCCGAGTGACCTCGCTGCCGAAATCGCGGTGCAGGGCGACCCCGGCAATGTGCCCTTGCGGCAGATGCAGCTCGCACTGGCGCTGATGCACAGCCCCCAGGCGGTGGACACGGCGCGCGCGCTGGCGCAGCTGCAGCGGGTGGTGGGCAGCTCCGCCCCCGAGGCCACGCCCCTCAAACCCCTGGCACGCTTGCTGGGCTACCAGCTGATGGAGCAGCGCCGGCTCGAAGACGGCCTGGAGCGGCAGAGCCAGCAACTGCGCGAGAACCAGCGTCGCATCGATCAGTTGAACGACCGGCTGGAGGCGATGCGTGCCATCGAACGCAGCCTGACCACCCGCCCGCCTGCGGCTCCCAACGGCAGCCGCACCGCGCCGCCCTGAACACCTTGTCTCCATGAACACCACTTCGCCACGCGCACGCCTGCTGGTCGTCGACGACGACGCCGACATGCTGCGCCTGCTGGCGATGCGCCTGGGCTCGGCGGGTTACCAGATCACCTCGGTCGGCTCGGCCGAAGCGGCGCTCAGCCAGCTCGACATCGAACGTCCGCAGATGGTGCTTTCCGACGTGCGCCTGCCGGGCAAGGACGGACTCGCCCTGTTCGACGAGATCCGCAAACGCCACCCTTCGCTCCCCGTGATCCTGCTCACCGCGCACGGCACCATTCCCGACGCGGTCGAAGCCACGGCGCGCGGCGTCTTCACCTACCTCACCAAACCCTACGACGCCAAGGAGCTGCTGGAGAAGATCGCCCAGGCCCTGGCCCTGGGTGCGCCGGCCAGCGACAACGCACGGGTGGACGAAGCCTGGCGCAGCGAGATCGTGAGCCGCTCCAACCGCATGGCCGACCTGCTGGCCGAGGCGCGCATGGTGGCGCAGAGTGATGCCAGCGTGCTGCTGCGCGGCGACTCGGGCACGGGCAAGGAAATGCTGGCACGCGCCATCCACAAAGCCAGTTCGCGCGCGAGCAAACCCTTCATTGCGGTGAACTGCGGCGCCATCCCCGAGGCACTGCTCGAATCCGAACTCTTCGGCCACATGAAGGGTGCGTTCACCGACGCGGTGGCCAACCACAAGGGCCTGTTCCAGGCGGCCGACGGCGGCACGCTGCTGCTCGACGAGATCGGTGACATGCCACCCGCCCTGCAGGTCAAGCTGCTGCGCGTGCTGCAGGAACGCGCGGTGCGCCCGCTGGGTTCGAGCCAGTCGCTTCCGGTGGATGTACGCATCATCTCGGCCACCCACCGCGACCTGGAAGAAGCCATGGCCACGGCGCAGTTCCGCGAAGACCTGTACTACCGGCTCAACGTGGTGACGCTCACCTTGCCCACGCTGGCCGAGCGCCGCGAAGACATCCCGCTGCTGGCCAACCATTTCCTGGCCAAGCTGGCGGCCAAGTACGGCAAGCGCAGCTCGGGCTTTGCGCCAGAGGCGCTCAAGGCGCTGACCATGTCCGCCTGGCCGGGCAATGTGCGCCAGCTCTACAACGTGGTCGAGCAGGTCTGCGCCCTGTCCACCACACCGCTGGTCTCGCTGGCGCTGGTGCAGCGCGCGTTGCGCACGCCCTCGGTGGAGGTGCTGAGCTTTGCCGACGCCAAGCAGCGTTTCGAGCGGGAGTACCTGGTGGGCCTGCTCAAGATGACCGACGGCAACGTGGCCGACGCGGCCCGACTGGCGCAGCGCAACCGCACCGAGTTCTACCGGCTGCTGCAGAAACACGCGCTCACCCCCGGCCTGTTCAAAAGCGACGCCACGCCGGGTTCTTCGGGTATTCCCGGAGACGCTGTCGCCGATGAGTGACAGCCTCACTCCCTTGATTTCATTGGATTTTTCCAATGCCGTGGCAAGCGCTGTCGCTGTTTGACGACAAAAACAGGCGTTTGAGGCTCGCGTTGGCCCATCTTGCGAGCCTGTAAAAGAGGTTTTCACTCCAAGCCTTTGATTTGGCTGGGTTTTTTCAACCTGGCACAGGGTTTGCCCTTAACAAGGCATGACCCTCACGATCCGCCCGTTTTCAACCGCCCGGTGCACCCGCACCCTGGTGTTGCTGGGCGCCCTGTTTGCGGTGCTTTGCGGGGCGTCAGCCCAGGCCCAGCGCATGGACTGGGACGGTCTGACCCAACTGGCCCAAAGCCGCGCCGCCGGGACTTATCAAGCAAACAGCGACAAGCTCCCTGCCGAGCTGGCCAGCATCACCTACGACCAGTTGCGCGACATCCGCTTCAAGCCCGAGCAGTCGCTCTGGCGCGCCGACGCCCTGCCGTTTGAAGCCCAGTTCTTCCACCTCGGCCTGTACCAGACCGAGCCGGTGCGCATCCACGAGCTCATGCCCGATGGCCGGGTGAACCACCTGCCTTACCGGGGTGCCGATTTCGATGTCGGCAAGAACACCTTCAACCCTGCGTCGTGGGGCGACCTGGGCCACGCCGGTTTCCGCCTGCACTACCCGCTCAACGGCCAGGCCTACAAAGACGAGCTGGTGGTGTTCCAGGGCGCGAGCTACTTCCGCGCGCTCGGCGCCGGCCAGCAGTACGGCCTGTCGGCCCGCGGCCTCGCCATCGACACCGTGGGCGGCAGCGGCGAAGAATTTCCGCGCTTCACCGAGTTCTGGCTGCAGCGACCGGCCGCCGGCGCCACCGACGTCACCGTGTTCGCCCTGCTCGAATCACCACGCGCCACCGGCGCCTACCGCTTCGTGATCCGCCCCGGCCAGCAGACCACCACCACGGTGAACGCCCGCATCTTCCTGCGCGCCGGTGCCGGCCCGGTGAACACGCTGGGGATCGCGCCGCTCACCAGCATGTTCCTCACCGGCGAGAACCAGCCCTCGGCCCGCGATTTCCGCCCCGAGGTGCACGATTCCGACGGCCTGATGATGGTCACGGGCGAGGGCGAATGGCTGTGGCGCCCGCTGCAGCGCCCCACAAGCGTGACGGTCAGTTCGTTCACGATGCAGAACCCGCGCGGCTTCGGCCTGATGCAGCGCGACCGCAGCTTTGCCAGCTTTGAGGACGTGGAAGCGCGCTACGAGCGCCGCCCGAGCGCCTGGGTCAAGCCGCTGGGTGACTGGGGCCCCGGCCGCGTGGAGCTGGTGCAGCTGTCCGCGCCCGACGAGACGCACGACAACATCGTGGCGTACTGGGTGCCTGCCGCACTGCCCGCACCGGGCCAGCCGCTGGAAGTGGCCTACGAACTCGCGTGGCAAGGTGACGCGCAGCAGCGCCCGCCGTCGAGCTGGGTCACCCAGAGTCGCCGTGGCTATGGCTACACCCGGCTCAGCGCGGAAGAACAAGGCCGCCAGCCGCAGTACGTCCTTGACTTCACCGGCCCCGCGCTGGACGCGCTGCCCGCCGGCGCCACGGTCAAGGCCGTGGTGAGCGCCAATGCCAACGGCCGCGTGCTCCAGACCCTCGCCTACCCCAACCCCGCCACGCGCACCTGGCGCGTGACCTTGCGCGTCGAGCGCGTCGATGCCACTCAGCCCGTGGAATTGCGCGCCTTCCTCCAGCACAACAACGACACCGTGAGTGAAACATGGACACACCTGCTGTTACCCGAATGACCACGTCCACCAATCCCACCCCGGCCTTGCGCAGCACCCTGCGTGAAGAGCGCCACCCCAACGCCGTGACCGCACCGCCGATCAACCGCGGCTCCATGGTGCCGCGGCCCTGGCGCGGATTCTGGAACAGCATCGGCACCGCGCTGCTGAGCGTGGCCGGCAAGGCCCTGCCGCCGTACGAAGCCGCAACACAAGCCGCCAGCCGCCCCGCCCCCGAAGCCTGGGAAACCGCGGCCAACCGCCGCCGCGCGGTGTTCGTGTTGCTCACTGTGTTGACCACGGGCCTGGCGGCCAGCCTGTTCGCCCGCGCCCAACCCGAACACGACAACGTGTGGCTGCAGTACGGCCAGCTCACGCTGTTCGTGGTGCTCTCGGCCTGGGTCGTGACCGGTTTCGTCACCGCGCTCATGGGCTTCTGGGTCTCGCTGCGCGGTGATGCACACACGCTGTCCGCCGCGGCGGTGCAACACCACCCCATGAACCCCGACGCGCGCACGGCGATCATCATGCCGATCTGCAACGAGGACGTGGCCACCGTGTTCGCCGGCCTGCGCGCCACCTGCGAGTCGCTCGCGGCCACCGGTCACGCGCGCCAGTTCGATGTGTTCGTGCTCTCCGACAGTTACGACCCGGCCATCGCCGCAGCCGAAAAAGCCGCCTGGGAAAACCTGCGCGCCGCGCTGGCCGCCCAGCCCGAGCTGCCGCAGATCGAGGTGTATTACCGCCTGCGCACACGCCGCAGCCACCGCAAGGCCGGCAACGTGGCCGACTTCTGCCGCCGCTGGGGCAAGGACTACCGCTACATGGTGGTGCTGGATGCCGACAGCGTCATGAGCGGCAGCTGCATCGTCTCCATGGTCAAGCTCATGGAAGCCCACCCCAAGGCCGGCATCGTGCAGACCGCCACGCAGGCCATCGGCCACGCCACGCTGCACGCCCGCGCGCAGCAGTTCGGTTCGCGCGTCACGGGTCGTTTGTTCACCCTGGGCATGCAGTTCTGGCAGCTCGGCGAGAGCCACTACTGGGGCCACAACGCCATCATCCGCGTCCAGCCCTTCATGGAGCACTGCGCGCTGGCCCCCATCAAAGGCACGGGCGGCATGTCCGGCGGCATCATGTCGCACGACTTCGTCGAAGCCGCGCTGATGCGCCGCGCCGGTTACCAGGTGTGGCTGGTGTCCGATCTCACCGGCAGCTACGAGCAGCAGCCACCGGACTTGCTCAGCGAACTGCAGCGCGACCGCCGCTGGTGCCAGGGCAACCTGCAGAACTCGCGCCTGATGGCCGAGCCCGGCATCCACCGTGTGCACCGCACCATGTTCGCCATCGGCGCCATGTCCTACATTTCCGCACCGCTGTGGCTGGCCTTCCTGACCATCGGCACCACGCTGTGGGTGGCCCATGCCGACACCTTCTCGATCGGGCACGCCGTGCCGCAAGAACTGCGCGGTCTGTGGGCCTGGACCTTGTCGATGCTGTTTCTGCCGCGCATCCTGGGCCTGGCCGCCGTCTTCATGAAGGGTGAACAAAGATCCTTCGGTGGCACCGGTGGCCTGCTGGGCAGCGCCGCGGTGGAAACCGTGATGGCGCTGCTGCAGGCCCCCATCCGCATGCTGGCCCATTCGCTGTTCGTGCTGGTGGCCATCACCGGCCTGAAGCTGGACTGGAAATCCCCTCCACGCGAAGCGGCCGGTGTGACCTGGCGCGACGCCGCCGCCCGCCTGGCACCGATGAGCCTCATCATCGGCCTGCTGGGTCTGGCGGTCGCCGCGATCAACGCCGAAGCGCTGATCTGGCTGGCGCCGGTGGCCTTGCCACTGTTGTTGTCGGTGCCGCTGACGGTGGCCACCAGCCACGTGGACCTGGGTGTCTGGATGCGTTCACGCGGTGTGCTGCTGATCCCCGAGGAGTCCTGGTCGCCGGCCGTGCTGCGCCGCGCCTGGCGCCACGCGAGTCGTTTGACTTTGAAGGCTGCCTGAGTCTGGTGTTTCAAATGAAAAGGCCCGACAGGTTTGTACCTGCCGGGCCTTTTTTGTTTGTGTTCGTGGAGGCTTTCTCCGGTGGGTCCGGTTCTCGGCGGCCTCGATCTGACGCATTCCAACGCTACTTCAGGCTCGTGAGGTGCAGGCAAGAAAACCGATTCACCCCATGCCGGGCAGCTTGGGCATGCCCTTCATGCCCCCCATGCGCTTCATCATCTTCATCATCCCGCCACCCTTCATCTTCTTCATCATGTCCTGCATCTGCTCGAACTCCTTGAGCAGGCGGTTCACTTCCTGCACCTGCACGCCCGCACCCGCTGCGATGCGGCGCTTGCGCGTGGCCTTGATGATTTCGGGCTTGCGGCGCTCCTTCAGCGTCATGCTGCAGATGATCCCTTCCTTGCGCTGGATGTCTTTTTCCGCGCGGCCCATGTCGACCTGACCGGCCTTGGCCGCCATGGCGGCGGGCAACTTGTCCATGAGGCTGGAGAGGCCGCCCATCTGCTTCATCTGGCGCAGCTGGTCGAGGAAGTCGTTGAGGTCAAAACCCTCGCCGCTCTTGACCTTGGCCGCGAGCTTCTGGGCCGCCGCCATGTCCACGCCGGCGGTGACCTGCTCCACCAGCGCCAGGATGTCGCCCATGCCCAGGATGCGTTGCGCGTGGCGCTCGGCGTCGAACACCTCCAGGCCGTCGATCTTTTCCGACACACCGGCGAACTTGATGGGCGCGCCCGTGACCTGGCGCACCGAGAGCGCCGCGCCGCCGCGCGAGTCGCCGTCGAGCTTGGTCAGGATGATGCCGGTCAGCGGCAGCGCTTCCTTGAAGGCCTTGGCGGTGTTGATCGCGTCCTGACCCTGCATCGCGTCCACCACGAACAGGGTCTCAACCGGCTTGAGCACCGCGTGCAGTTCCTGGATCTCGCGCATCAGCGCTTCGTCGATCGCCAGGCGGCCTGCGGTGTCCACCAGCAGCACATCGAAGTAATGGCGGCGTGCGTAGTCGATCGCCGCGCGCGCGATGTCCACCGGCTTCTGGTCGGGCGTGCTGGGGAACCACTCCGCCCCGGCCTGCGCGGTCACGGTCTTGAGCTGTTCGATGGCGGCCGGGCGGTACACGTCGCCCGAGACCGTGAGCACCTTCTTCTTGCGCTTCTCGATCAGGTGCTTGGCCAGCTTCGCGGTGGTGGTGGTCTTGCCGGCGCCCTGCAAGCCGGCCATTAGGATCACCGCCGGCGGCTGCGCCGCGAGGTTGATGTCGGCCACGCCGTCGCCCATGGTGAGCGCGAGTTCCCGGTTGACGATGCCCACCAGCGCCTGCCCTGGCGTGAGCGAACCCACCACCTCCTGGCCCAGCGCTTTTTCCTTCACACGTGCGATGAAATCGCGCACGACGGCCAGGGCCACGTCGGCCTCCAGCAGGGCCATGCGCACCTCGCGCAACATGTCGGTGACGTTGGTCTCGGTGATGCGGGCCTGGCCGCGCATTTCCTTGACGATGCGTGAGAGTCGGTCGGAAAGGGCTGATGCCATGCTGCGCTCGGGTGGTGGGAGAAGAACCCGCCGGCTGCTGGGTTAGCGCCGGCTGGGGTGGGTGTCGGGCCATTGACCGGGAATCCGGCGGCTGGCAACGGTCAGGGCCGTTAAACTCCGCCCATGATTTTAGCCGCGCCCACCCCCCACCCGCTGCGCGCGCCACATCCCCTATGAACCTGCTGCCATCGCTTGCGACCAACATGCCCGCGGTGGTGCTCTCCGGTCTGGCGGCGCTTTCCTACGCCGTGCTGGCCTGGGTGCATCCGCGTGCGTCGGCCATGCAGAGCCGGGCCCTGCTCACCGTGGCCTGGCTGCTGCACCTCGGTGTGCTGGTGTTCGGGCTGTTCGAACAACCCGCGCGCTTCGGCTTCGCGCCCTCGCTGTCGGTCACGGTGTGGCTGGTGCTCACGGTGTACATGATCGAGAGCCGCCTGTACCCGCAACTGCGCGAGCGCTGGCGGTTTGCTTTCCTCGGCGCGGCGGTGGTGCTGCTGGCCCTGGTGTTTCCCGGCACGCCCTACCCTGCCCTGCGCTCGAACTGGATGCCCCTGCACTGGGCGCTGGGCATCGCGTCCTACGGGCTGATCGCGGTGGCCGTCGGCCACGCATGGTTGATGCAGCGCGCCGAAAAGGCCATGCGCCTGGGCACCTCGACGGAAACCGCCATGCCGCTGCTCACGCTGGAGCGGCTCACCTTCCGCTTCGTGGCCGCCGGCTTTGTGCTGCTCACCGCCACGTTGCTGGCGGGCTGGTATTTCTCCGAACTGCTCAACCACCGCTGGGTGTGGGACCACAAGTCGGTGTTCTCGGTGTTGTCGTGGATCACCATGGGTGTGCTGCTCTGGGGGCGCTGGCGCATGGGCTGGCGCGGCCGCTTTGCCACGCGCATGCTTTACTTCGGCGCCGGGCTGCTGCTCCTGGGGTATGCCGGCTCGCGCTTCGTGCTTGAAGTGCTGCTGCAACGCAGCTGAACCACCGCCCACATGAAATACCTGCTTGTTCTGGCCGTGGTGATGGTGGCCATCTATGTGTGGCGCAACAACCGCGTCAGCGATCGATCGAAGTCCCGCCCGCTGCCCACGCCCGAGGGCTCGCGCCTGCCGGTGGTGATGGTGGCCTGCCGGCAATGCGGCACGCACTTGCCACAGGCCGACACGGTGCAAGGCGCCCTGGGCCCCTATTGCAGCGCCGACCACCGCCGGCTCAAGGAAGGCGGACCGCAATGAACGCACCCCGCCTGGCGCTGGCCACCGCACCCGATTCGCGGAACTGAGATGGCCCGGGAAGACAGCTCGCAATTCGCTCCCTCGTGGTTCGTGGCCTACGAAACGGGCAACAACCAGGGTCGCGAGCAGCGGTTGCGCGCTTTTGTGCGCCTGTGGGTGGCCTTCATGCGCGCGCGGGTGTTCATCGCCATGGTGCTGCTGTCGCTGCAGATCTTCATGGTGGTCACCGGCACCGGCGGGCCCGACTGGCTGGTGCTGCTGGCCGCCATCCACCTCACCGCCTCGCTGGTGGTGCTGTACGCCTGGCGTCCTGTGGAGCAGGGCAAGCCGATCCAGCTTCAATGGGTGCTGACCATCGGCGTCGATGTGGTGGTGTTTGCGCTGCTGCAGTTTTTCCAGGTCGGCTCGATCAACTACACGCCGCTCTTTGCCCTGCCGGTGTTGCTGGCCTCCATCCTCGGGCCGCTGATGCTGGCCCTGGCAACCGCCGCCTCCGTCACGCTGTACCTGCTGTGCGAAGCGGTGCTGAGCGCGCCCCTGTTCAGCGATGCTGCAACCGCCAAGTTGCTCCAGGCGGGACTGGCCAGCACCGGTTTCTTTCTCGTGGCTGTGCTGGCCAACCAGCTGGCGATTCGCCTGGCGCGCGAGGAAGCACTGGCTTCCAGCAGCCAGGCCGCAGCGCGCACGCAGGCGCAGGTGAACGAACTGGTGATCGAGAGCCTGAGCGTGGGCGTGCTGGTGGTCGATCCGCACGGCGTGGTGCGCAACGCCAACCCGGCCGCCCAGATCATGCTGATGGGCGAGGCCTACCCGCAAGCCGCCAAGCTGTTGCTGTCGGCCCGCCCGAGCTGGACCCATCTCTCCGACCTGGTGAGTGAAACGTTTGTGCTGGGCCAGGCCCTGGAGACCGAGACCACCATCGACAACGAAGACCGGCCCAGCCAGCGGCTGCACGCGCGCACGCGCCTGACCTCGCGCGGCGGGCGCAGCACCGGTTTGTGCGTGCTCTTTCTGGAAGACCTGCGCGAGGTGGAAGCCCGCGTGCGCACCGAGAAACTCGCTTCGATGGGCCGCATGTCGGCCGCCGTGGCGCACGAGATCCGCAACCCGCTCTCGGCCATCACGCAGGCCAACGCCTTGCTGGATGAAGAGGTCAAAGACCCTGCGCAAAAGCGGCTCACCCACATGATCGAGCAGAACGCGCAGCGCCTCTCGCGCATCGTGGACGACATCCTGAACGTGGCGCGCGCCCAGCCCGTGCGCGGCGACGGCACCACACCCAGCCTGCCGCTGGACGCCATGGTTCGACAGATCACGCTGGACTGGTTGCGCCAGAACCCGGCCAAGGGCGTGCTGGGCGTGCACCTGCACGCGCCCGCTGCGATGGTGGAGTTCGACCCCGAACACATGCGCCGCCTGCTGGTGAACCTGCTGGACAACGCCCTGCGCCACGCCAGCGGCAAACCCTCGTCCATCCGCGTGGTCACGCAACCCAGCGGGTCCGACCACAGCAAGCTCTCGGTGTGGAGCGATGGCCAGCCGCTGGAAGCCAGCGTGATGCGTCATCTGTTCGAGCCCTTCTTCTCCTCCGAGAGCCGCTCCAGCGGCCTGGGTCTGTACATCTGCCGCGAACTCTGCGAGCGTTATGGCGCCCAGATCGCCTACCAGCGTGTGCGACTGGACCAGCTCGAAGGCAACGAATTCTTTGTGTCCATGCCCAACGGACATCCAGGCCAGCAACCCATGCAGCAAAACCTGTCGTACGCGGGCGGCGAATCGCGGCCCTTCAGCACCCGGTTCAGCCCGACGCTGGGCGATCCTCCGCTGGCTCCGAACTGAGCCGCGCACGTCACCCCATGGCTTCCCTCCCCAACTCTTCCAGTTCGGCCTCCGTGCTCGTTGTTGACGACGAGCCCGACCTGCGCACGCTCTACGAGCTCACCCTGCTGCGCGAAGGCCACGCCGTGGTGGCGGCTGCGGACCTGGCGCAGGCGCGCGAGTGGCTGGCCCAGCAACGCTTTGACGTGCCGATCTCCGACATGCGCCTGCCCGACGGGCTGGGGCTGGACTTGCTGCGCGAACTGACCGAGGCCCAGCGCACCGAGAAGTGCATCGTCATCACCGCGTTCGGTTCGGCCGACAACGCGGTGGAGTCGCTCAAGGCCGGCGCCTTCGACTACCTCACCAAACCGGTGGATCTCAAGCAGCTGCGCAACGCCGTGACGCAAGCCGTGCAGAGCCAGCGTCACCCGCTCATGGGTCAGCTGGCTCGTGCAGGCAATGGCGTGGCCACCAGTGAACCCATGCGCAGCGCACCGCCCCCGCCCTCGGGCCTGAAGGCACTCTCCCGCATCGTCGGCCGCGCGGCCAGCATCGTGCAGATCAAGGGCCGCATCGAGAAGGTGGCCACCAGCATGGCGCCCGTGTTGATCCTGGGCGAGTCGGGTACCGGCAAGGAACTGGTGGCGCGCGCGGTGCACGACTGCAGCCACCGCAGCGGCGGCCCGTTTGTGGCGGTGAACTGCGGCGCCATTCCCGAGAACCTCATCGAGGCCGAATTTTTCGGTGCACGCAAGGGCGCCTACACCGGCGCCACGCAAGACCGCGAAGGCTACTTTCAGGCGGCCAAAGGCGGCACCCTGTTCCTCGACGAAATCGGCGACCTGCCGCTGGCCATGCAGGCCAAGCTGCTGCGTGTGATCCAGGAGCGGCGCGTGCGCGCGCTCGGTGGTGTGCAGGAAGAAGCGGTGGACGTGCGGCTCGTGAGCGCCACGCACCGCGACCTGAGCGCGCTGGTTCAAGGCGGGCAGTTCCGCCAGGACCTGTTCTACCGACTCAATGTAATCGAGCTGCGCACACCCTCGCTGCGCGAGCGGCGCGACGACCTGCCCGAACTCGCGCACGCCCTGCTGCAACGCATCTGCGTCGAGTCCGGCCAGGCCGCGCCCGAACTCTCGACCCGGGCGCTGGACTGGATCAAGGCCCGCGACCTGCCCGGCAACGTGCGCGAACTGGAGAACCTGTTGCAGCGCGCGCTGGCGCTGAGCAGCGGCGACCAACTGGAGCCCGAAGACTTCGGCGACACCGACGACACGGACGAGATCCCCACCCAACCCGACCAGCTGCCGGATTCGGCGCTGGCCAACTCGCCCCCTGCGCGCGCTTCCGACGAGATTCCGACCGACCTGCAGTCCTATCTGGACGAGCAGGAAAAGCAGGTCTTGCTCAAGGCCCTGCGCGAATGCGACTTCAACCGCACGGCCGCCGCGGCGCGGCTGGGTCTGAACCTGCGGCAGATGCGCTACCGCATCCAGCGCCTGGGCATCGCCATGCCCTCCAGCGACGACGATGCGGCCTGAAGCAGACGCCGGGTCGTGGACTGGCGGGTGGCTGGCCACAGCGCGTCACTGCCCGTCCCCCAACCAAGGCCCCCGGCCCGAGGGTGCGCAGATCGACCTGATCGTGCTGCACTCCATCAGTCTGCCGCCAGGTGTGTATGGCGGACCCGAGGTCGAACAGCTCTTCACCAACACGCTGGACTGGGACGCCCACCCCTACTTCGGGCAGATCCGGGGCATGGAAGTGTCGGCGCATTTTTTCATCCGCCGCGACGGTGAACTGGTGCAGTTCGTCGACGCCGATGCGCGCGCCTGGCACGCGGGCGCATCTTGCTGGCGCGGCCGGGACAACTGCAACGACGACTCCATCGGCATCGAACTCGAAGGCCTGGAAGGTGAGTCGTTCGAGAACGCGCAGTACGCCACCCTGGGGCAGTTGTGCCGCCACCTGCGGGAGCGATATCCGGTGGCCCACATCGCGGGCCACGAACACATCGCTCCCGGTCGCAAACAGGACCCGGGACCAGGATTCGACTGGGCTCGTTTGCAACACGAGCTGGGTTGGTCGCTGGCGTATTTTCCCGAGACGATGACCGGCGCAAACCCACCTGGCGGCTGACGTCACGATCCAGGCGGGACCGTCCGCCTCGCATGCACAAGCGGGCAGCGGCATTCACACGCAAATCGCGCCGGAAGGCCCGCCGTTGCTGCGCCTGAAACGCGGCGCCCAGTTTTTTCGGGCGCTCCGGCGCGACGCTGGCCCATTGCTGCGCACACCCTGATCGAACGCCCGTCGGGATCACCAAAACGGGGCACTCGCCATCGGGAAGGTTTTTTCTCGAGACACTACCTGTAGTGGCTTGAAGACCATCCACACACCAGATATAGTGTGTGCTCTGCGTTTCCAGTTTCGACACAGTCCACGTTGTTCCGGCCCGTTTTCACCCCCGCTGAGAACTTTCTGGCGCCCCGAGCAACGCCGCGATCCCGAACTGAAACCGAACGTCTTGCTCCCCGACCCCGTGCCTTGCGAGCAGGCCCATCACAACAAATGAAAGAGGAACCATGCTGACCGCTTCCCCCACTCCCGCCACACCGTCCGCCTCCCCGAAGCAGCCCATGGGTTCATCCACCTCGGCGCCCGCCGCCACGAACAGCTCGGTGTTCGCCCAGTACCAGATCATCCGCCGCAACGGCGCGGTGGTGTCCTTCGAACCCAGCAAGATCGCCGTGGCCATGATGAAGGCCTTCCTGGCGGTGCACGGCACCCAGGGCGCGGCCTCGGCCAGCGTGCGCGAAACGGTCGACGAACTCACCGGCGCGGTGGTCAAGGCGCTGATGCGCTCGCGCCCCGGTGGCGGCACCTTCCACATTGAAGACGTGCAGGACCAGGTCGAACTCGGCCTGATGCGCAGCAGCCACCACGAAGTGGCCCGCGCGTATGTGCTGTACCGCGAGCGTCGCACGCAAGAGCGCGCCCACCAGGCCGAAGTGGCCAAGCCGGCGGAAGCCCTGCTCCACGTGATCGATGGCGGCCAGCGCGTGCCGCTGGACCTGCAGCGCCTGCAAGCCCTGATCGCCGACGCCTGCAAAGGTCTGGGCAAGGATGTCCAGCCCGACCCGATCGTGGCCGAGACCAAGCGCAACCTGTACGACGGTGTGCCGATCGAAGAGGTCTACAAGGCCTCCATCCTGGCCGCCCGCACGCTGATCGAAAAAGATCCCGACTACACCTACGCCACCGCGCGTCTGCTGCTGCACACCATCGTCAAGGAAGTCATGGGCGAAGAAGTGCCCTCCACCGAGATGGGTGCGCGCTACGCCGACTACTTCCCGCAGTTCATCAAGAAGGGCGTGGACAACGACCTGCTCGACGAACGCCTGCTGCAGTTCGACCTGGCCCGCCTGGGCGCCGCGCTCAAGCCCGAGCGCGACCTGCAGTTCGACTACCTCGGCCTGCAGACGCTGTATGACCGCTACTTCCTGCACGTGCGCAAGACTCGCATCGAGTTGCCCCAGTCGTTCTTCATGCGCGTGGCCATGGGCCTGTCGCTCAACGAGATCGACCGCGAGGCGCGCGCCATCGAGTTCTACGAAGTGCTGTCCTCGTTCGACTTCATGTCGTCCACCCCCACCCTGTTCAACAGTGGCACCCTGCGCTCGCAGCTCTCCAGCTGCTACCTGACCACCGTGCCCGACGACCTCGACGGCATCTACGAGTCGATCAAGGAAAACGCGCTGCTCTCCAAGTTCGCCGGCGGCCTGGGCAACGACTGGACCCGCGTGCGCGCCCTGGGCAGCCACATCAAGGGCACCAACGGCGAGTCGCAAGGCGTCGTGCCGTTCCTGAAAGTCGTCAACGACACCGCCGTGGCAGTGAACCAGGGCGGCAAGCGCAAGGGCGCGGTCTGCACCTACCTGGAGACCTGGCACCTGGACATCGAGGAATTCCTGGAGCTGCGCAAGAACACCGGCGACGACCGCCGCCGCACCCACGACATGAACACGGCGAACTGGATTCCCGACCTGTTCATGAAGCGCGTGATGGAAAAAGGCGAGTGGAGCCTGTTCTCGCCCAACAGCGTGCCCGACCTGCACGACCTGTTCGGTGCCGACTTCGAGAAGGCCTACGTGGCCTACGAAGAAAAGGCCGCACGCGGCGAGATCAAGCCCTACCGCAAGGTGCCCGCCACCGACATGTGGCGCAAGATGCTCTCGATGCTGTTCGAGACCGGCCACCCCTGGATCACCTTCAAGGACGCCTGCAACGTGCGCAGCCCGCAGCAACACGCCGGCGTGGTGCACAGCTCCAACCTCTGCACCGAGATCACGCTCAACACCAGCGACACCGAAACCGCCGTGTGCAACCTGGGCTCGGTCAACCTGCTCAACCACATCAAGCACACGGACGACGGCGTCAAGGTGCTCGACCACGACAAGCTGCAGGTCACCATCAAGACCGCGATGCGCATGCTCGACAACGTGATCGACATCAACTACTACGCCGTCAAGAAAGCGCGCGACTCCAACATGCGCCACCGCCCGGTGGGCCTGGGTGTCATGGGCTTCCAGGATGCGCTGTACGAACTGCGCATTCCCTACGCCTCCAATGACGCGGTGGAGTTCGCCGACCGTTCGATGGAAGCCGTTTGCTACTACGCCTACTGGGCTTCCACCGAACTCGCCCGCGAGCGCGGCCGCTACGCCAGCTACAAAGGCTCGCTGTGGGACCAGGGCATCCTCCCGCCCGACACGCTCGACCTGCTGTCGCGCGAGCGCGGTGGTTATGTGGACGTGGACCGCTCGGTCAGCATGAACTGGGACGCACTGCGCCAGAAGATCGCCACTGACGGCATGCGCAACTCCAACTGCGTGGCCATCGCACCGACCGCGACCATCTCCAACATCATCGGCGTGGACGCCTCCATCGAGCCCTGCTTCGGCAACCTCTCGGTGAAGTCCAACCTCTCGGGTGAATTCACCGTCATCAACGGCTACCTGGTGAAGGACCTCAAGCGCCTGGGCCTGTGGGACGACGTGATGGTCATGGACCTCAAGCACTTCGACGGTTCGCTGCGTCCGATCGACCGCGTGCCACAAGAAGTGAAGGCGCTGTACGCCACTGCGTTTGAAGTGGAACCGCTGTGGCTGGTGGAAGCTGCGGCGCGTCGCCAGAAGTGGATCGACCAGGCGCAGAGCCTGAACATCTACATGGCCGGCGCCTCGGGCAAGAAGCTTGACGACACCTACAAGCTCGCGTGGCTGCGTGGTCTCAAGACCACCTATTACCTGCGCACGACCTCGGCCACACAAGCCGAAAAATCCACCGGTCGCACAGGCCAACTCAACGCCGTGTCGCTCGACGCCACCACCGCCGGTATGGCCGCGACCACCGCGGCGAATGCAGCCGCGGCATCCACTGCAACCGCGTCTGACGTGCCCGCCACCGACATCAAGTTCTGCGCAATCGACGACCCCGGTTGCGAAGCGTGTCAGTGAAAGACACGTCGCTGTGTTGTGTGTGCTGAGTCACATCGGTCTTCAATCGATGCAACACAGCAACACAAACACGGCGCAGCACACACGATCACTTTGCAATTCATGCAGACACTTTGATAATCCGAGGAATTGGAAACACCTATGTTGACCTGGGACGATCACACCACGCCCTCCACGAAGCCAGCGAACAACCCCATGCCCTCCAGCATGCAGGGTCTGCAAGCCTCACTGTCGAGTGAGCGCACCGCCTCCTCCGCTTCCATCGCTCCCTCTTTCTCTTCGAACGTTGCGCCAGCGAAGGCGCCTGTGGCAGCCGCTGCAGGCCATCGCGTCAACGCTGCCGACAAACGCATCATCAACGGCCAGACCGACGTCAACCAGTTGGTGCCGTTCAAGTACAAGTGGGCCTGGGAAAAATACCTCGCTACTTGCGCCAACCACTGGATGCCGCAGGAAGTGAACATGAGCCGCGACATCGCGCTCTGGAAGGATCCCAACGGTCTGACCGACGACGAGCGCCGCATCGTCAAGCGCAACCTCGGCTTCTTCGTCACCGCCGATTCGCTCGCCGCCAACAACATCGTGCTGGGCACCTACCGCCACATCACCGCGCCCGAGTGCCGCCAGTTCCTGCTGCGCCAGGCCTTTGAAGAAGCGATCCACACGCACGCTTACCAATACATCGTGGAGTCGCTGGGTCTGGACGAGTCCGAGATCTTCAACGCCTACAACGAAGTCCAGTCGATCCGTGACAAGGACGAGTTCCTGATCCCCTTCATCGAAGCGATCATGGACCCGAACTTCCACACCGGCACGCCCGAGACCGACCAGCGACTCCTGAAGAGCCTGATCGTTTTCGCCTGCCTCATGGAAGGCCTGTTCTTCTACGTCGGCTTCACACAGATCCTCGCGCTGGGCCGCCAGAACAAGATGACCGGTGCCGCCGAGCAGTACCAGTACATCCTGCGCGACGAGTCCATGCACTGCAACTTCGGCATCGACCTGATCAACGCGATCAAGATGGAGAACCCGATGCTGTGGACGGCCGAGTTCAAGGAAGAGATCAAGCAGCTGTTCCTCAAGGCCGTCGAGCTCGAGTACCGCTACGCCGAAGACACCATGCCGCGCGGCGTGCTCGGCATGAACGCCTCCATGTTCAAAGGCTACCTGCGCTACATCGCCAACCGGCGTGCCACGCAGATCGGCCTGGAGCCCATGTTCCCGAACGAAGAGAACCCGTTCCCCTGGATGAGCGAGATGATCGACCTCAAGAAGGAACGCAATTTCTTCGAAACCCGCGTGATCGAATACCAGACGGGCGGCGCCCTGTCCTGGGACTGATGCCACGGCCGGGGTCGCACTGCCCAATTGAACCCATCTCACATGCGTTTCGACATTTCAAAACCTTGCTTCAGTCACCTCGGTGCCGTGAGCAGGGTTTTGTCACAGGATTCAACACCTTGGGGCCAGCCGTGGATGCATCCACACGGCTCCAGCGCGTTGAATCACTTCACCGGCACAGTGACCGGATGAAGTGCTCTTTGCAACTTGATCAAGGAGAAAACAATGGCAACTGCGAAAAAAGCCCCGGCTAAAAAAGCTGTGGCAAAAAAGGCCGCCCCGGCCAAAAAAGTCGCTGCGAAGAAAGCAGCTCCTGCGAAGAAAGCCGCACCGGCTAAGAAAGTCGTCGCGAAGAAGGCTGCACCAGCGAAGAAAGCTGCTGCGAAGAAGCCCGTCGCCAAGAAGGCTGCACCAGCGAAAAAAGCTGCTGCCAAAAAGCCAGCGGTGAAGAAGGCTGCACCGGCGAAGAAAGCCGCTGCGAAGAAGCCTGTCGCCAAGAAGGCCGCACCAGCGAAGAAAGCTGCTGCCAAGAAGCCTGCTGCGAAAAAAGCAGCGCCTGCGAAGAAGGCCGCCCCAGCGAAGAAAGCTGCGAAGCCTGCTGCGAAAAAAGCAGCACCTGCAAAGAAGGCAGCTCCGGCCAAGAAGGCCGCCGTCGCGAAGGCAGCCCCAGCAAAAAAAGCTGAGCCGGCCAAGAAGCCGGCGGCCCCTGCTGCTCCTGCGGCTCAGACGAAGCTCAACCCTCAGGCTGCCTGGCCGTTTCCCACGTCCAGCAAGCCCTGAAGTCGTCCTTGCGATGACTTGCAGCCCGGCGCGAAAGCGCCGGGCTTTTTCATGTCCGCTTCAGGGCGCAGGTGCGGTGTAGTTCTGACCACCGCGGGTCGAGATCTTGGCCGCACCCATGCGGTTGCCCAGCTCGGCGCAACGCGCCAGCGACCAGCCCTGCTCCAGTCCATGCAGCAGCGCCGCGCGGAACGCATCACCACAACCCGTGGGGTCAACCACTTCGGTGGCCTTCACACCCGGCACCATGGTCTTCTGCCCCCCCTCCCACACCTCGCAACCGTGCTCGGCCAGCGTGACGATGAGACCACGCACGCGCGATGCGATGTCTTCGAACGACCAGCCGGTGCGGTCGGACAGCATCTTGCCTTCGTAGTCATTCACCGTGATCCAGGTCGCCAGCTCGATGAACTGTTTGAGCTCGTCACCGTTGAACATGGGCAGGCCCTGCCCCGGATCGAACACAAAGGGCACACCTGCGGCGTGCAACTGCTGCGCATGGGTCAGCATGGCGTCGCGACCATCGGGCGAGATGATGGCCACCGAGATGTCGGTGCGCGCGGGCACCCGGTTCTCATGGGCCATCGACATGGCGCCAGGGTGGAACGCGGTGATCTGGTTGTTGTCGCGGTCGGTCATGATCATGGCCTGCGCGGTGTAGCTCTCGATCGCGCTGTTCACATGCGCGGTGTCCACGCCCAGCGAACGCAGCCGTTCCAGGTATTCCTGGCCATCGTTGCCCAGCGTGGCCAAGGGCACGCAGCTGGCGCAAGCCGTAGGCGATGTTGCCGGCGCAGCCACCGTATTCACGCCGCAGAGCGGGCACCAGAAAGGACACGTTGAGGATGTGCAACTGGCTGGGCAGTATCTGCTCGGCAAAGCGCCCCTCGAAGGTCATGATGGTGTCGAAGGCGAGTGAGCCGCAAACAAGAATGGGCATGGTGGGATGGATCCAGAGGGTTGAGAGGTGTCAGGGATAAAAGACGAGCGCGCGGTAGCCGGCCATGGGCGTGGCTTCACCGACCGAAAGCGACAGGCGAAAGCTCACGGTCAGCGAGCCCTGTGCCGGCAGCACCTCGGGAGCATCGGGCCATTCTTCGGGCAGGAACACGCGGCGCGAAATGACCTGATCGCGCGTGTCGGTCAGGCTCAGTTCCAGCGCCGGCAAGGCGAGCGCCATGTCGGACGTGTTCTTGAGCACGAGATCGAACGAATGGAAGTTGCCGAGCCTGCGAACCAGCGCTGAGCTGTCGATCACGATGGCTTCGATGTTGCGCACCGGTCCCACACGGCAGCCCAGCGGCGCACAGACCTGCTCCAGCAGCGGTTTCAGGTCAGGACGCCAGGCGGCGAGCCGGTCTCGCTCGTGCAGCGCCCATTGCGTGGCGAGCAAAGCACCGAGCAACAAGACCAGCAAGGACAAGCCGATGCGCACACCGGGCGACTGCCAGAAGGCGCGCTTGCGGGCCTGGCGCACAAACCCCGGCACGGCTTCGGGTTCGGGTGCCATGGCGACTTCGTCGTCGGGCTCGTCGACGGGTGCTGGCGCCGCAGGCGATGGACTTCTGGAAACGGTGGCCTCTGCCTTGGCCGTGGCCACCGATGCATCCGCGGCGGCCTTGGCAGCGGCGAATCGCTGGAGTTCGGTGCTGAAGTCGGCATCCTCGGGTGTCTCTGCGCGCAGCTCGTCGGGCAGTGGCATGGGCGGCCGGGTGACCAGTTCGTCCTCAGCCGGGTCGCTGGCGGCGGTGAGTTGAGGCGACGGATCTGACGGCCCGGGAGTGGGAGCATCTCCGGCAGTAGCTGGCGCGTCCGGCGTCCAGGGCTCCAGATAGAGCGTGGCGTCGAACACATCGGCGCAGTGGCCACAACGCACCCAGCCTTCGGAGATCTTCAGTTGATCGGCAACGATCCTGAAGGTCGTTCCGCAGGCCGGACAACGGGTGGTGAAACTCATGCGCCGATTATCGGGGGCGCTGCGCTGCGGCTCAGGCCTTGACCGCGGTCATGAGGATCCAGCCCTCTTCTTCGTCGCTGACCTGCAACGCCACCCAGGGTGCATAGGCCTCGATCAACTCCTCGGCCTGTCGCGCCAGAATGCCCGCGAGCACCAGGTGTCCACCGGAGCGCACATGCGAGCACAACAGCGGTGCCAGCACCTTCAGCGGCGTGGCCAGGATGTTGGCCAGCACAAGATCGTGTTCACCCCGGGCGATGTCGGGCAGGCCTTCGCTCAGCGTGACGTGGTTGGCCGAGGCGTTGAGCCGGGTCGACTCCACGGCGGCCGGATCGATGTCCACCGCCACGATTTCGCGCGCGCCGAACTTGGCCGCACCGATGGCGAGGATGCCGGAGCCACAGCCGTAGTCGAGCACACGCGAGCCCACCGGCGGGTGCTGGGCCGTCCAGCGCAGACACATGCGGGTGGTGGGGTGTGTGCCGGTGCCGAAGGCCAGGCCCGGGTCGAGCCGGATCACCTGCTCGGCCGCGGCCGGCGGTTCGTGCCAGCTCGGCACGATCCAGAAGGTGGGCGTGATCTCCACCGGGGTGAATTGGGACTGCGTGAGCCGCACCCAGTCCTGCTCGGGCACCGCCTGCACACCCAGCACCGCGCAACCGGAAAAGAAGTCCTGCAGCTTGAGCAGCCCGGCCCCTTCGCGCGCCGCGGTCTCGGACGCAAACAGCGCCACCACGCGCGAACGCTGCCAGCCCTCCTTGGGCGGCGGCATGCCGGGTTCACCAAACAGCGCCTGCTCGGCGTCGGTCATGGCGTCGGCGTCTTCCACCGAGGTGCTCAAGGCATCAAGCGCGTCCAATGCCTCGCTCACGGACTCGACCGAGGCCTCGGGCACCATCAAGACCAGTTCAAACAGAGACCCGGCCGATGGCTGGGTCTGACTGGCGCGATCAGCGTTCACGTTGCGAAAGCCACTCTTCAAGGTAGTGGATGTTGGTGCCGCCGGCCACGAAGCTGGCGTCCACCATCAACTCGCGGTGCAGCGGGATGTTGGTCTTGATGCCTTCGATCACCGTCTCGGCCAGCGCCGTGCGCATGCGGGCCAGGGCCTGCTCGCGCGTGTCGCCGTGCACGATGATCTTGCCGATCATGGAGTCGTAGTTCGGTGGCACGAAGTAGTTGGTGTAGGCGTGCGAATCCACGCGCACACCCGGGCCGCCCGGCGCGTGCCAGGTCGTGATGCGGCCGGGCGAAGGCGTGAACTTGTAGGCGTCTTCGGCGTTGATGCGGCACTCGATGGCGTGTCCGCGCAGCTGAACCTGACGCTGCGTGAACGGCAGCTTTTCGCCAGCCGCCACCGCGATCTGCGTGCGCACGATGTCCACGCCCGAAATCCATTCGGTCACCGGGTGCTCCACCTGCACGCGCGTGTTCATCTCGATGAAATAGAACTCGCCGTTTTCGAACAGGAACTCGAAGGTGCCGGCACCGCGGTAGCCGATCTTCTTGCAGGCGGTGGCGCAACGCTCACCGATCTTTTCGATCAGGCGGCGCGGGATGCCCGGCGCCGGTGCTTCTTCGATCACCTTCTGGTGGCGCCGCTGCATGGAGCAGTCGCGCTCACCAAGATACACCGCGTTGCGGTGCGTGTCGGCCAGGATCTGGATCTCGATGTGGCGCGGGTTCTGGAGAAACTTCTCCATGTAGACCTCGGCGTTGCCGAACGCCGCACCGGCTTCCGCCTTGGTGGTCTGCACCGCGTGCAGCAGCGCCGCTTCGGTGTGCACCACGCGCATGCCGCGCCCACCGCCACCGCCAGCGGCCTTGATGATCACGGGATAACCGACCGCCTTGGCGGTGCGCTTGATGACCACCGGGTCGTCGGGCAATGCACCTTCTGAACCCGGCACGCACGGCACGCCGGCGCGGATCATGGCCTGCTTGGCCGACACCTTGTCGCCCATGAGGCGGATGGAATCGGGCGAGGGGCCGATGAAGGTGAAGCCGCTCTTTTCCACACGCTCGGCGAAGTCGGCGTTCTCCGACAGGAAACCGTAGCCGGGGTGGATGGCTTCGGCGTCGGTGACCTCGGCGGCCGAGATGATGGCCGGCATGTTGAGGTAACTGTGGGCGCTGGACGCCGGGCCGATGCAGACAGCCTCGTCGGCCAGCCGTACGTACTTGGCGTCGCGGTCGGCCTCGGAATACACCATCACCGCCTTGATGCCCATTTCGCGGCAGGCGCGCTGCACGCGCAGTGCGATCTCTCCACGGTTGGCGATCAGGATTTTCTTGAACATGGGCTCGGGGCCTTCTTTATTCGATCACGTACAAAGGCTGGCCGTACTCAACGGCCTGGCCGTTGTCCACCAGGATCTTGGTCACGGTGCCGGACTTGTCGGCTTCGATCTCGTTGAGGATCTTCATGGCCTCGACGATGCAGATCGTCTCGCCTTCCTTGATGGTGTCGCCGATCTCCACAAAGGGCTTGGCGCCCGGGCTGGAGGCGCGGTAGAAAGTACCGACCATGGGGGACTTGACGGTGTGGCCCACCGGCTCGGCGGGCGCGGCCGCCGCTGCGGGCGCCACTTCGACGGCGGGCACCACCGGAGGTGCCACGGGTGCGGGCGCCATGCTGTAGGTGACGGGTGCCGCGGCGGACACCGGCGCGCTCTTGACGATGCGGACCTTGCCCTCCGCTTCAGTGATCTCCAGTTCCGACACGTTCGACTCGGACACCAGATCGATCAGCGTCTTCAGTTTTCTCAAATCCATGATTTCTCCAACGAAAAGCGGCTAATTTGTTCTAAGTTCGAGCAACTTCAAGGCTGTCGACCCACCCCCACCGTCCAGGGTGCCGCAGTGTACACGAAGGGATGTGCGGTAGCACACGCTTGGACCGACCCGGCTGGCCAGCCCACCGCGCCAAGGCCCATTGCCATTTTTGGCGACGAAGCTGGAATTTAGTCCTTTATGGGCTGACATTCCCGGCACTGGACCAGCGGTCGGCCAAGCCAGCGAAAGATCAGCCCAGCTGTGCCCACTGGGCCAGATCGTTCTCGGACACTTTGCCGATCTTGCGGTGCAAGACTGTTCCCTCTGCTCCAAAAACCACCGTGTACGGCAAGCTGCCGCTGGGGTTGCCCAGGCTGCGGCTGAGCTCGGTACCGGCGAAGCCGGCCATGCCCACGGGGAAGTTCAGCGGCAGCTTTTGCAGAAAGCCGCGCACCGCGCTGGGCTGGTCGACCGCCAGGCCGAGCACCTGCCAGCCTTGCGGCGCGTTGGCCGTGTTGAATGCGTTGAGCAAGGGCAGCTCTTCGACACACGGCGGGCACCAAGTGGCCCAGAAATTCACCAGCAACGGGCGGCCGCGCATGGCCGCCAGATTCAACGCCTCGCCGTTGGGACCTTCAAAAGTACCGGCCCAGAACGCGGCTTCGGCGCCACTCAACACGGGCTGCGGCGCGATCCGGCGCCACGACAGCCAGGCGCCCGCAGCGGCGGCGGCCGCGGCAACCCCGGCCATCAGGAAGGTTCTTCGTTGTGGTGTCATGGGGTGGTTTCGTCCAATCCAGGGGTGTCAGGTGCCTCGGCCATGCGTTGCCGCAGCGCTGTCGCGTCGCCGCGCGGCTTGCGGCCTTGGGCATCGGGCTTGAGGGCGCCCCGCAGGTCGTCGTGCTCGTGCACCATCAGGTGAACCAGCACCCACTGGCCCAGGGCGTCGCAACGGGTGCGCAAGGTCAGCGCGTCCACGGGCTCGCCGCGCCAGCCATTCACCGTGCCAGGGTGGTATTCCACCCGGTGGTCGAGCAAGGCCCACTCGGGCGCCTTCGGGTCGTCGCAAAAGAGCTGCATGTAGAGATCGCTGTGGCGCGTGGCGGTTCCGTGCCAGACCGATCCACCCAGGTGCGGGCGAAAAGCTTTGAGACGCTCCATCCACAACAGGGCCAGCTCGCGCAGCGCCAGCAGCTCGCCGGGCTGGGTGTCCGCACAGAAGATGTCGATGTGTTCACGCACCGCGGCTTCCAGCGTGGCGTTGTCGGGCAGGGCCGTGCGCGACGGCAGGCCCAGCTGTTTGACGGCCTGGCGTTTCGCAGCCGCGTATTCCAGGCCCTCCTCGGCCACGAGGCGGGCGGCCACGGCCGCAATTTCAAAGGTGATGTCTTCCCGGCTCGCTTCCATCCACCGATTGTGCCCGCCCATGTCGCGCGGGACGGCATTGCCCGGCCATACCCGCAAGCCCCGGGTGGGGCGCCACCTAGAATCGCCCGATGCACATTCACATCCTGGGCATTTGCGGCACCTTCATGGGCGGTCTGGCCGCCCTGGCCCGCGAAGCCGGCCACCGCGTCACCGGCTGCGACGCCGGCGTTTACCCCCCCATGAGCGACCAGCTGCGCGCGCTCGGCATCGACCTGATCGAAGGCTTCGACGCCGACCAGCTCGCACTCAAGCCCGACATGTTCGTCATCGGCAACGTGGTGAGCCGCTCGCGCAAGCCCGACGGCACGCCGAAGTTCCCGCTGATGGAAGCCATCATGGACAGCGGCGCGGCCTACACCAGCGGCCCGCAGTGGCTGGCCGAACACGTGCTGCAGGGCCGGCATGTGCTGGCGGTGGCCGGTACCCACGGCAAGACCACCACCACCGCCATGCTGACCTGGATCCTGGAGGCCAATGGCCTGCAGCCGGGTTTTTTGGTGGGCGGAGTGCCTTTGAACTTCGGTGTGTCCGCCCGCCTGGGCACACCGGCGGCCGGCGAGAACCGTTTTGCCGCCGGGCCGCCCCAAGGCAAAACAGCCCCCTCGGGGGGCAGCGAACCACACGCAGTGGGGAGCGTGGGGGCTTTCGTTATCGAGGCGGACGAGTACGACACGGCGTTCTTCGACAAGCGCAGCAAGTTCGTGCACTACCGCCCGCGCACGGCCATCCTGAACAACCTCGAGTTCGACCATGCCGACATCTTTGACGACCTCGCCGCCATCGAACGCCAGTTCCACCACCTGATCCGCACCGTGCCGCCGTCGGGGCGTGTGGTGTCCAACGGTCTGGAGGAAAGCCTGGACCGCGTGTTGCACCAGGGACTGTGGAGCGAGCTGCGCACCTTCGGCGCGGCGGTAAGCGACTTCACCGCCGTGGGCGAACCCCATGCTTTCGATGTGCTGAACCAGGGCAAACCAGCGGGCCGGGTGGAATGGTCACTCAGCGGCGTGCACAACCAGCTCAACGCACTCGCGGCGATTGCCGCCGCCGAACACGTGGGCGTGGCCCCGGCCGATGCGGCGCGGGCGCTGGCCGGCTTCGAGAACGTGCGCCGGCGCATGGAGGTCCGTGGCAGCGTGGCCCGCGCGGGCGGTGCCATCACCGTCTACGACGACTTCGCCCACCACCCCACCGCCATCCGCACCACACTGGACGGACTTCAACGCCGCCTGGGCAGCCCACGCGGGCGCATCCTGGCCGTGTTCGAACCGCGCAGCAACACCATGAAGCTGGGAACGATGAAGTCGCAGCTGCCCTGGAGCCTGGAAGCGGCCGATCTCGCGTTCTGCCACTCGGGCGGGCTGGACTGGGACGCCACCGAGGCCCTGGCCTCCATGGGCGCACGGGCTCAGGTGGGCAAGAACATCGACGAGCTGGTGACCCAGGTGGTGTCAGCCGCTCAAGCAGGCGACCACATCGTCTGCATGAGCAACGGTGGTTTTGGCGGTGTGCACGAGCGTTTGCTGAAAGCGCTCGCCGCTTGAAGAAGCGCACGTGCCCGAGCATCGCGGAGCTGGCTTTGCCAGGCCGAAGGCGGCGCGGGGGTGCTCCCCTGCTAGTAGCTCAGCGATTGCGCGGGAACATCGATTGAAATGACGGGTTTGGCGAGCGCAGCGCTGGCTGCCCGCGCAAACGCCATCGCCCACGCGCGGTGTGCGTCGTCCCGAAATCGCTCCTCGCCCACGGCCTCGGCCACGCCCAGGATCTTGTCGGCCGTGAGCACCTTGCCGGTCGGCCGGATGGGCTCACAACCCAGGAAGGTGAACTGCTCGTCCAGCCAGCTGCGGGCCAGGTCGTGCGGCATGGGCTGCACCTCTTCCAGATCGAAGTGGTAGGTGGAGCGGGCGCCCCAGCTCACGGTGACTTGGCTTCGCATGGTGGATCTCCTGATGGGCTTCCATTGTGGCCCTCGCCTGTGGCGAGCAACCCCGTGAAAGCCCGCAGCCTGTTCAGGCCCTGGCCTGGCGCGCGGTCTGCACCGCGCCCGACAACACCTCGAGCGCCTGCAACGAATCGCTCCAGCCCAGGCAGGCATCGGTGATGCTCTGGCCGTACTTGAGCGCGCCCACCTCGTCCTTGCCCGGGGTGAACTTCTGCGCGCCGGCTTCGATGTGGCTCTCGATCATCACGCCGAAGATGCTGCGCGAGCCGCCAGTGATCTGACCCGCGATGTCGCGCGCCACATCGAGCTGCTTCTCGTGCTGCTTGCTGCTGTTGGCGTGGCTGCAGTCCACCATCAGGCGCGGTGGCAGCTTGGCGGCTTCGAGCTCTTTCACCGACGCGGCCACGCTGGCAGCGTCGTAGTTGGGCGCCTTGCCGCCGCGCAGGATCACGTGGCAGTCCTTGTTGCCGTTGGTCTGCACGATCGCAACCTGCCCGTTCTTGTGCACGGACAGGAAGTGGTGGCCACGCGAAGCGGCCTGGATGGCGTCGGTGGCTATTCTGATGTTCCCGTCGGTGCCGTTCTTGAAACCGATCGGTGCCGACAGGCCCGAGGCCAGTTCGCGGTGCACCTGGCTTTCGGTGGTGCGCGCGCCGATGGCGCCCCAGGCGATGAGGTCACCGATGTACTGCGGCGAGATCACGTCGAGAAACTCGCTGCCCGCCGGCAGGCCCAGGCGGTTGATCTCGATCAGCAGCTGGCGCGCGATGCGCAGGCCTTCGTCGATGCGGTAGCTCTCGTCCAGGTAGGGGTCGTTGATCAACCCCTTCCAGCCCACGGTGGTGCGCGGCTTCTCGAAGTACACACGCATCACGATCTCGAGTGTGTCGGCGTACTTGTCGCGCAGGGGCTTCAGGCGGCGCGCGTAATCCACCGCCGCCGCCGGGTCGTGGATCGAGCAGGGGCCGATGATCACCAGCAGGCGGTCGTCCTTGCCGTGCAGGATGTTGTGGATGCGCTGGCGGGTCTGGCTGATCAGCGCCTCCACCGGTGTGCCACCGATGGGGAAGAAGCGGATCAGGTGCTCGGGTGGGGGCAACACAGTGATGTCCTTGATGCGTTCGTCGTCGGTCTGGCTGGTCTTGTCGATCGAACGGGTGTGCCAGGCATCGCTGCTGGTCGGGGCATGTTTCGCGGTCATCACGGGGCTCCTGGGGCTGGTGTTGCGGGTGGGGAACGGGGACGAAAAAAAACCGCCGGGCTGAGGGCTCCGGCGGTTTGATCGAGATCTGGTGATGCGCTTACAGCCTCGCCTCTCGTCCGCCGGGGACTGAGAACCAAAAATAAAAGGCAAAGAAGTTGCGCGCTTGCATGGGTTGGCAATGTAGCACAGGGCTGCTGATGGCTGGCTTACTGGCGGAACACCACCGCGTCCAGCCCGAGCGCGCGGATGCGCGCCGCCGCGTCGTCGGCGAGTGCCCGGCTGCCGAACGGGCCCACACGCACGCGGGTGCGCTGGCCATTGGGCGAGTCGACCACCTGGATGAAGGCCGGCAGACCGGCATCGACCAGCCGCGTGAGCACACGGTCGGCATTGCCGGCGTCGGCGAACAGCCCGACGTTGATGGCGAAGCTCTGCAACGGGTCGGCTCGGCTCGCCGGCGCGGTGGGCCGTTGCGCCGGCACTTGAGCCGCCACGGGTGCGGGCGTCAATGTGGCCGTGGGCTGCGGGGCCACCGGTTCGGCCGGTGGCACCGGCGGTGGCTCGGCCACAGGCTCGCTGGGTGACGGCGTGGGTGGTGGCTCAACGGGCTGGACAGGGGTCGGTGGCACGGGCTGCACGGGCGGTGGCTCCGCAGGCGCCACCGTCTCGGGCAGCGCCTCCGTGGGCAGGACCGGCCGGTCGTCGACCCACCGAGACAAGCCCCAGTAGGCCCCCGCCGCCGCAACAGCCAGCACCGCGTTGATGAGCACCAGGCTCAGCAGGCGTTTGCGGTTGCTCGCGCGTTGCGCCAGGGCACCGCAGGCTTCGCGCACCGTCTTGGCGTCGCGCACGGCGCGCGTCATGCTCCGGCGCGTGTCGGCGTGCAGCCAGGCGTTGCCATACACACCGGGAATCAGACAGCTCAACACCAGGATCGCGCCCAGGAATCCCCATTCCGCGAGCGACGGCTTGGCCAGCCATTCGCGGCCCAGCCCCAGCACCAGCAAGGCCAGGCCCTCCACCGCGGCCACGTACACCAGGGCAACCCCCCAGAGCTGGCGGAACACCAGCCAGTTGAGCGTGAGCAGCGCCGCCGCCCAGTTCCAGCTGGGGCCGGCGCGGCCCTCTTCGTCAAAGCGCTCGAACACCGGCAGGTACCGACCGACGTTCACCGTGCCGAGAGCGGCACGGTAGAGCGCGATGGTGGCGCTTTCCGGGGCGGTCGCGGCGGGCTGCGAGGGGGCTGGCATGGCGCGATTCTGGCACGCGGCATGCGGGTTGTTGCCATCGCCGCAGGGGACGGGTTCTGCCCACAATGGGCGCTTCCTGTTCCAACGCATCCTGCCCATGAGCCCCAGTCAGATCATCGTGTTGGCCACGCCGGTGTTCTTCGCACTGATCGCTGTCGAATACGCCGTCGGCCTCAAGCGCCGGCGCAACACCTACCGCCTCGACGACGCGATCAGCAGCATCGGCCTGGGCATGCTCAGCCAGATCAGCGCGGTGTTCACGCGGCTGCTGCGCGTGGGCATCTACACCGCGGTCTACTCGGCGGTGGCGATCTGGCCCGACCACCCGTTCTGGACCACCTGGGCCGGCTGGCTCACCGCGCTGGTGTTCTACGACTTCTGCTACTACTGGCTGCACCGCGCGGGGCATGAGAGCGCCGTCTTCTGGGCAGCCCATGTGGTGCACCACCAGAGCCAGGACTACAACCTGTCCACCGCGCTGCGCCAGACCAGTTCGGGCGCGCTGCTGGGTTGGGTCTTCTACCTGCCCATGGCGGTGGCCGGGGTGCCACCGCTGGTGTTCGGCATCGTCGCCCTCATCGACCTGCTCTACCAGTTCTGGGTGCACACCGAACAGGTGAAGAAGCTCGGCTGGTTCGACCGCTGGTTCTGCAGCCCGTCCAACCACCGCGTGCACCACGCGGTGAACGACCGTTATCTGGACCGCAACTACGGCGGCATCCTGATCGTGTGGGACCGGCTCTTCGGCAGCTTCAAGGAAGAAGACGAGCCGTGCGTCTATGGCACTCGCAAGCCGCTGCAAAGCTGGGACCCGCTGTGGGCCAACGGCGAGGTGTACTGGAGCCTGCTCAAGGATTCGTGGCACACACGCCGTTGGGCCGACAAGCTGCGCGTGTGGTTCAAACCGCCGGGCTGGCGGCCGGCCGACGTGGCCGCGCGCTTCTCCGCGCCGGCCTTCGACATCGCGCAGGTGCAGCGCTACGCACCGCCCATGGAGCGCGGCGTGCAGTGGTTTGCCGGCCTGCAGTTCATCGCCCTGCTCGCGGGCGTGGCGGGTTTCCTGTGGTTCGCCGATGGGTGGCCGTTGTCGCGCAGCGCGGTGGTGTTCGCGGTGCTGGTGGTGGCGCTGTGGGCCATCGGCGCGGTGATGCAGGGCCGCATCGGCATGGGCGAGGCACTGCTGATCGAATGCGCGGCGCTGTCCATGGCCAGCGCCGCGCTGGGCTGGGTGGAACTGCACCGCGTGTTCAAGCCGCTGACCATGCTGGTCGCGATGGCGGTGGTGCTGGGCCATGTGCGTGGGTCGGGTGGCTTGCAGCGATCCAACGGCCTGTTGCCGGGAGCGCTGGCCCTGTCGCTGGCGGGCGATGCCTTCCTGATGTTCCCCGGTTACTTCATCCCGGGACTCGTGTCCTTCCTGCTCGCCCACCTGGCCTACATCGCGCTGTTCCGCCAGGGTGTGCCGTGGTTTCCGAGCCAACGCGCGCTCGTGGCCACGCTGGGCATTGGTGCTGCGATGTATGCCTTTCTCTGGCAAGGTGGTCTGCCGGCCGCGCTGCGTGCTCCGGTGGCGGCCTACGTGCTGGTGATCGCACTCATGGCCGCCCAGGCCATCGGCCGCGCCACGGTGCACCGAACTGCCACGGCCATCGGCGTGGCGCTGGGTGCGGCCTTCTTCATGCTCAGCGACTCCCTGCTTGCGATCAACAAGTTCGTGTCGCCGCTGCCCATGTCTCAGGTGTGGGTGCTGAGCACCTACTATGCGGCGCAGATTTTGATCGTGATGAACATGGTTCGGTCAGCGCCCGCGCCAGACCCGCACTGACCGTCGGGCTCCCGCTCACCCAGCCAGCGGCGTGGCCTCGTCGCGCGCGATGCGGCCGTCCACCAGCTCCACCAGCCGGTCGCAGCGCGCCGCCAGGCGCGGGTCGTGCGTGACCACGACGAAGGACACACCGCGCTCGGCGTGCATGCGCCGCAACAACACGAACACATCGTCGGACGAGGCGGTGTCCAGGTTGCCGGTGGGCTCGTCCGCCAGCACCAGCGGCGGCTCCATCACCAGCGCGCGGGCGATCGCCACGCGTTGCTGCATGCCCCCCGAGAGCTGCCCCGGCCGTTTGTCCATGGCCTGGGCCAGACCCACCGCGTCCAGCAACTCGCGGGCCCTCGCCAGCTGCGCCGCACCGACCCGGCCCTCGGCCATGAGCGCGGGCATGGTCACGTTTTCCAGCGCGGTGAAGGCCGGCAGCAGGTGGTGGAACTGGAACACGAAGCCGAGCTTGTTGCGCCGGCGCATGGTCAGGCCGTTGTCGTCCAGCCCCTGCACTTCTTCCCCTTGAAAACGGTAGGTGCCCGAACTCATGCGTTCGAGCAGGCCGACGATGCTGAGCAAGGTGCTCTTGCCCGAGCCCGAGGGGCCGATGAGCGCGATGAATTCGCCCGGCATCACGCGCAGGTTGAGGCCGTGCAGCACCTCGGCTTCGCTGGGCAGGCCGGCGTTGTAGGTCTTGCGCACCTCGCTGAGTTCGATCAGGGGCACCGGGTCGGGCATGGCGCTCATGGGCTCACATCCGGATGGCCTGGCCCGGGTCCATGGCCGCGGCGCGGCGCGCCGGTGCAATGGCCGCGAGCACGCCGCACACCGTGGCCAGCACGGCCACCTGCAGCGCCAGCAGCGGTGGCAGGGAAATGGAGAACAGCGGCTGTCCGTCGGAGCCGCGCACGAAGGTGGTGAACAGCCAGATCATCAACACGGCCAGGGCGATACCGAGCACCGAGCCCACCGCGCCCACCACCGCGCCCTGCACCAGGAACACCCGCAGCACCTGGGCGCGCGTGGCGCCCATGGCGCGCAGGATGCCGATCTCGCGGCGCTTCTGCACCACCGACACCACCAGCACACTGGCGATGCCCAGCACCACCACCACCAGCACCACACCGCGAATGAGGCTGGTGCTCACCGACTGCGCGTTGAGGGCCGAGACCAGCTGGGCGTTGCTCTCCTGCCAGCTCTCCAGCTGGTAGGGCAACTGGCGACGCAGGTCTTCGGTGAGTCCCTGCGCGGCCCACACGTCGTCCACCGTGAGGTCGATGGTGGTGGCGCCACCGGGCAGGCCGAGCAGGCTTTGTGCGCCGCGCAGCGGCAGGATCACGGTGCGGCGGTTGAGTTCTTTCACCCCGAAGTCCGCCAGCGCGGTCACGCGCACCGGTTCGCTCAGGGTGGCGGTCTGCACCGTGAGGCGATCCCCCACGCGCACGCCCAGATCGGCCGCCAGGTCGCGGCCCACGACGGCCTCGCCCGGCGCCAGGCGCGCGGTGCCGCTGACCACCTTGCTGCGCAGGCCGACGATGCGGTCGTAACGGTCCAGTTCCACCCCGAAGAGCGAAATGGATTGCGTGGCCTCGCCGCGCAGCGCCAGCGCACCGCCGGCCACCATGGGCGAGACCGCCGCGATGCCGGGCAGCCGTTCGAGCTGCGGCACCAGCGCCTGCCAGTTGGCCACCGAGCGCAGGCGCTGCGCGCGCGGCTGGGCTTCGGTCAGGGTGGTCGTGCCAGCCGCCCGGGTGGCGGGCGGCGCCACCACGTCGTCGGGTGCGCTCAGCGTGATGTGGGCCTGCGCGCCCAGCGTCTTGTTCAGCGTGTTGGTCTGCAGACCGCTGATGAGCGCCGAGATGTAGGCGATCACGGCCACCCCGGCCGCCACGCCCACGATGATCAGCACAGTCTGCATGCGGCCCTCGCGCAGGAAGCGCATGGCCACCCGCCGCTCGAAACCCAGCCACCCGCTCATGGACGTGCCTTCACCGCTCAGCGCCCCATGGCGTTGGTCAGCGCGGCCCCGGCGTCGGGTGCGTTCGCACCGGGCCCCATCGGCTGACCCGGCTGCCAGGGCACCTGGCGCACACGCACGCGGCTGCCGGCCTGCGGCGTGCCGCCGATCAGCACCACATCCCCCTCGGCCAGACCCTCGATCACCTCGGCGGCATCGAGCGTGCGCAGGCCAAGCGTCACCGCGCGGCTGCGCGCCACGCCCGCGTCGCTCACCATCACGGCGGCCGATCCGTCGGGCAGCGCGGTGCGCAGGGCGGCCAGCGGCAGCACCAGCGCCCGCTCGCGTCGGGCGGTTTCCACCTCGACCGACACCGTCATGTCTTCGCGCAGAAAAGCCGGTGCGGGTGCGTCCAGCGTGAGCTGGACTTCGATGGCACCGCGCTGCGCATCCACGGACGGGGCGATCGACAGCACGCGCGCGGCCAGCGGCTGCCCGGCAAACGCGTCGGCCACCACGCGGGCGACCTGGCCGGTCTGCAGCTGGTCGAGGAAACGCTCGTCGACCGGCGCCACGATCTGCGTGGGGCCGGCCAGCGCCAGGCCCAGCAAGGCTTTGCCGGGCTGCACGATCTGGCCGGGCTCGACCTCGCGCAGCAAGACCTGCGCATCGGCCGGTGCCACCAGCGTGGTCTGGGCCAGCCGGGCGCGCGCCGCCTCGGTGGTGGCCTGCGCCACTGCCAGCTGGGCCTTCGCCTGCACCAGGTCGGAGCCGGTTTCTTCGTTGGCCCGCGTCTGCGCGCGCGCACTGGCCTGCTGGGCCTGGGCCACCTCCAGCGCGCGCCGGACCTCGTCCAGGCGCGAGGCGCTCACAAAGCCCTGCGCCACCAGTTGTTCGGTGCGTGTGAGTTCGGCCCGGGCGGCGCGCACGGTGGCTTCGGCCTGGGCCAGCGCGGCCTGGGCGGCGCTGCGCCCGGTGCTGCGCAAGCCCGCCAGCCGGGCCGCGGCCTGGCGCTCGGCCGCCTCCGCCTGCGTGAGTGCGGCGGCGAGTTCGTCGGATTCGAGGCGCAGCAGCACGTCGCCCCGGCGAACCTGCGCGCCTTCGGCGACCAGCACGGCCTGCACCCGCCCGGTGATGGTGCTGCCGATCTCCACCCGCGACAGCGTGGCCACGCGGGCCGAGAACTGCAGGCTGCGCACCAGCGGTGCCGCTTGCAGCTCGACCGCATCCAACTTGGGGTGGCGCCAGAGCCAGCCGGCCCAGAACGCGAGCACCAGCAGCACGCCCGCTGCACCCCATCCCCAGCGGCGTTGAGCGGAAGACAGGGTCATGGGTGGGAGGACGTCAATTGCCGGGCTGGAACAGCCCGTTGTCGGTGGTGGGCGGCGCCACACCCAGGTGCCGGTAGGCCGCCAGCGTGGCGATGCGACCGCGCGGCGTGCGCTGCAAGAAACCCTGCTGGATCAAATAGGGCTCGATCACGTCTTCAATGGTGTCGCGCTCCTCGCCGATGCTGGCCGCGATGTTGTCCAGCCCCACCGGACCACCGTCAAAACGGTGGATCACAGCCTCCAGCAGCTTGCGGTCCATCAGGTCGAAGCCCTGCGGGTCCACGTCGAGCATGGCCAGCGCGCGGTTGGCGATGTCCTGGGTGATGGTGCCCGTGCCCTTCACCTCGGCAAAGTCGCGCACGCGGCGCAGCAGGCGGTTGGCGATGCGCGGCGTGCCGCGCGAACGGCGCGCGATCTCGAAGCCACCTTCTTCGTCCATGGGCGCGTTCAGCAGGCCGGCGCTGCGCTTGACAATGCGGCCCAGCTCTTCCGAGGTGTAGAACTCCAGCCGCGCGACGATGCCGAAGCGGTCGCGCAGCGGGTTGGTGAGCATGCCGGCGCGGGTGGTCGCACCCACCAGGGTGAAGGGCTGCAAATCGAGCTTGATGCTGCGCGCCGCCGGACCCTCGCCGATCATGATGTCGATCTGGTAGTCCTCCAGCGCGGGGTACAGGATCTCTTCGACAACCGGGCTGAGCCGGTGGATCTCGTCGATGAAGAGCACGTCGTTGGCTTCGAGGTTGGTCAGCAGCGCGGCCAGGTCCTTGGGCTTTTCCAGCACCGGCCCGCTGGTCTGGCGCAGGTTCACGCCGAGTTCCTGCGCAATGATGTGGCTCAGCGTGGTCTTGCCCAGACCCGGCGGGCCGAACAGCAGCACGTGGTCCAGCGCCTCGTTGCGCTTCTTGGCTGCGCCGATGAAGATTTCGAGCTGCTCGCGCACCTTCACCTGGCCCACGTACTCGTCGAGCAGCTTGGGCCGCAGCGCGCGCTCGATCGCCTCCTCTTTCGGCGAAGCCGGCGCAGCGGACACCATGCGCGGCGCGGGGGCGAAGTCGTCGGTCTGGATGCTCATTTATGTCTTCATTTCGCCAGTGCCTTCAACGCGAGCTTGATGCCCTCGCTGACACCCACATCGGCAGGCAAGGGTTTCAGCGCGGCGGCGGCGTCCTTGTCGCTGTAGCCCAGCGCCATCAGGGCCTGCTGGATGTCGCTCTGCACGTCGCTCTGGGCAGGACCACCACCCGTGAGGTTGAGGTCGGCGCCGAGCTTGCCCTTGAGTTCGAGCAGCAGCCGTTCGGCGGTCTTCTTGCCGATACCGGGCACCTTGATGATGCGGCCGCTGTCCTGTGTGCTGATGGCCTGGGCCAGGTCGCCCACGCTCATGCCCGAGAGCACCGAGAGCGCGGTGCGGGGCCCGACGCCACTGATCTTGATGAGCTGGCGAAAGGCCTCACGCTCGGGTGCCGTGGCGAAGCCGTAGAGAATCTGGGCGTCCTCGCGCACCACAAAGTGGGTGAGCAGGGCCACTTTTTCGCCGGTGCCGGGCAGGTTGTAGAACGTGCTCATGGGCACATCGACTTCATAACCGACGCCGTGGCAGTCCAGCAGGATCTGGGGTGGGTTTTTCTCCAGCAGCGTACCGGTCAACTTGCCTATCATCGGAGGATCCTTTGTCGTTCGCCGGGCCGTCCCAAGAACGACTGCACCCCCTCGGGGGGCCTGGCACAGCCAGGTTTGGGGGCTTCAATTTCAAGGAATTATCGGCTTGATTCTCAGACACACCTTCTCCCCGCCCGACAACGTCCGCATGGGTCACCTCTGCGGCCCCATGGACACCCACATCCGCAGCATCGAGGCGGCCTTGAACGTGAAGGTGGCGCACCGTTTCGAGCAGTTCCGCATCGAGGGCACAAAGCCCAAGGTCAACCAGGCGCTGGAAACCCTGCAGGCCATGTACGAAATGGCGAAAAAGCCGATACCGGCCGAGCAGGTGCAACTCATGCTCAGCGGCGACACCGCGCTGCCCGACCCGGGCGACGGCGCCCTGGCCATGCAGACGCGGCGCGGCGAGGTGCGCGGACGCACGCCCAACCAGGCGCGTTACCTGGAGAACATGGCCACGCACGACATCACCTTCGGCATCGGCCCGGCCGGCACCGGCAAGACGTATCTGGCTGTGGCCTGCGCGGTGGACGCACTGGAACGCAGCGCGGTGCAGCGCATCGTGCTCACGCGCCCGGCCGTGGAGGCTGGAGAGAAGCTCGGCTTCCTGCCCGGCGACCTGGGCCAGAAGGTGGACCCCTACCTGCGCCCGCTGTACGACGCGCTCTACGACCTGATGGGGGCCGAGAAGGTGCAGAAAGCCTTCGAGCGCCAGCAGATCGAGATCGCGCCGCTGGCCTTCATGCGCGGGCGCACGCTCAACCACGCCTTCGTGATCCTGGACGAGGCGCAGAACACCACCGTGGAGCAGATGAAGATGTTCCTCACCCGCATCGGCTTCGGCGCCAAGGCGGTGATCACCGGCGACGTGAGCCAGATCGACCTGCCGCGCACGGAGCTCAGCGGCCTGATCGACGCCGAGCGCGTGCTCAAGCGCGTGCAGGGCATCGCGATCACGCGCCTCTCCAGTGCCGACGTGGTGCGCCACCCGTTGGTGGCCCGCATCGTGGACGCCTACGACGCGCGCACGCCGCACGTGGAAGACGCCGCGCCGGCCAAACGCACACGCCGCAAGGCAGCCTGAGGTGAAGGCCATGTTGTTGAAATTCATCCCCCGCGCGCTCGGCAGCCTGCTGACCGTGCTGTCGTTCACCGTCGCCGCCCAGGGCATGCCGCCCGCCGCCGCCCCGGCCACGCCGTCGCTGGTCTTCAGCAGCCAGGCGGTGAACTACCGCTGCGACGGCGGCACAGAAATCGAGCTGGTTTACCTCAACCTGAGCAACGGCAACGCCTTTGCCGCCCTGCACTTCAACGGCCGCACCGTGATGCTGCAAGGCCGCCGCGCCACCACCGGCGTGCGCTTCATCGCACTCGACGAACAGAACAGCCTGCGCTGGTACACCCAGGGCATGAAGGGCGAACTCCGCTTTCTGGCCGCCGACCACACGGCGCAGGAGCAGACCCTGCTGGCCGACTGCTTCGCCCAACCGGCCAAACGCTGATGGCCTTGCCCCAGCTCACCCTCTCGCTGCAGTTCGGCGACCTGCCCGACGCCGCCGTTCACCGCGCCGCGCTGCCGCGCCACCGCGTGGTGCGCTGCATCCGCCACGCACTCGATGCCGACGCCGAAATCACCGTGCGCATCGTCGACGCGGAAGAAGGCCAGGCGCTCAACCGCGACTACCGCCAGCGCGACTACGCCACCAACGTGCTCACCTTCGACTACGCCACGGAGCCGATGGTGATGGCCGATCTGGTGCTGTGCGCGCCGGTGGTGGCGCGCGAGGCGGCCGAGCTGAACAAGCCGCTGGCCGAGCACTACGCCCACCTGCTGGTGCACGGCACCCTGCACGCGCAAGGCTGGGACCACGAGACCAGCGAGGCAGATGCCGACGAGATGGAAGCGCGCGAGACCGAGATCCTGGCCGGCCTGGGCCAACCCAATCCTTACGCTTGAATCTTGATCTGCAAGGGGATGGTCACCGGCCCGTCGTTGACCAGGTGCACTTTCATGTCGGCGCCGAAACAGCCGGTCTGCACCACCGGGTGCGAAGCGCGTGCGGATTTCACAAACGCGTCGTAAAGCGCCTCGCCCAGCGCTGGCGGCGCTGCTGCGGTGAAGCCGGGCCGGTTGCCGCTCTTGGTGTCGGCAGCCAGGGTGAACTGGCTCACCACCAGCAACCCGCCCGCCATGTCCTGCACGCTGAGGTTCATCTTGCCGGCGGCATCACCAAAGATGCGCAGCTTCAGGATCTTGGCCAGCATCTTCTCGCCCACGGCCTCGGTGTCGTCGGGCTCGGCGCACAGCAGAACCAGCAGGCCTGGTCCGATCTGTCCCACCACCTCACCGGCAATCTCCACGCGGGCTTCGCTCACGCGCTGCAGTACGGAAATCAAATCAGATCCCTCTCATCGTCAAAGTGCGCTTCCACATCGCTGGGCAGCAGCTGGATGGTGGCCCGCAGCCCCGGCACCGCGCTCATCAGCGCCTGCTCCACGCTCGCGCGCACGGCGGCCGCGCGGCCCAGCGACCAGCTCGCCGGCATGTGCATGTGCAGGTCCACAAAGCGCCGTTGCCCCGCCTTGCGTGTGCTCACGTGGTCGAACCGGATGATGCTGGCCTCCCCTTCAACGGAGGCAAAACCGTCCAGCGTTTCCTGGATGGTGGCCATCACCTCGGGCTCCAGCGCTTCGTCCATCAGGCCCTGCGACGAGCGCCACATGAGGTGAAAACCCTCTTTCAGGATGTTGGCCGCCACGCCCATGGCCACCAGCGGGTCGAGCCAGAGCCAGCCGGTGAAGCTCACCAGCGCAATGCCGACCACCACGCCGACCGAGGTCCACACGTCGGTCACGAGGTGCTTGGCATCGGCCTCCAGCGCGATGGACCGGTGTTCCTTCGCGGCGCGAAACATGACCCAGGCCAGCAGGCCGTTGAGCGCGGAACTCACCACCGAGAGCGCCAGGCCCCAGCCCACCTGCTCGATCGGCTGCGGGTCAAAGAAACGGTGCCCGGCGACCCAGATGATGCCGAGCGCGGCGGCGATGATCAGGATGCCTTCGAAGCCCGACGAGAAATACTCGGCCTTGTGGTGGCCATAGGGGTGGTCCTCGTCGGCCGGGCGCGCTGCGATCGTCACCATCACCAGGCCGAAGACCGCGCTGGCCAGGTTCACCAGCGACTCCATCGCGTCCGACAGCAGACCCACCGAGTCGGTGATGAGCCAGGCGCCGGTCTTCAAGGCGATCGTCATCAGGGCCACCGCCACCGAGGCCATGAGCAGTCGTCGGGGCGTGAGCAGTCGGGCGTGGGCAGGGGTCATGACCTGATTGTCAGGCACCTGCCTTGTCATCCCTCAAGGACAAAGCACGTCCCGGTTGCCAGCGGTGCCAGAATGAACCGACACGACGCGCCCATGACCACCACAACCACATCCAACCCAGCCCCCACCACGGCCCCCTCCTCCCCCGGTTTCTGGCTCGGCGAGACCGATGTCTGGTTGCTGGCCGAAGGCAAGCACCTGCGTCCCTGGCAGAAGCTCGGGGCCCACGCCACCACGCTGGACGGACAGGCCGGCACCGCGTTCGCCGTCTGGGCGCCGCACGCCCGCCTCGTGGCGCTGGTGGGCGATTTCAACCAGTGGCGCGCACAGCCCATGCGCCTGCGCCCCGAGTGCGGCGTGTGGGAACTCTTCGTGCCCGGCGCGGCGGTGGGCGACTGGTACAAATTTGAAGTGCAGGGCAGCGACGGCCGCCACGTCTTCAAGACCGACCCCTACGCCCGAGAGACCGAGCTGCCGCCGGGCAACGCGGCCCGGGTGTGCGAGCCCCTGCGCGCACCGGCCGACCGGGGTGGCGCGGCACACGAACGCCCCGACCTGCCCATGGCCATCTACGAGGTGCATGCAGGCTCGTGGCGCCGGCCCGACGGGCCGCACACCGTGCCGACCTGGGACGACCTCACCACCCACCTCGTGCCCTACGCGGTGGACATGGGCTTCACCCATATCGAGCTGATGCCGGTGAGCGAGCACCCGTTCTACGCTTCGTGGGGCTACCAGCCCACCGGCCTGTACGCACCCACCGCGCGCCACGGTTCGCCCGAATCGTTCCGCCGATTCGTGCAGACCGCGCACGCCGCCGGGCTCAAGGTCATCCTGGACTGGGTACCCGCCCACTTCCCCACCGACGAACACGCGCTGGCCCGGTTCGACGGTACGGCGCTGTATGAGCATGCCGACCCGCGCGAAGGTTTCCACCGCGACTGGAACACGCTGATCTACAACTTCGGCCGCTTCGAGGTGCGCAACTTCCTCGTGGGCAACGCGCTGTTCTGGGTCGAGCAGTACGGCATCGACGGACTGCGCGTGGACGCGGTGGCCTCCATGCTGTACCGCGACTACAGCCGCCCGGCCGGCGAATGGGTGCCCAACGAGCACGGCGGGCGCGAGAACCTGGAAGCCATTGCCTTCCTGCGCGAGGTGCACGAGGTGCTGCACCAGGAGGCCCCACGCGCCACCACCATGGCCGAAGAATCCACCGCTTTCCCGCGTGTGACCGGCCTGGTGTCCGAGGGCGGCCTGGGCTTCGACCACAAATGGAACATGGGCTGGATGCACGACACCCTGTCGTACTTCGCACTCGACCCGATCCACCGGCGCTGGCACCACCACAAGATGACCTTCGCGATGATGTACGCGCACACCGAAGACTTTGTGCTGCCGCTCTCGCACGACGAGGTGGTCCACGGCAAGGGTTCGCTGCTGAACAAGATGGCCGGCGACCGCTGGCAACAGCTGGCCAACCTGCGTGCGCTGTACGCCTGGATGTACGCCCACCCGGGCAAGAAGCTGCTCTTCATGGGCGCCGAACTTGCCCAGCCCACCGAGTGGGACCACGACGCCGAGCTGCCCTGGCAGCTGCTGCAAGACCCGGCGCACGCCGGCGTGCAGCACCTCGTGCGCGACCTCAACCACGTCTACCGCAGCGCGCCGGCCCTCTTCGCGCGCGACACCGACCCCTACAGCTTCCAGTGGCTGGTGGTGGACGACGCCGACCACTCGGTGCTGGCCTTCGCCCGCTACGGCCACGCACTCGAAGACACGGTGGTGGTGATCGCCAACCTCACGCCCATGGTGCGCCATGGCTACCGCGTGGGCCTGCCGCACGGCGGGCACTGGCAGGAACGGCTCAACACCGACTCCAGCCACTACGGCGGCAGCAACGTGGGCAACCACGGCCGCGTGCTGGCCGACGATCTGGCGCAGCACGGCCAGCGCTGGTCGGCGGCCCTGACGCTGCCTCCGTTGGCCGTGCTGTGGCTTCAACCCGAGGTGGACTGATGCCCCCTTGCGCTGTTCCCGCGCTGGGCGCGCACCTGCGTTCACAAGATGGCGTCGACGGCGTGCACTTTTCCGTCTGGGCACCCGACGCCCACGGCGTGAACGTCTGCCTGTTCGAGCCCGGCGCACCCGCTGAACACCGCCGCGTGGCGCTGCAGCCCGCGGGCGACGGGGTGTGGTCGGCCTTCGCGCCCGGTGTGGGCGCCGGTCAGCTCTATGGCTTGCGCGCGAGCGGCCCATGGGCACCCGAAGCCGGCCACCGCTTCAACCCCGCGCGCCTGCTGCTCGACCCCTGGGCGCTCGCCCTGCTCGGCGACACCGGGCGCCTCGCCTTGCAGACCGGCCACACCTGCGCCGACCCGATGCACCCCACACAGGCCTGGAGCGAACACCAGCCCGACCCGGCAGACAACGCCGCCCACATGCCGCGCTGCGTGGTGGTGGACGCGCAGGCCGAGCTGGCCGCAGGCCTGGCCATCGCACCCGGCCCCGCCATCGCCGCCGACCGCGTGGTGATCTACGAGGCGCATGTGAAGGCCCTCACCCGCCTGCACCCCGAGCTGCCCGAGCACCAGCGCGGCACCTACGCCGCCCTGGCCCACCCCGCCGTGGTGCAGCACCTGCAAGGCCTGGGCATCACCACCGTGTGCCTGCTGCCGGTGCACCAGCACATCAGCGAGCGCCACCTGATCGAACGGGACTTGAGCAACCACTGGGGCTACAACACGCTCAACGCGTTCGCGCCCGAGCCGGCCTACGCCGCGGCCGGCGCCGACGACACCGCCGCCGTGCGCGCCGAGTTCCGCCACATGGTCGACACCCTGCACCGCGCGGGCATCGAGGTGGTGCTGGACGTGGTGTTCAACCACACGGCCGAGAGCGATCTTGACGGCCCCACGCTGAGCTGGCGCGGGCTGGGCCAGAACCGCTGGTACGCCATGGACAAGCACGGCGTGCCGCACAACTTCAGCGGTACCGGCAACAGCCTGGCGTTCAGCGAACCGCGCGTGCAGCAGTGGGTGCTGGACAGCCTGCGCTGGTGGGTGCAGGCCTTCGGCGTGGACGGGTTCCGTTTTGACCTCGCCGTGTCGCTGGGCCGCGACGCAGCGCTGGGCCATGCGTTCAACCCGCGCAGCGCGCTGCTCAGCGCCATGGCGCACGACCCGGTGCTGCGCAGCGTGCGCCTCATCGCCGAACCCTGGGACGTGGGGCCGAACGGTTACCACCTGGGCGGTTTCGAGGCCGGCTGGATGGAATGGAACGACCGCTTCCGCGACGGCGTGCGCGCCTTCTGGCTCGGCCACCACGGCACGCGAGGAGAACTCGCCACCCGGGTGTGTGCCAGCGGCGATGTGTTCCACCAGCGCGGCCGGCTGCCCGCCGCGAGCGTGAACATGGTGACCGCGCACGACGGCTTCAACCTCGCCGACCTCACGGCCCACCAGCACAAGCACAACGCCGCCAACGGCGAAGACAACCGCGACGGCCACGGCCACAACCTGAGCGCCAACGGCGGTGTGGAGGGCGCGACCGACGACCCGGAGGTGCTGCACCGCCGCGGCCTGTGGCGCCGCGCCCTGCTGGCCACGCTGTTTTGCGCGCAGGGCACGCCGCAGCTGCTGGCCGGTGACGAGCTGGGCCACAGCCAGCACGGCAACAACAACAGCTACTGCCAGGACAACACGACCACCTGGCTGGACTGGACGGGCGCCGACACCGAGCTCGCCGCCTTCGTGGCCCGTCTTGCGGCCTTGAGAAGGCAGCACCCCGGTCTGCGCCACGCGCGCTGGTTCGACGGCGCTGGCAACACCGATCACACAGCCCTGCCCGACATCGCCTGGCTCGACACCGACGGCCAGCCCCTGCGGGCCGACGCCTGGCAGGCCCGCGACCGCCACACACTCACCGCCCTGGTCACCGTGGGGGAAGGCAACGCGCCGCCGCACGAGCGCCTGCTGATCGTCTGGCACGCCGACCACGGCCGCTGCCAGCTCCCCTTGCCGCCCGGCGACTGGGTCTTGCTGCTGAACAGCGCTCGCGCGCAGGTGCTGCTGCCGGGCGAAGCCGCCGACACGGTCAACGGCCCACTGGCGCTGCACGAAGCCAGTGTGTGGGTGCTGGTCCAGGGCTTGCGTGTATCCGACGCCACCCAGTAGACAAGCCATGAACACCGCCATCCACCCTTTCCTCTCGCGCCGCACCAGCGGTGTGCTGCTGCACATCACCAGCCTGCCCGGTCCCAACGGTTCGGGCGATTTCGGCATCGGCGCGCGCCACTTTGTGGACTGGCTGGCCTCCGCCGGGCAGTCCATGTGGCAGATCCTGCCGCTCTCGCCGGCCGGGCCGGGCAATTCGCCTTACCAGAGCGTGTCGGCCTTTGCCGGCAGCCCGCTCATGGTGGATCTGGACGATCTGGTGCGCATGGGCTGGCTGCCCTGGATGCCCACGCAGGGCTTCGACCACCACCGCTGCGACTTCACCCGCGTGGCGCCCTGGCGCATGGCCTGCCTGCGCAAGGCCTGGGACGGTTTCAGCCAGCGCGGCAGCGACGCCTGCCGCGCCGCGCTGGCCGACTTCTGCACCGAACACGCGCACTGGCTCGACGACTACGCGCTCTTCATGGTGCTGAGCGAACGCCACATCGGCAGCTGGCCCCAGTGGCCCGCGCCACTCGCCCAGCGCGACCCCGCAGCGCTCGACGAGGTGCGACAGCACTCGTCCAGGGCGCTGGGTTTCTGGCAGTTCGTGCAGTGGCGCTTCTGGGTGCAGTGGCAGGCGCTGCGCGACTACGCGCGCAGCCGGGGCGTGCAGATGGTGGGCGACGCACCGATCTTTGTGGCGCACCACAGCGCCGACGTGTGGGCGCACGCGAACCAGTTCCTGCTCGGCGGCGACTTCGAGCCCGAGGTGGTGGCCGGCGTGCCACCCGACTACTTCAGCACCACCGGACAACGCTGGGGCAACCCGCTCTACAACTGGCCGGCGATGGCACACGATGGCTACCGCTGGTGGAAGGACCGCGTGGCCCACCTGTTCCGTCAGGTCGATGTGGTGCGGCTGGACCACTTTCGCGGCTTCGAGGCGCACTGGGAAATTCCAGCCACCGAGCCCACCGCGGTGGCCGGGCAATGGCAAAGCGGTCCCGGCCTGCAGCTCTTCGCCGCCTTGCAGGAAGAGTTGGGGCCGCTGGCCATCATCGCGGAAGACCTGGGCCTGATCACACCCGAGGTCACGGCGCTGCGCGAAGCCTGCGGTTTCCCCGGCATGCGCATCCTGCAGTTCGCCTTTGGCGGCGGACCGGCCAACCCCTACCTGCCGCACAACCTGGAACGCAACTGCGTGGCCTACACCGGCACGCACGACAACGACACCACCCTGGGATGGTGGCGCGCCGCCTCCACGCAGGACAAGGCCGCCGTGCGCGCCTACCTCGGCCCGGCCGTGGACACCGCACCGCACTGGACGCTGATCACCGCACTCTCGCAGTCGGTGGCCAGCACGCTGGTGCTGCCGTTCCAGGACGTGTTGGGCCTGGACGGCAAACACCGCATGAACACACCCGGGCAGGCCATCGGCTGCTGGGAATGGCGTTTCGACTGGCGCCAGGTCGATCACCGCCCCGCCGAACGATTGCTGGCCATGGCCCGCGCGCACGGCCGAATACCCTAGTCAAACAGTCTGTTCACGCGATCCCGTCACGATCCATCGAGCATCAGTGCGCAGCAAGACGCACCCGCCCACCACCACCGGAGACACACATGGAAAAGACATCGCCCCAGCAACTGGCCCGACGCACCATCGCCCTGGTGCTCGCCGGCGGGCGCGGATCGCGCCTGCACGCCCTCACCGACCGGCGCTCCAAGCCCGCGGTCTACTTCGGCGGCAAGTTCCGCATCGTCGACTTCGCGCTGTCCAACTGCCTGAACTCGGGCGTGCGGCGCATCGGCGTGCTCACGCAGTACAAGTCCCACAGCCTGTTGCGCCATCTCCAGCGCGGCTGGAGTTTTCTGCGCAACGAGTTCAACGAATTCATCGACCTGCTGCCGGCCCAGCAGCGCATGGACGACGAGAGCTGGTACATGGGCACGGCAGATGCGGTCTACCAGAACCTGGACATCCTGCGCGCGCACAAGCCCGAGTACATCCTGGTGCTCGCGGGCGACCACATCTACAAGATGGACTACGCCACGCTGATCGCCGACCACGTGGCCCTGGGCAAAAAGTGCACCGTGGCCTGCATCGAGGTGCCGCTGGCCGAGGCCACCGCCTTCGGCGTGATGGACATCGACGCCGACCGCAACATCGTTCACTTCCTGGAAAAGCCCGCCCAACCGCCGCACATGCCCGGCAAGCCCGACGTGGCGCTGGCCAGCATGGGCGTGTACGTGTTCAACACCGAGCACCTGTTCGAGGCATTGAAGCGCGACGCGAGCACGCCCGGCTCCAGCCGCGACTTCGGCAAGGACATCATCCCGGCCATGGTGGCGGCTGGCGATGCGGTGGCGCATCCCTTCGGCCTGTCGTGCGTGAAAAGCTCTCCCGAGGCGCCGGCCTACTGGCGCGACGTGGGCACGATCGACGCCTACTGGGCCGCCAACCTCGACCTCACCAACACCATTCCCGAGCTCGACATGTACGACCGCGAGTGGCCGATCTGGACCTACCAGGAGCAGCTGCCACCGGCCAAGTTCGTGTTCGATGACGACGGCCGCCGCGGCTGCGCGGTGGACTCGCTGGTTTCGGGCGGCTGCATCATCTCGGGCGCGCTGGTGCGCCGCTCCGTGCTGTTCTCGCGCGTGCGGGTGCACTCGTATGCGTCGGTCGAGGAATCGGTGATCCTGCCCGAGGTCGACATCGGCCGCGGCTGCGAACTGCACAAGGTGGTGGTCGACAACGGCTGCGTGATCCCGCCGGGCATGAAGATCGGTGTGGACGCGGCCGAAGACACGCGCCGCTTTTTCCGCACGCCCAGCGGCGTCGTGCTGGTGACCCGTGAAATGCTTGAAAAACTGCAATGACCCTCAAGGTTCTTTACGTCTGTTCCGAAGTCTTCCCGCTGCTCAAGACCGGTGGTCTGGCCGATGTGAGCGCAGGCTTGCCTCCCGCCCTGCGGGCCCTGGGTGCCGATGTGCGCCTGCTGTTGCCGGCCTTTCCCGGCGTGGTCGCAGGCGTCACGCCCGAGGGCCCCACGCTGCTGGTGCCGGCCGGGGGCGGCAGCGGCCTGCCCGCCGGGCTCGGTCCACACGCCGCCAGCGCGCACGGCCCCACGCCGTGGCTGCAAGCCGGGCACATCACCGACAGCGGCATGCCGGTGTGGCTGCTGCACGCGCCGGGCCTGTACGAGCGCGGTGGCAACCCCTACCTGGACGAACACGGCCGACCCTGGCCCGACAGCGCCGAGCAGTTTGCCTGGCTGGGCTGGGCCGCAGCCCTCCTGGGCACCGGTCTGGACACCGCCTGGTTCCCCGATGTCGTGCATGGCCACGACTGGCACACCGGCCTGGCGTTCGCCTACCTGCGCGAATTCGCGCAGGCAGGCGAACGCCGCCCGGTCGGCGTGTTCACCATCCACAACCTGGCTTACCAGGGCGTGTTCAACGCCGGCCTGCGCCCGCGACTGGGCCTGCCCGACACCCTCTTTCACCTGCAAGGGCTGGAGTTCCACGGCCAGATCAACTTCATGAAGGCGGGCCTGAAGTACAGCGACGCCATCACCACCGTGAGCCCGACCTACGCGCGCGAGATCACCGGGGCCGAACAAGGCTGCGGCCTGGACGGCGTGCTGCGCCAGCGCCAGGCGCAGCTGCACGGCATTCTCAACGGCGTGGACGACGCGGTGTGGAACCCGCTGACCGATCCGCTGGTGCAGCCCGGGTTTGATGCCGACCACCTGCAAGGCAAGTCCCAGGCCAAGACCCGGCTGCAAGCGCGCATGGGTCTGAAGCCCCAAGCCGACGCCCTGCTGTTCTCGGTGGTGAGCCGCCTCACCGAACAAAAGGGCCTGCACCTGCTGCCAGCCGTGGTGGACGAGCTGGTGGGTCGTGGCGGACAACTCGCGGTGCTGGGCTCGGGCGACGCAGCCATCGAACAGGCCTTGCGCGACTGCGCCCAGCGCCACCCCGGCCAGGTGGCGCTCACCGTGGGCTACGACGAAGCGCTGGCGCACAGCGTGATTGCCGGGGCCGACGTGATCCTGCTGCCCTCGCGCTTCGAACCCTGCGGCCTGACCCAGCTCTACGGCCTGCGCTACGGCACACTGCCCTTGGTGCGCGCGGTGGGCGGCCTGGCCGACACCGTGGTGGACTGCAGCCTGGAGCACCTGGACGACGATAGCGCCAGCGGTTTTGTCTTCCACCAACTTGACCTGAATGGCCTGCAATCGGCCCTGCGCCGGGCCTTTGCACTGTATCGCCGCCCGGCCGACTGGCGCGCCGTGCAGCGCCACGCCATGTCGCTGCGCTTCAGCTGGGAGCACGCAGCCAGCGACTACCTTCGGGTCTACGCCTCGGCCTTGCCAGGCCTGGCCAGCACCTGAACGCCTGCACGTTTATTGCTGCTGCCCTTGAGCACCACCACGGGAGCCCCAACACCATGCCCAACACCGCACCCACCATCGAATCCGTCCCGTTCGAGTACGACCATCTGGACAACGGCGTGGACGCCTTGCGCAAGTCCATCGCCAATCGCCTGATCTACTCGGTCGGACGCGACCCGCGCTCGGCCACCCAGCGCGACTGGCTGTTCGCCCTGCTCCACGCCGTGCGCGACCGCATGATGCACCGATGGCGTGAGACCCTGGCCACCTCGCAGGACAGCGACGCCAAGCGCGTGTACTACCTGTCCATGGAGTTCCTCACCGGGCGCGCACTGACCAACGCCCTGCTCTCGGTGGGCATCCTCGACGAGGCCCGCACCGCCTGCATCCAGCTCGGGGTCGACTTCGATTCGCTGATCGATCTGGAAGCCGACGCCGGGCTGGGCAACGGCGGCCTGGGCCGGTTGGCCGCGTGTTTCCTCGACTCCATGGCCACTGTGGGCTTGCCGGGCATGGGCTACGGCATCCGCTACGACTACGGCATGTTCGCGCAGCGCATCGTCGACGGTCGCCAGATCGAGGAGCCCGACTACTGGCTGGTCAACGGCAATCCCTGGGAATTCATGCGCCCGGAGTTCAGCTACACGGTGCAGTTCGGTGGCCGCCTGGTGCAGACCGAAGCGCATGTGCGCTGGATCGAGACCGACGACGTGATCGCCACCGCCTACGACAGCGGCGTGCCCGGCCACGAACTCAGCAGCGTGGCCACCATGCGGCTGTGGACCGCGCGCGCCACCAGCGGCATCAACCTGGACGCCTTCAACAAAGGCGACTACATGCGCGCGGTGGAGGCCAAGAACGAATCGGAAAACGTCTCGCGCGTGCTCTACCCCGACGACAGCACCGAGCACGGCAAGGAGCTGCGCCTGCGGCAGGAGTATTTCTTCGTCAGCGCCTCGCTGCAGGACATCGTGCGCCGCTTCCTCAAGCACCAGGGCAACTTCGAGTTGTTCGCCGACCGCGTGGCGATCCACCTCAACGACACCCACCCCGCACTGGCCGTGCCCGAGCTCATGCGCCTGCTGGTCGACGAGCAGGGCCTGGAGTGGGACACCGCCTGGGACATCTGCAGACGCGTCTTCAGCTACACCAACCACACGCTCATGCAGGAGGCGCTGGAGACCTGGCCGGTGGAGCTGCTGGGCCGCCTGCTGCCGCGCCACCTGCGCATCATTTACGACCTGAACGCCATCTTTCTGGCCGAGGTGCATGAGCGTTTTCCGGGTGAAAACGACCTGCTGCGCCGCGTGTCGCTGATCGACGAACGCGGGCAGCGCCGCGTGCGCATGGCCTACCTTTCGGTGCTGGCCAGCCACAAGATCAACGGTGTGTCGGCCCTGCACAGCCAGCTGATGGTGCAGACCATCTTTGCCGACTTCGCGCGGCTCTACCCCGAACGCTTCTGCAACAAGACCAACGGCATCACGCCACGGCGCTGGCTCTCGCAGGCCAACCGACCGCTGGCCAGCCTGATCGACGCGCGCATCGGCACCACCTGGCGGCGCAACCTCGACGAGCTCGAACAGCTGCGCCCGCTGGCCACCGACCCCGAATTCGTCAGCGCATTCCAGGCCGCGAAGGCGCAGAACAAACTGCGTCTGGCCGAACGCATCGCGGCCGAGACCGGTGTGATCGTGAACCCGGCCAGCCTGTTCGACGTGCAGATCAAACGCATGCACGAGTACAAGCGCCAGCTGCTCAACGTGTTGCACGTGGTCACGCGCTACCAGCAGATCCTGGCGCACCCACACGCCGACTGGGTGCCGCGCACGGTGGTGTTCGCCGGCAAGGCGGCTTCGGCCTATTTCATGGCCAAGCTGGTGATCAAGCTCATCAACGACGTGGCGCGTGTGGTCAACCACGACAAGCGCGTGGGCGACAAGCTCAAGGTGGTGTTCATCCCCAACTACCGCGTGTCGCTGGCCGAGGTGATCATTCCCGCAGCCGACCTGTCCGAGCAGATTTCCACCGCCGGCACCGAGGCTTCGGGCACCGGCAACATGAAGTTTGCGCTCAATGGCGCACTCACCATCGGCACCTGGGACGGCGCCAACATCGAGATCGCCCAGCACGTGGGGCTGGAGCACATCTTCATCTTCGGCCACCGCACCGAACAGGTGGCGGCCCTGCGCGCCAGCGGCTACAACCCACGCCGCTACTACGACCACAACTACGACCTCAAGACCGCCATCGACCGCATCGCCGAGGGCGCCTTCAGCCCCGAGGAGCCGGGGCGTTTCCACGACATCACGCGCACGCTGCTGGAGTCCGACTACTACCTGCTGCTGGCCGACTACACCGACTACCTGGCCACGCAGCACAAGGTCGACGCGCTCTACCGGACTCCGGACGAGTGGACACGCCACGCGGTGCTGAACGTGGCGGGCATGGGCGCGTTCTCGTCGGACCGCACCATCCGCGAGTACGCCAGCGAGATCTGGAACGTCAAACCGCTGTTCCCCTGAGCGCCGGGGCACACAAGGCGCGTGCCAGAATCCGCCGCATGCGGCAGTCTTGGCGATTCTCTGGGTGGTGGGTGGTCGGCGGGGCGGTGATCGCCCTGGCCGGCGCGGCCGCCATCGCGCGACAGTCGCTCGATCAACAACGCGCACTCTTCGAAACCGACGCGCGCATCGTGCACCGGCTGCTGAGTCAGCAGGTGGTTCAGCACGACGCGATCCTGGCCACGCTGGCGCTGCTGCAGCCTGCGCCCGTCGCCATCGGGACCGGTTCCCCCGAACAGCGCCTGCCCGCGCTGTACCCGCGCATCCTCTCGGTGCAGCGCAGCGATGCCGCCACTCCATGGCCGGATCCCGCGTTGGCCGAGGCCGAACGCCTGTCGCGCCTGAGCGGGCGTGCTGCGCTTGCGCCGCTGGACCTATCCTCTGGCCGCTACCGGCTGGTGCTCGCCTCCGCACCCGCCAGCTACGCACTCACCATCGACCTGCAGGCGCTGGTCCCGTGGACGGAGTGGCCGATGGTGGCCGAGACCAGCGCGGTGCGGGTCGAGCTGGTGCACGCGGGTCAGCGGCACGTGGTCCAGCCGGGCCGGCTGCAGTCCGGCACCGCCTCGCGCTTCGAGTTCCACAAGGTGGTGGCGGCCGAGAGCCAGCCCTTCGACGTGGTGGCCACACAAACCGTGGGCTGGCGCCAGTGGCCGTGGGCCCGCATGCTCGCCTGGACGCTCGCGGTGGTGGCGCTGCTCGCGGCGGTGCGGCACCTGCAGCGCCAACGCCTGGCGCGCCGCCGCGCCGAAGAGCTGCTGCGCCTGGGCCAAGTGGCGCGCCTGAACACGCTGGGCGAACTGGCCGCCGGCATGGCGCACGAACTCAACCAGCCGCTCACCGCCGTGCTGGCCAACACCCAGGCCGCGCAGCGTTTGCTGGACGACGACCCACCCGAACTCGCCACGGCGCGTGGCGCCATGGCGCAGGCCGCCGCGCAAGCCCGGCGCGCCGCCGAGGTGGTGGGCCGCCTGCGCCGCGCGGTGGAGCGGCCCGACAGCGGTGGGCAACGCCAGACCGTGGACGCGGTGGAGGCCGTGCGCCGCGCGCTGTATCTGCTGGAGCCCGAGTGCCAGCGGCGCAGCGTGGCGCCGGTGCTGGAAGGCTTGCCTGTGCTCAGCGTCATGGCAGACCCGGTCGCACTCGACCAGATCGTGCACAACCTGATCCTCAACGCGCTGCAGGCGCTGGAGCAGGTGCCCGCCGCGCAGCGCCGGCTCACGCTCACCCTGCGCACGGTCGCGGACGACGGCGAACTCGCGGTGGCCGACAGCGGGCCAGGCATCGCACCCGATGTGTTGCCACGTCTGTTCGAGCCGTTTTTCTCCACGCGCGAAGGCGGCCTGGGTCTGGGCTTGAGCCTGTGCGAAACCCTGGCCAGCGGCATGGGCGGCTCGCTCTCGGCCGCCAACGCGGCCACCGGCGGCGCGGTGTTCCGGTTGCGACTGCCGCTCGCCAACAACCCGGCATGAGCATGGACACCCTCTCCCCCACCGTGCACCTGATCGACGACGACCAGGCCGTGCGCGAGAGCCTGGCCCTGCTGATCGGCACCGTGGGCCTGCGCGTGCAGCCGTGGAGCGACCCCCAGGCCTTCCTGAACACCTTCGACCGCGAGGCCATCGGCGCCATCGTGCTCGACGTGCGCATGCCCGGCATCAGCGGTCTGTCCGTGCTCGACACCCTGGTGGCGCAGGGCGTGGACCAGCCGGTGATCATGCTCACCGGCCACGGCACGGTGGACATGTGTCGCCGCGCGTTCAAGGCGGGCGCGGCCGAGTTTCTGGAAAAGCCGGTGAACGACGAGGCCCTGCTCGAAGCCCTGCAGAACGCCGTGCGCCAGCACGTGCGCTCGCGCCAGCGCCACCAGGCCGACCGCGCGGCGCGCGAGCGTTTCGCGCAGCTCTCCGAGCGCGAGCGCGAGGTGCTGGGCCTGATCGTCGAGGGCCTGACCAACAAGGAAATCGGTCGCGCACTCGGCCTCTCGCCCCGCACGGTGGAAACCCACCGCGCCAACCTCTTCGCCAAACTGCAGGCGCCGTCGCTGGCGCAGCTGATCCGCCACTACGCCGCACTGGTCGATGCGGGTGACGCGGGCACTGCGTAGTTCTACGGAGGGCCGCGCGTAACCGCCCGAATGGTGGTTGTCCGCGCGAATTTTTACAGTTCTCCCACGGTTGATCGAACCGTTCAACACCACCGGAGAACACCATGAAATTCATCGCCCACACTTGCGTCATCGCCCTGTCCCTCATCGCCACCGCTGCCAGTGCCCAGGCCGTGCGCGTGGAGAAAAACATGTCGCTGGACCTGGCCAACCAGATCGCGGCGGCCACCGTCGCCGCGTGCAGCGCCAGCGGCTACAACGTGACGGCCGCCGTGGTGGACCGCGCCGGTTCCCTGCGCGCCCTGCAGCGCGCCGACAACGCCGGCCCGCACACGGTGGGTGCCGCGCAAGGCAAGGCCTACACCTCGGCCTCGGCGCGCAACACCACCGCCGCCATGCTGGAGAGCGTGCAGAAGAACCCCGGCGCCGCCACACTGGTGGACATCCCGGGCTTCCTGGTGCTGGGCGGCGGCGTGCCGGTGAAGGTGGGCAACGAGGTCATCGGCGCCGTGGGCGTGGGCGGTGCGCCCGGTGGCCATCTGGACGAGCAGTGCGCGAACGCGGGCATTGCCAAAGTGGCCGAGTTGTTGAAATGAAAACGCTGCTGTTGGCTCTGGCACTGGCGTTGACCGGTGCCGCGGTCCAGGCCCAGGTCGCGCCCAGCGCGGCCGAGGCGGTGGCCTACACCGGGTTGCACGCCGCGGCCCACCGGGGTGATGCCGCCAAGATCGCGCGGCTGGTGGCCGGCGGTGCGGCGGTGAATGCGACGGACGCACACGGCCGCACGCCGCTGCACGTGGCCACCTTCGCTCGACAACGCGATGCGATCGCAGCGCTGGTCAAGGCGGGTGCCGACATCAACCGGCTGGAGAACGACCGCTACGACGCGGTGACGATCGCCTCGGTGGCCGACGACGAAGCGACGCTGCGTGTGCTGCTGCAACTGGGCGCGAGCGCCAAGCAGACCACCAGCCGCTACGACGGCACCGCCCTCATCGCTGCGGCCCATCTCGGCCACGACGGTGTGGTGCGCCAGTTGATCGCTGCCGGTGCGCCGTTGGACCACGTGAACAACCTGCACTGGACCGCCGCGATCGAAGCGGTGGTGCTGGGCGACGGAGGTCCGCGTCACCAGGCCACGCTCAAGGCCTTGATCGATGCGGGTGCGAACCTGCAGCTGGCCGATCGGCATGGTCAAACGCCGCTGGCGTTGGCGCGCTCGCGTGGCTACTCTGCGATGGTCCGCATGCTGGAGATGGCCGGGGGTCGGTAGCCTCTTCGCTGGCTGAACCGGGGCGGAGCGCCTTGCCGCTCCGAGCCCGCGAGGTCAATGAACGAAACGGAAGTCAGGCAAGCGAAACGCGGGCGAACTTCCGCTTCCCCACCTGCACCACAAACGTCCCCGCAGACAGCTTCAAGCCCTTGTCGCTGATCACCGCCCCATCCACCCGCACCCCACCACCCTCGATCAAACGGTTGGCCTCGCTGGTGGAAGGCGCCAGGCCCGATGACTTCAGCAACGACCCGATGCCCATCGGCGCACCCGACAAGGACACCTCGGGAATCTCGTCCGGCACACCGCCCTTGCTGCGGTTGATGAAGTCCTGCTCGGCCGCATCGGCTGCTGCCTTGCTGTGGAACCGTGTGGTGATCTCCTTGGCCAACGCCACCTTGGCGTCCTTCGGGTTCGCGCCCTGGGCAATGGCCTGCTTCAACGATTCGATGTGCTCCAGCGACTGGAACGACAAGAGCGTGTACCAGCGCCACATCAGCGTGTCGGAAATGCTCAGCACCTTGGCGAACATCGAGTTCGCAGGCTCGGTGATGCCGATGTAGTTGTTCTTGCTCTTGGACATCTTGTCCACGCCGTCCAGACCTTCCAGCAGCGGCATGGTCAGGATGCACTGCGGCTCCTGGCCGTACTCGGCCTGCAGGTGGCGGCCCATCAACAGGTTGAACTTCTGGTCGGTGCCGCCAAGCTCGAGGTCGCTTTTGAGCGCCACCGAGTCGTAGCCCTGCATCAGCGGGTACAGGAACTCGTGCACGCTGATCGGTGTGCCGGCCTTGAAGCGGTCGTGGAAATCGTTGCGCTCCATCATGCGGGCCACCGTGTACTTGGCGGCGAGCTGGATCATGCCCATCGAGCCCAGCGGCAGACTCCATTCGCTGTTGTAACGAATCTCGGTTTTGGCCGGGTCCAGCACCAGGCTGGCCTGCTTGTAGTAGGTCTCGGCGTTGGCCTGGATCTGCTCGGTGGTCAGCGGGGGGCGCGTGTTGTTGCGGCCCGAGGGGTCGCCGATCAGGCTGGTGAAGTCGCCGATCAGGAAGATCACCTGGTGACCCAGGTCCTGCAGCTGGCGCATCTTGTTGAGCACCACCGTGTGGCCGATGTGGATGTCGGGAGCGGTCGGGTCCAGCCCCAGTTTGATGCGCAAGGGCTGTCCGCTCTTTTCCGACTGTGACAATTTTTTGACCCAGTCGGTCTGGGGAATCAATTCTTCGCACCCGCGAAGTGTCACGCTCAAGGCATTTTTCACACCGTCCGTCAGTACGCCCTCAACGGGATGGTTCAGGTGAGTACTTTGTGATGCTTGGGTGCTGGGATTCATAAGCGTTTTTTGATGTGCGGGCTACAGGGTGGTCGATATACTTCGCGCCCAGTGACGGATTTTAGTTGGCGCAGTTTTTGCACATGTTGGATCCGGTTCATCGCCCAGGCGCAATTGATGTGAACTTGTTCCGCGTGGGCTCATCAGCCTGTGTGTCCCATCCAACAGACTGTTGGTCACGTTTTCAGGAAACACCGATTTTGATCCGCCCACTGATCCACTCGCTGACCCGGGTCGCCGAAGCCACCCACCAAAGTCTCATCAAGCACCCGCGCCGCATCACCGGTGGCATTGGTGTGCTGCTGCTGGGCACCGGCGTCACCGCTTTCGGCATCGCGCCGCTGGCTCCCGACGCCGCCGACCTTCCGGTCCGCCAGGTCGTCGAGACCCTCACCCCCCCCACCTTCGAAGTGCCCAGCGTGCTGGCCGCTTCTTCCAACGACTTCGTGCTGTTCCGCAGCGACGTGACGCGCCGCGACGACACCGCCCAGAGCCTGCTGCAGCGCCTTGGGGTGGTGGACACCGAAGCCCAGGGCTTCCTGCGCACCGACGCCACCGCCCGCCAGCTGCTGCAAGGCCGTGGCGGCCGCCTGGTCAGTGTGGAGACCAACGACCGCCAGGAACTTCAGCGCCTGACCTCGCGCTGGATCGCCAACGACGACCGCAAGTTCTCCCGCCTGGTGATCGAGAACAGTCCCGAAGGCTTCAAGTCGCGCCTGGAGACCGGTGAACTCACCGCCTCGGCCCGTCTGGCCAGCGGTGTCATTCGCAGTTCGCTGTTCGCCGCCACCGACGCGGCCAACATCCCCGACCCGGTGGCTGTGCAACTGGCGGAGATGTTCTCCAGCGACATCGACTTCAGACGCGACCTGCGCCAGGGTGACCGCTTCAGCGTGGTCTATGAAAGCCTGGAGGCCGACGGCGAGGCCATGCGCACCGGCCGCGTGCTCAGCGCCGAGTTCGTGAACAACGGTCGCAAACACGAAGGCGTGTGGTTCGAAGAGCCCGGCCAGCGCGGCGCCTACTACGGCTTCAACGGCGAAAGCTCACGCAAGTTCTACCTGTCCTCGCCGCTGGAGTTCTCGCGCGTGAGCAGCGGCTACGGCATGCGCTTCCACCCCATCTCCGGCACCCGCAAGGCCCACCTGGGTGTGGACTACGCCGCGCCGACAGGCACGCCCGTGCGCACCATCGCCGACGGCGTGGTCGAGTTCGCCGGGGTGCAGCGCGGCTACGGCAATGTGATCATCATTCGCCACCGCAGCAACCAGACCACGCTGTTTGCCCACCTGAGCCGCATTGGTGTGCGCCAGGGCCAGAAGGTCGACCAGGGTGAGTGGATCGGTGCCGTGGGCTCCACCGGCGCTTCCACCGGCCCGCACCTGCATTTTGAGTTCCGCGACAACGGTGTGCACCAGGATCCGCTGGTGATCGCGCGACAGAGCGAATCTGTGCCGATCAACGCCGCCGCCCGTTCGCGCTTTGACGCCGTTGCACAGCTGCAGCGGGTGCAGCTCAACGCCGCGGCCAGCGTTCAGCAGGCCAGCGCCGAATAGGTCGGTTCGCAGTCATGAAAAAGGGGAGCTTGAAGCTCCCCTTTTTTGTGGACGCGCGAGGCGCAGTTGTCAGACGCTGAAGCTGGAGCCGCAACCGCAGGTGCTGTTGGCGTTCGGGTTCTTGATCACGAACTGCGCGCCTTCCAAGTCTTCCTTGTAGTCGATCTCGGCGCCCACCAGGTACTGGTAGCTCATGGCATCGATCAACAGCGACACGCCGTTTTTCGACATGGTGGTGTCGTCTTCGTTGACCACTTCGTCAAACGTGAAGCCGTACTGGAAACCGGAGCATCCGCCACCCTGCACGAACACGCGCAGCTTCAAATCGGGATTGCCCTCTTCGGCCACCAGCTCGGCGACCTTGGCGGCGGCGCTGTCGGTGAACACCAGCGGGGCCGGCATTTCAGTCTGGATGTTTTCTGCCACTGCACTCATGGATGACCTCTTGGGATGTGTGGCCCTCGATCAGGTCCACTGGGGAAGGCGGGACGCGCAATGCGTCCGGAACGTCTGTAGATACTAAATCAAATCGCTCGGGATTGTGCTCAGCCGTTGTTTGCCGCCAGCTTCAGTGTGGGTTTGTCTTCCAGGTCTCCGGCCATGGGTTTGAGCTGGCCGGTGATGGTGGCGCCCTGGTGCATTTCCAACGCTTTGTAGGACACATCACCTTCAATGCGCGCCTTGGGCTGCAGCTCCAGCAGCTCGAAGGCCTGCACAGGGCCCTTGACATGCCCGTTGATGATCACGTGGTCGGCCAGGATCTGGCCCGTGACCACCGCCACCTCGCTGATCACCAGGATGCTGGGTTGTTCGTCGCTGGCGCGGATGTCGCCCACCACCTCGCCGTCGACGCGCAGGCCGTCATGAAACAGCACATTGCCTTCGATGCGGGTGCCCTGAGCGATCAGGCTCTTGATGGGCGGTTGTTTCTTCTTGCCAAACATGGGGATTCTCCAAACGACAGATCGCTGTTGGTCACAGCTGGAATGTTTGTACCGACCGCACCGAATTGCCTTGCAGCACGCGGGCCGTCACGTTTTTTACCATGGCCGATGGCGGTACGTCGACGATGCCTTCAAGCCTCAGATAGCCCTTGATCAACACCGACTGCGGTGTGGGCGAATGCGCCATAGACCAGGGCTTGCCATTGAGCGTGCCGGTGAAGGTGATCTCCAGCCCGCCCTTGAAATCGGGTGCGTTTTTGGTGGCCTGCATCATGAGCGCCTGCCAGCGCCATTGGGTGTCCGACAAGCGCTCCGCCTGCAAGCCGCGGATGCTGAGTGCTCCACTGTCCGCGCCCGGAATCAGGCGCTCGAAAAAACCAAGGTCGCTGCGCAGGGCTTCGTTGTCGGCTTCGAGCTGGCGGATGCGCATGGCGAGCTGCTCCTGCGCGCTGCGTTCGGTGGTGAGCAGGCTCTCCGACGTGTTCGCCACCGACTGGGCCACCAGCAAGTCGGCGCGCAAGGTCTGGACTTCACCACGCAGGCGGCTGAGCTCCTGCTTCGATTCGCGGTCCAGACCGGCAATGTCGCGGCCAAACTCGAAGGCCCACATGGCCAACGATCCCGAGAAACCGAGCACGACCGCGCCCAACAACCAGCGAAACGGCCACGGCAACGCACTGCGGACGGCCATGCGCGGTGCGCTGACGGTGAGTTTTCTGCGCAGAAGCCGAAACCGCATGCAAACCTTTCAAAGTGAAAGCAAACGCAACCCAGGCCCAGAAAGCAAAAACCGCCCCAAGTTCGACTTGAAGGCGGCTTTTGCAGTTGAGGCCAGACAGATTAGCGTTTGCTGAACTGCTTGCGACGGCGCGCGGAGCGCAGACCGACTTTTTTCCGTTCGACTTCGCGGGCGTCGCGCGTCACGAAACCGGCTTGCGACAGGCCTGGCTTGAGCGTGGCGTCGTAGTCGATCAGGGCGCGGGTGATGCCGTGGCGCACGGCGCCGGCCTGGCCGGATTCGCCACCGCCGTGCACGTTCACCATCACGTCGAAGGTATCGGCGTGGTTGGTCAGCAGCAGAGGCTGCTTGCAGATCATGATGGAGGTCTCACGGCCAAAGTAGGCCTGAATGTCCTTGCCATTGACCACGATCTGGCCAGAGCCTTTTTTCAGGAAGACACGGGCGACGCTGGATTTGCGACGGCCGGTTCCATTGTTCCATTCACCAATCATCTCAAGGCTCCTTTACAGTTCCAGCACTTGCGGCTGTTGGGCGGTGTGCGGGTGCTCTGCGCCACCGTACACCTTGAGCTTCTTGATCATGGCGTAGCCGAGCGGGCCCTTGGGCAGCATGCCCTTGACAGCCTTTTCGAGTGCGCGGCCAGGGTGCTTGGCCTGCATGTCGCGGAAGTTGGTGCCGTAGATACCGCCGGGATAACCCGAGTGGCGGTAGTAGACCTTGTCGAGGGCCTTGTTGCCCGTGACGCGGATCTTGGCTGCGTTGATGATGACGATGAAGTCACCGGTGTCGACGTGAGGCGTGTAAATGGCCTTGTGTTTGCCGCGCAAACGGAGAGCCACTTCACTGGCAACTCGTCCGAGGACCTTGTCGGTCGCGTCAATCACAAACCACTCGTGCGTCACGTCAGCGGGTTTTGCGCTGAACGTTTTGGTCATGAGTTTTCTCTTGAAGAGGTGGTTTGGCGGCTCTTTTCCACGGTCGGTCGTTCTCTGACGGAACGCTCTTAGGTGGGTTTGAAGACTTCGCCGCGGAGCCAGCAGTTCGCTGCGAAGCCCACGATTGTACGAAATTCCCGCCTTCCTTGGCAAATGCATCGTGCGCAAGGGCCAGGGTGTGTGGCCAAACGGCTACCATCCGTGCATGTTCAGCTACCGACACGCCTTCCACGCCGGCAACCACGCCGACGTGCTCAAGCACACCACCCTCATCGCCACGCTGCGTCATTTGATGCAGAAAGAGGCCGGCATCACCTTGGTCGACACCCATGCCGGTGCCGGCTTGTACCGCCTGGACGGCGACTACACCGAGACCGGGGGCGAGGCCAAGGACGGCGTGGTCAAGCTGATGGCGGCCTTGCGCGCCGCCGACCAGCCACCGGCCAAGGACGTCTCGCCTGCGATCGACGACTACCTCGACATCATCGCCGGCTTCAACCCGTCGGGTACGCTGCGCGTTTACCCCGGGTCGCCGTTTGTGATGCAGCAGCTCATGCGCACCGAGTCGCGCGACCGGCTCAAGCTGTTTGAACTGCACCCCACCGACAGCAAGACGCTGGCGGCCAACATCGCCCAGCTTGACGCCGGACGGCAGATCGCGGTGGCGCGGGAGGACGGTTTTGAAGGCCTGCGTCCGCTGCTGCCGCCGCCGCCGTCGGCCACCGGCTCCAAACGAGCCGTGGTGCTGATCGATCCCAGCTACGAGATCAAGAGCGATTACGGCAAAGTGAGCGCCTGCATACACGAGGCGATCAAACGTTTTCCGACTGGAACCTACCTGGTCTGGTACCCGGTGATTCCGCGGCCTGAGGCGCACGATCTCCCGCGCCGGCTCAAGACGCTGGCCAACCAGGCCCAAAAGCCCTGGCTCAACGCCACATTGGCCATCGGTCAGGACCCGACGCACGGCCCGGACGACCGGCCGGGGCTGACCGCCAGCGGCATGTTCGTGATCAACCCACCACACACGCTCAAGGCCGTGCTGCAGGTGGCCTTGCCTCAGCTGCTGACCCACCTGGGCCGGGGTCGGGGCAAGTCGCAAGCGCTCGAATCGGGCGGCTGAGCGGCCGACGCTCAGAGCGGCCGGGCCAGCGACATGGTCCAGTAGCGGCCGTAGTTGCTCCCGGCCTGCGAAACACAGCTCACCGCCACGTCGCGGAACTCGGCACGCATGATGTTCGCGCAATGGCCCGGGCTGGCCAACCACCCCGACACCACGTCCGACACACTCGCCTGACCGGCCGCGATGTTTTCGCCCGACCAGGACCACGCGTAACCTTCATCGGTCATGCGGCGGGAGAATGTGCGCCCGTCCAGGCTGGTGTGAGAAAAGTAGTTGTTGACCGCCATGTCGCGCGAATGGCGGGCGGCGGCCGAGAACAGACGATCGTTCCAGGCCAGTGTGGTCGCTGCAGGCAGGGTGTTGCTGCCGCAGGTGCGGGACTGGGCGCGCGCCGCGTTGATCTGCTGCAAGAGCTCGGCGCGAAAGCTGGCCAGGCCGCAGGAGGTGGTGGCGTCCAGCGCAATCAGCGACGTGGCGCCGCCGGTGGACGGCGCCGCACCCGTGGCGCTCACGGGTGTCGGGCCCACGGTGGCTGGCGCAGCGACGGACGCTTCGTCGCCCCCGCCTCCTCCACACGCTGCCAGGGAGAGCACCAGACCGAGAACGATTGAACAGTTGGTCGGGAGGGAACGGCGCTTGGTGAAAGGGCATGCGTGCATGCAGCGCACTGTACGGTGAGGCGACCACCCCGGCGTAAGCGGATGTAGCCTCAAAATTCACCGACCGCTCGGTCGGTTAACTGGCTATACTGCGATCCACGCGCCCGGCCAGCGGCGCAGGAGACGCGCATGTACACCCAGTCGTTCAACGTTCCCGACGCCGACGCCCAGCCCGGCACGCCGCTGAAAGCGGTGCCCCACGACACCGCCCTGCAGACCCACTTTGACGCCGTGATCGACGCCGACGGCAAGATCGAGCCGCGCGACTGGATGCCCGACGCCTACCGCAAGACGCTGGTGCGCCAGATCAGCCAGCACGCGCACAGCGAGATCGTGGGCATGCTGCCCGAGGGCAACTGGATCAGCCGCGCGCCCAGCCTCAAACGCAAGGCGATTCTGGTGGCCAAGGTGCAGGACGAAGGCGGCCATGGCCTGTACCTCTACAGCGCGGCCGAGACCCTGGGCACCAGCCGCGACCAGATGTTCGACGCGCTGCACTCGGGCAAGGCCAAATACAGCTCCATCTTCAACTACCCCACCCTGACCTGGGCCGATGTCGGTGTGGTCGGCTGGCTGGTGGACGGCGCGGCGATCATGAACCAGATTCCGCTGTGCCGCTGCAGCTTCGGGCCCTATGCGCGCGCCATGATCCGCGTCTGCAAGGAAGAGAGCTTCCACCAGCGCCAAGGCTTCGAGTCGCTGATGACCATGATGCAGGGCACGGCCGAGCAGAAGGCCATGGTGCAGGACGCGGTGAACCGCTGGTGGTGGAAGTGTCTGGCGATGTTTGGCCCGCCCGACGCCGACAGCCCCAACAGCGTGCAGGGCATGCGCTGGGGCATCAAGCGCATCAGCAACGACGACCTGCGCCAGAAGTTCGTCGATGCCACCGTGCCGCAGGCCGAGGTGCTGGGCGTGACCTTGCCCGACCCCGACCTGAAGTGGAACGAGGCACGTGGTCACCACGATTACGGGCAGATCGACTGGGACGAGTTCTGGGCCGTGGTCAACGGCGATGGACCTTGCAACAAGGAACGCCTGGCCACGCGGATGAAAGCCTGGAACGACGGCGCCTGGGTGCGTGAAGCGGCGCTGGCCCACGCAGCGAAACAACAGGCACGCGCCATGAAGGAGGCCGCATGAACACTGCACTGAAAGAATGGCCCCTCTGGGAGGTCTTCGTGCGCAGCAAACAAGGCTTGGAGCACAAGCACTGCGGCAGCCTGCACGCCAGCGACGCGCCCCACGCGCTGCAAATGGCGCGCGACGTGTACACGCGCCGCCAGGAAGGCGTGAGCATCTGGGTCGTGCCGTCCAACAGCATCACGGCCAGCGAGCCCGACAGCAAGGACAGCTTCTTCGACCCGGCCGCCGACAAGGTGTACCGCCACCCGACTTTCTACGAGATCCCCGACAAAGTGGGGCACATGTGATGGTCTCGGCACCGACACACGCACCGGTGGACTACCTGCTGCACCTGGCCGACAACGCGCTGGTGCTCGGCCAGCGCAACGCCGAATGGTGCGGCCACGGGCCCATCCTCGAAGAGGATCTGGCCCTGGCCAACAACAGCCTTGATTTGCTCGGACAGGCCCGCATGCTGTACCAGCACGCCGCCGCGCTCATCAACGACGACGCCGACCTCGCGCAGCGCTTCCAGCACCTGCAAGGCGCACGGGCCGAAGGCCGCGTGACCGAAGACACCCTGGCCTATTTCCGCGACACGCACGAGTTCCGCAACCTCACGCTGCTGGAACTGCCGCACAGCGGGCCGCTGGCCGCCACCGCTTCGGGCGACCGGGACTACGCCACCACCATCTCGCGCAACTTCCTCTACAGCGCACTCATGGTGCTGGTGTGGGACCGCCTGCAGACATCCGCCGACGCGCATCTGGCCGCCATCGCGGCCAAGTCGCTGAAGGAAGTGCGTTACCACCTGCGCCACGCCAGCGACTGGCTGGTGCGCTTCGGCGACGGCACCATTGAGTCGCACGCCCGCGCACAAGCCGCTCTGAACCACCTGCTGCCGTACTGCCAGGAATTCTGGATCGGCAGTGATGCAGAAACACAAGCGGTTCAGAGTGGGACGGGCGCCGACCTGCCCAGTCTCAAGGCCGAATGGGATGCGCTGGTGAACGACACGGTGCAAGCGGCCACGCTCACGCGCCCTGCCGTGAAGGGCTACGTGCCGCAGGGCAAGCTCGGCGTGCACTCGGAACACATGGGTTTTCTGCTGGCCGAGATGCAGAGCCTGGCGCGCACGCACCCGCAAGCGGTGTGGTGAAGCAACACCATGCACGCCACCGACGCAGAACTTGAGCACGCCGCCATCCGGGCCGCGCTCGCCGATCTGAGCGATCCTGAAATCCCGGTGGTCAGCCTGAGCGAACTCGGCATCCTGCGCGGGGTGCGCACCGGCGCCGACGGCACGTCCGAGGTGGTGATCACACCCACCTACAGCGGCTGCCCGGCCATGGGACAGATCGAGGACGACGTGCGCACAGCCCTGAGCAACGCAGGCATCAACGCACGCGTGGTCACGCAACTCGCCCCCGCATGGACGACCGACTGGATGAGCGAGGCCGCGCGCGAGAAGCTGCGCGCCTATGGCATCGCGCCGCCGCAATGCGGCAGCAGCACCCACGCCGGCAGCAACGTGCTGAAGTTTTCGCGCCAGGCGCTGCAACGCGACGTGGTGCCCTGCCCGCAATGCGGCTCGACCCACACAACCGAAACCTCGCCCTTCGGCTCCACCGCGTGCAAATCCATGTACCGCTGCCTCGACTGTCTCGAGCCCTTCGACTACTTCAAACCCTACTAGATGGAACACCCCCGCGCCGGCCTTTCAGGCCGTCACCCCCTCAAGGGGGCAACACCTGCGGCCCGGCAAAGCCGGTTCCGCGGTGTTTGCTGGTTGAAGGCACGTCGCTCGATGCGTGGCATGTGTCCAGTCACACCCAAGACCGAGGAATCTCCATGAATGCCGTCGCCCGCTTCCACGAGCTGCCCGTCGCACGCATCAGCCCCGAGGCCGCGGGTGCGGTGGCCATCACCCTGGCGATCCCGCCCGAGCAACGCACGGCGTTTGCGTTCGAGCCGGGCCAGTTCCTCACCGTGCGAGCCACCATCGGCGGGCAGGACGTGCGGCGCAGCTACTCCATCAGCAGCCCGCGCAGCCTGCTCACGCGACAAGGTGAACTCACCTTGGGCATCCGGCCAGTGGAAGGCGGCGTGTTCTCGAACTGGGCGGCGAGCGAACTCAAGGCGGGCGACACGCTGAAGGCGATGCCGCCCGATGGACGCTTCACCGTGCACAAGCCGCGCGCCTTGCATCGCGTGGCCTTTGCAGCGGGCTCGGGCATCACACCCATCCTCTCGCTGATGGCGAGCACGCTGGAGGAGTCGCCCACGTCGAAGTTCACGCTGGTCTATGGCAACCGGCGCATGGACAGCGTGATGTTCAACGAAGCGTTGCAGGACCTGAAAGACCAGTACGCCGGCCGGCTCACGCTGATCCACATCCTCTCGCGCCAGGCGCAAGAGGTGCCGCTGCTCGAAGGCCGCATCGACGGCGACAAGGTGCGCGCCCTCATTGCCTCACTGCTGCCGGTGGGCAGCATGGACGAGGTCTTCATCTGTGGACCCGAAGCCATGATCGACGCGACCGAGAAAGCCTTGCTCGACGCCGGCGTGCGGCCCGACCGGGTGCACACCGAACGCTTCACATCACCCACGCTGGAAGCCCTGCCCACCGAAACGCGCAAGGCGGTGGTGCTGGGTCACGCCGATGCGGCGGTGCGCACCGAAGGCGAGGTGGCCCTCACCGTGCTGCTCGACGGCAAACCCCACGCGCTGCGCATGAACCGCGACGAACGCGTGCTCGACGTGGCCCTCAACGCGGGGCTGGACCTGCCCTGGTCGTGCCGCGGCGGCGTGTGCTGCACCTGCCGCGCCAAGGTGATGGAAGGCTCCGTGGCGATGGAGAAAAACTACACCCTGGAGCCCTGGGAAACCGACAAGGGCTTTGTGCTGAGCTGCCAGGCGCGCCCCACGAGCGACGCCCTCGTGATCAGCTTTGATGAGCGCTGAGGCGCTGCCTCAGCGGCCTCTCAGAAGCGCCAGCCCAGACCGACACCGACCAGCACAGGGTCGACCTTGAAGGTGCCGATGTTGCTGCCGCCAGAGATCACGTCGGTCTTGATGTAGACCTTCTTCACGTCGACATTGAGGTACAGGTTTTTGGACAGCGGAAAGTCCACGCCCGCCTGGAACGCCAGACCCACGCTGTTGCGCTTGATATCGGCGGCACCACCGAGCAGATCCACCGAACTGAAGCGGGTGTAGTTCAGACCCGCACCCACGTAGGGCTTGATGCCGCTGGCGTGGTTGAAGTGGTACTGCAGCGTGAGGGTGGGCGGCAGGTGCTTCAGCGTGCCGATCTGCGTGGCGCCGGCGTACACACGCTGCTTCTGCGGCACGGTCAGCACCAGTTCGGCCGCCAGGTTGGGACTGAAGAACCAGGTGAAGTCGACTTCGGGCAAGGTCTTGTCGTTGATCGACAGGTTCAGGCCGGTGCTGTCCTTGTTGGCGCTGTCCAGGTGAACGGCGCGTGCGCGCACCAGCAAAGAGCCCGCGGTGAAATCTTGCGCAACAGCAGCACCCGATGCCAGCAGTGCGAGGGAGGCCAGGGCCAGAGTGGTCTTTTTCATGGTTTCAGTGATCGAACCGGGAACATTCCCGCGACCGATTACAGAAGACCCCGGCCGCCTGCATGTTGCGGTGCGTCAATGCCGGCGCACACCGAGGCAGTCACGGCACAGGCCCTTGACCCAGATCAAAACTTCAGTCCCGCAGCACCACGACCGGGGCCACGCCGTACCGGATCAAGCCGATCTGCTCGGCGGCTTTGCGGCTGAGGTCGATCACACGGCCCTTGGTGAACGGGCCACGGTCGTTGATGCGCACCACGACGTCCTGACCGGTGATCAGATTGCGCACCCGCACGCGCGTGCCGAAGGGCAAGGTCTTGTGCGCAGCGGTGAGCTCGTGCATGTTGAACGCTTCGCCACTGGCGGTGCGCCGGCCATGAAAGGGCTCGCCGTACCACGAGGCGCGGCCTCGCTCGATCTCTTGCTCATCCCGCACCGCAGCGGGCTCTTCTCCGTCGGGCGTGGGCAGCGTCGGGGCCACCTGCGTCGCACAGCCGCCCAGCCACAACACGGTGGCCAGGGCGAGCGTGAACGCGGACTTGAAGCTCATGACAGCTGCAGCCGGTTGGCGATTTCCAGCGTCGCCACGCTCTGGTTCATGGTGTAGAAGTGCAGCGCCGGCACGCCGCCGTTGCGCAGCTGGTCGCACAGGTCGGTCACCACGTCCAGGCCGAAGGCCTTGATGGAGGCCGTGTCGTCACCAAAGGCCTGCAGGCGCAAGCGGATCCAGCGCGGGATCTCGGCGCCACTGGCGTCCGAGAAGCGCATGAGCTGCGTGGAGCTGGTGATGGGCATGATGCCGGGCACCACCGGCACGTCGGCGCCCAGTTTGTAGGCGTCGTCCACGAAGCGGAAATAGGCGTCGCTGTTGTAGAAGTACTGGGTGATGGCCGAGTGGGCGCCCGCACGGACTTTGGTCACATAGGCCTGCAAATCCGATTCGGGCGATTTCGCCTGCGGGTGCACCTCCGGATACGCCGCCACCTCGATGTGGAAGTCATCACCCGTTTCGCTGCGGATGAAGGCCACGAGGTCACTCGCGTAATGGAACTCACCGCCGGCGCCGTAGCCGCTGGGCAGATCACCGCGCAGCGCCACCAGGCGCTTCACACCCATGGCCTTGAGCGTGGCGAGCTGTTCGCGCACAGACGTCTTGGTGGCGCCGATGCACGAGAAGTGCGAGGCCGCCGGCACCGACTCGGCGAGGATGTCGCGCACCGTGTTGAAGGTGCCTTCCTGCGTGGAACCACCGGCGCCGTAGGTGACCGAGCAGAACTCGGGCTTCAGGGGATACAGCTGCTGGCGCACCGCGCGCAGCTTCTCCACGCCTTCGGGCGTCTTGGGCGGGAAAAATTCAAAACTCACGGGCAGGCCCATGGGATTCTCCAAAGATGGGGGAGTTGGCCCAGCCAGCGGCCCTCAGGCGGGCTGGCGGGCGAACACCAGAAATTCGCGGTTGCCGTCACCCCCGGTGATCGGGCTTTCAAAATAATCCAGCAGCACCAGGCCGCCGTCTTTCACCACCTGCTCGATGCGCTCACGCACCAGCGGGTAGCTCGCGTCGCTCTTGACCAGGCCGCCCTTGCCGATGTGCTCGGGCTGCAACTCGAACTGCGGCTTGACCAGCATGAGCACATGCCCGCCCGGTTTGAGCAAGGGCACGAGCGCCGGCCACACCAGAGTCTGCGAGATGAAGGACAAGTCGCCCACGATGAGGTCGAACGGTGCAGCGGCCGATTCGCCGCCCGCATCCGTCAACGCATCGGCCGTGAGGTCGCGCGCATTGCAGCGTTCGATGCAGACCACGCGCGCGTCACCGCGCAGGCGCGGGTGCAACTGGCCCTGGCCCACGTCCACGCCCACCACCTGCTGAGCGCCGCGCTGCAGCAGGCAGTCGGTGAAACCACCGCTGCTCTGGCCCACATCAAGACAGCGCAGACCCCGGACATCGAAAGCCACGCGTTGCAAGGCGCCGTCAAGCTTGAGGCCGCCGCGCGAAACGAACCGCGTCTCCGCGTTGTCCACCGCCTGCAGCTCCACCGTCTCGCGCAGCTCCTGGCCATTCTTCGAGATGGTTGTCCAGTCGCCCGGCAGCAGCCGCCAGCGCACGCCCGATGCGATCAGGCGTTGCGCTTGCGACTTGGACGCCGCCAGCCCGCGCTCGACGAGCAGTTGGTCTGCCCGCATGCGGATCAGTAGCGGTACGTGTCGGCTTTGTACGGGCCGGCTTTGCTCACACCGATGTAGGCCGCCTGCTCGTCGCTCAGTTCGGTCAGCATGGCGCCGACTTTCTTCAGGTGCAGACGCGCGACCTTCTCATCCAGGTGCTTGGGCAGCACATAGACCTTGCCGGCCTCGTACTGGTCCTGCTTCGTGAACAGCTCGATCTGCGCGATGGTCTGGTTGGCGAAGCTCGACGACATCACGAAGCTGGGGTGGCCAGTGGCGCAACCCAGGTTCACCAGGCGGCCCTTGGCCAGCAGGGTGATCTTCTTGCCGTCGGGGAATGTGATGTGGTCGACCTGGGGCTTGATCTCGTCCCACTCGCACTTCTCGAGCGCAGCCACGTCGATCTCGTTGTCGAAGTGACCGATGTTGCAGACGATGGCTTCGTCTTTCATGGCGGCCATGTGCTCGTAGCGGATCACGTTCTTGTTGCCGGTGGCGGACACGAAGATGTCGCACTTGTCGGCAGCGTATTCCATGGTCACGACCTTGAAGCCTTCCATCGCGGCCTGCAAGGCGTTGATGGGGTCGATCTCGGTCACCCACACCTGGGCGCTCAGGGCGCGCAGGGCCTGGGCCGAGCCCTTGCCCACGTCGCCGTAGCCAGCGACCACACAAACCTTGCCGGCGATCATCACGTCGGTGGCGCGCTTGATGGAGTCGACCAGCGACTCGCGGCAGCCATACAGGTTGTCGAACTTGCTCTTGGTCACGCTGTCGTTGACGTTGATCGCGCGGAACTGCAGCGTGCCCTTGGCGGACATCTCGTTGAGGCGCAGCACGCCGGTGGTGGTCTCTTCGGTCACGCCGATGATCTGGGCCGCCTTGCGGGTGTACCAGGTCTTGTCCACGGCCAGCTTGGCCTTGATGGCGTTGTACAGGCAGATCTCTTCTTCGCTCTGTGGGTTGTTCAGAACGGAGGCGTCTTTCTCGGCGCGCTGACCCAGGTGCATGAGCAAGGTGGCGTCGCCGCCGTCGTCCAGGATCATGTTGGGGCCTTCGCCTTCGGTGCCAGCGGCGCCGAATTCAAAGATGCGGTGGGTGAAGTCCCAGTACTCGTCGAGCGACTCGCCCTTGTGCGCGAACACCGGCGTGCCGTTGGCCACCAGCGCAGCGGCAGCGTGGTCCTGCGTGGAGAAGATGTTGCACGACGCCCAGCGCACGCTGGCACCCAGCGCCTGCAGGGTCTCGACCAGCACGGCGGTCTGGATCGTCATGTGGATGCTGCCGGTGATGCGCGCGCCCTTGAGCGGCTGCGCCTTGGCAAACTCTTCGCGGATGGCCATCAGGCCGGGCATTTCCGTTTCGGCGATCTTGACTTCCTTGCGGCCCCAGTCGGCCAGGGCAATGTCGGCGATCGCGCAATCGGTGAAGGTGGGGTTGTTCAGACGGGCATTCATGGTTCGCTCCAGTGAGGATGGATAAACCACATCGACGGGCGAAAAAAAGCTCATCGCACGGGATGTGGATGAGCGTCGTTGCATGGATGGTCCGAGCCTCACGCCTCGCCGCTGACTGGGTCAGTGGGGGCGCTGCAACGCTCCTCGGATGCGGGATTTTAGCCCAGCATGTCCCCGGGCGGGTGTTTGTGGGGTCTCCATCCCGGACTTCCAACACGTTCATGAGAAAGCCTGTGCGACACTGCCGGCCCCATGCCAAGCCTCCCCACCCCCTCCCCGCTCGCCCTGTGGCCCACCTCGGAGCGCAGCCGAATCCACGGGGTGTTGACCGACATCGACGACACCCTGACGACCGACGGCGCGATCACGCCCGACGCGCTGGACGCCCTGTACCGCCTGCGCGCCGCCGGTCTGCCGGTGCTGGCCATCACCGGACGGCCGGCCGGCTGGAGCGAGGCCTTTGCCCTGGCCTGGCCGGTGGACGCGATCGTGGCGGAAAACGGCGCCGTGGCGCTGTGGCGCGGGGACGGTGGGCAACTCTGCCGGGACTATTTGCTGGACCCGACCACACGAACCGACAACTTCGTCCGGCTCCAGGACACGGCACAGCGCGTGCTGCGCGAACTGCCACAAACCCGCCTGGCCACCGACAGCCCCGGGCGCGAGACCGACATCGCGATCGACCACAGCGAATTCGCGCACCTGAACGAAGCGGAGATCGAGCAGGTGGTGGCGCTCATGCGCCGTGACGGGCTGAATGCCACGGTGAGCTCGATCCACATCAACGGCTGGATCGGCGACCACGACAAGCTGGCCGGCGCGCGCTGGATCGTGCGCACGCGCCTGGGCCGCGACCTCGACGCCGAACTCGACCGCTGGGTCTACGTGGGCGACTCGACCAACGACGCGCGCATGTTCGGCCATTTCCAGCACAGCGTGGGCGTGGCCAACGTGGCGCGCTTCTGGGCCGCGCTCAGCCACCACCCGCGCTTTGTGGCGCAGGGCGAACGCGGCGCGGGTTTTGCCGAGGTGGCCAACGCGGTGCTCTCGGCCAGACCGTCATGACCGAACACCCGCTGCCCCCGCAGCACAGCCGGGCCCTCACGGGCGCAGCGCCGCCCGCGCTTGTGCCGGCACAGGCCCGGCTCGGGCTGGTGGCCATTTTCGGCTCCACCTTCTTCCAGCTGGTGGGTTACTTCATGCTCATGCCACTGCTGCTGCTGCGGCTCAAGGGCGACGGCGTGTCCACCGCGCTGGCGGGCGTGTTCGTGGCCACCGGCTGGCTCGGCGTCTTCGCCATGACGCCGTTCGCCTCGGCCATCACGCAGCGCCTGGGGCGTCGGCCTTCGCTCTGGCTCGCGGCCTTCGTGCCGGTGATCGCCATCACCGGCTTCCTGTTCAGCAACTCGCTGGTGCTGTGGTTCGTCTGCATCCTCATCGAAGGCATGGCCGCCGGGTTGCGCTGGGTGCTGGCTGAAGCGATCGTGGCCGAGTTTTCACCGCCCTCGCAGCGCGGACGCAACGTCGGCATTTTCGAGACCATGGTCGGCACCACCTTTGTGCTCGGCCCGCTGGTGCTGGCCTGGTTTGGCGCACAGAGCGATGCCGCGCTGTGGCTCGCGCTGGCGCTCACCGTGTTCGGCCTGGGCTGGAGCCTGCTCATCCCGCGCCTGCCGGCCGCCGCCGATGCGCACGACGCCAAGGTGGGCCTGTCGGGCGTGTGGCACGCGCTGCGCCTGCACCCGCTGATCATGACGGTGGGTTTTGTCGGCGGCTTCTTCGAAAGCGGCCTCACGTCCATCCTGCCGCTGTACGGCCTGGCGCTGGGACTGGGAGCCACCGCAGCAGCCCTGCTGGTCTCGGCCAGCGGCCTGGGCAGCGCCATCATGATGCTGCCCGCCGGCCTGCTGGCCGACCGGCTGGCCCACCACCCCGCGCAGCGCTGGGGCAACGCACGCGACACGCGCCTGAAGATCATGCGGCTGTGCGCCCTGATCACGCTGCTGGCCACCCTCGTCATCCCGTTTGTGGCCGGCACGCCCTGGCTGGCCGCGCCGGTGGCGTTTCTCTGGGGCGGGGCCGGCGGCAGCCTCTACACGCTGGCCATGATCGACATCGGCTCGCGCGAAGAAGGCATCACGCTGGTCAACAGCACCGCCGTGCTGGTCTTGTCGTACACGCTGGGTGGTGTGCTGGCGCCCGCACTCGGCGCCGCCGCGCTGCAGTGGGCGCCCACGGTGGGCTTCCCGGTGTTGCTGGTGGGGGTGGCCGGCCTGGGTTGGTGGTTGTTGAGACGCGCCGCAACGTCCCCATCTCCGGGAACCCCACCGGGTTAAGCTGCTCCCAAGGGTGCACGCCGCCCCCCTGCCACAAGCCCCGCGAAAGGACTCCCCATGGCCCTCCCCTGGCTGCTCGCCCTCAAAGTGATTCCCTGGGGCGACGTGATCGAACACGCGCCCAAGGTGCTCAACGCCGCCCGCAAGCTGATGGACCGGCAGAAGTCGCCCGAGGCCGCGCCCGCCAACGCCACGCCCATGGACCTGGTGGCGGACACACCACCCAGCCTGGGTGAGCTGCGCAACCGCCTGATCGAAGCGCGCCAGCTGATCGACCAGCAGGCACAAACGCAGAACCAGATGGCGCAGACCCTGGCTGAGTTGGCCGAGCAGAACGCGCGGCTCGTGGCGGCCGTGGAGTTGCTGCGTGTGCGCACGCGCGTGTTGATGGTCTTCATCGCCGCGCTGGCCATCGGCGCGATCGTGCTGTTCGTGCGCTGATCAGTCCCGTTCGCTCTTCAGTTGGGCGTCGCACCCCACACCGGCGGCAATCCAGCGCCCCGCCAGCTTCTGCAACACCGGCGCCGCCCAGCGCCAGCGCGGGCCCAGCACACCCGCCGCATCGGTGATGGCGCCGCAGCGGTAAACCGCCTGCACCGCGTCCCATCGCAAGGCATCACACGCCCCGCTGCGCTTGCGCGAGATCACCTGCCCCAGCGGGCACGGCTCGGCCAGACAGCACACCCCGCAACCGTTGCACGGCGCGCCCAGCGCGGGCTGCGGCGGGGCGGACGGGTGGATGTGGATGACCTGGTGCTGCACGGCGCGAGCGTAACGCAGGTGTCACCTGTGTGAGGGTCGCCGCTTGCACGGCACTGCCCTGCGGGTCTATGGTCATCGCTCAACAACACACAGGAGACAACATGGCCATCGATCCGCGTTTCTCGGTTCTCGTTTCGGGATACACCTTCCTGGAGAGCCCCCGCTGGCACAACAACCGCCTCTGGCTGTCGGACTTCTACACGCACCAGGTCGTTCGCGTGGACCTGCAGGGCCAGGTGGAGAATGTCGCCGATGTGCCTGGACAGCCTTCAGGCATGGGCTGGTTGCCCGACGGGCGCTTGCTGGTGGTGTCCATGCGCGATCGAAGGATCCTGCGGCAGGAGGCCGACGGCCGACTCGTCACCCACACCGACCTGTCTTCTGTGGCGGGGGGCCACGCCAACGACATGGTGGTTGACTCGCACGGTCGCGCATACGTCGGCAACTTCGGCTTCGACCTCATGGGTGGCGGCACACCGCAAGCGGCCACGCTGGCACGGGTGGACCCCGATGGTTCGGTGCGTGTCGTGGCGAACGATCTGTACTTTCCCAACGGCAGCATGATCACGCCCGATGAAAAGACACTCATTGTTGGCGAGACCATGGGCAACCGCATCTCGGCCTTCGACATTCAGGCCGACGGGGCCCTGGGTCCGCGCCGAGACTGGGCTTCGTTCGGCCCCTTGCCGACACTGACCGACATCGGCACGGTGCTGGGCAGTCTCAAGGCAGCGCCCGACGGCGCCACCCTGGACGCCGAGGGTGCTGTCTGGTTTGCCGATGCCATCGCCAACCGGGTGGTGCGCATGGCGCCCGGCGGCGAAATCCTGGAGAGCATCTCCACCGGCGCCCTCGGCGCCTTCGCCTGCACGCTTGGTGGCCCGGACGGACGCACGCTGTTCATCTGCGTGGCGCCCGACTTCAACGAACACGCCCGCCAGCAGGCGCGCGAAGCGTCGGTGTGGACCACCGAGGTGAGCGTGCCCGGCGCCGGGCGACCCTGATCAGCGCGCCAGCACCGGCCCCAGCACGCGCCCGGTGTGCGTGTCCAGGCGCACCACCTCGTCGGGCGGTGCGGCGGCCACGATGAGGCCACCGCCGCCCCCACCCTCGGGGCCGAGGTCGATGATCCAGTCGGCTTCGGCCATCACGTCCAGGTCGTGCTCGATCACCACCACGCTGTGGCCGCCGTCCACCAGGCGGTGCAACACACGGATGAGCTTTTCCACGTCTGCCATGTGCAGGCCCACCGTGGGTTCGTCCAGCACGTACAACGTGTGCGGCGGCTTCTGGCCGCGGCGCGTGATGTCGTCGCGCACCTTGCTGAGCTCGGTCACGAGCTTGATGCGCTGCGCCTCGCCGCCACTGAGCGTGGGGCTGGGCTGGCCCAGCGTGAGGTAACCCAGGCCCACGTCCTTGAGCAGCTGCAGCGGGTGGCCGATGCTGGGCATGGCAGCAAAGAAATCGACCGCTTCGTCCACCTCCATCTGCAGCACGTCGCCGATGCTTTTTCCCTTCCAGGTCACGGCCAGGGTCTCGGGGTTGAAGCGAGCGCCGTGGCAGACCTCGCAGGGCACCTTCACGTCGGGCAGAAAGCTCATCTCGATGGTGCGCATGCCCTGGCCTTCACAGCCGGGGCAGCGGCCTTCGCCGGTGTTGAAACTGAAGCGGCCCGGGCCATACCCGCGCGCCTTGGCCTCCAGCGTATCGGCGTACAGCTTGCGCACCGTGTCCCAGAAACCGATGTAGGTCGCGGGACAGCTGCGCGGTGTTTTGCCGATGGGTGTCTGGTCGACTTCGAGCACACGGTCCACCGACTCGTATCCGCTCACGCTGGCGCAACCGGACCACGCCGGGTACTCGCCCCTGTCCATGGCGTCGCGGCCGGCCTTGGTGCTGCGTTGGGCAACGGCGGCGGCCACGTTGGTCAGCAGCACGTCGCGCGCCAGCGTCGATTTGCCGGAGCCGGAGACACCCGTGATGACCACCAGACGCTGCAGGGGAACGGCGGCGTCGAGTTGGTTGAGGTTGTGGAGTTGGGCGCCATGCACGCGCAGCCAATGACTTGCTCCCTCCCCCGCTGGGGGAGGGTTGGGGTGGGGGCTCGCCTGAGGAACTGCGCTCGGAGCGCCGGCCCCAATCCCTGCCTTCCCCCAAAGGGGGAAGGAGTCAACAGCCCTGCGCGGTTGCAGCGGGTGTTTCATCGCATGCAGCAAATAGCGCCCGGTCACCGACTCGGGGTTGGCCGACAAGTCGTCCACCGTGCCCTGCGCCACCACACGTCCACCGCGTTTGCCCGCGCTCGGCCCGATGTCGATGATGTGGTCGGCGCGGCGGATGGTGTCTTCGTCGTGCTCCACCACCACCAGGGTGTTGCCCATGTCACCGAGCTTGTGCAGCGCGTTGAGCAATATCGCGTTGTCGCGCGCGTGCAGGCCGATGGTGGGTTCGTCGAGCACGTAACACACGCCCTGCAGGTTGCTGCCGAGCTGCGCCGCCAGGCGGATGCGCTGCGCCTCGCCGCCGCTGAGCGTGGGCGCGCCGCGGTCCAGCGTGAGGTAGTTCAGGCCCACCTCTTCCAGAAAGGCCAGGCGGCTTTCGATCTCGGGCAGCAGGTCGCGTGCGATGCCGGTTTCGCGCGTGGACATCACGGCCTCTTTCATGAGACCTTGCACCCAGCTCCGAACCTCACGCACCGACAAGCGCGCCACGTCGGTGATGCCGACCGCGCTGAACTTCACCGCGCGCGCCTGGGCGTTCAGGCGCGTGCCCGCGCAACCGGGGCAGACCTCGTCCACGAGGTCTTCCACCTCGGGTTCGGCAAAGCTCTGTTCGCGCCCGCGCTCCTTGTCGTCGCGCACCGAATCGTCCAACACGGTGCGCTGGTCGCGCGAGAGCTTGAGGCCCGTGCCCACGCAATCGGGGCACCAGCCGTGTTTGCTGTTGTACGAGAACAGGCGCGGGTCGAGTTCGGGGTAGCTGGTGGCGCAAACCGGGCAGGCGCGCGTGGTGGAAAACACCTCCAGCTGGCCGAGTTCGCGGGTGGACGCACCTTCTTCGAGCGCACGGGCCAGGCCGTCGAGCGGGTGCAGCACATGCACCACGCCCTTGCCGATCTCCAGCGCCTTGGTGAGCTGGCTGCGCAGCTGGGCCTCGTTGTCGGCGCTCACCACGAAGTCGGCCACCGGCAGCTCGATGGTGTGTTCCTTGAAGCGGTCGATGCGCGGGAAACCGGTGGTGGGCAAAAACTCGCCGTCCACGCGCAGGTGGGTGTAACCCCGCGGGCGCGCCCAGTCGGCCAGCTCGGTGTAGACGCCCTTGCGGTTGACCACCAGCGGCGCCAGCAGGCCGATGTGCTGACCCGCGTAGCGCTTGAGGATGGCGGCCGCAATGCTGTCGGCGCTCTGCGGCATCACGGCTGCGCCGTCGTGCACGCAGTGCTGCGTGCCCAGCTTCACATAGAGCAGGCGCAGGAAATGCCAGACCTCGGTGGTCGTGCCCACCGTGCTCTTGCGCCCGCCGCGCGAGAGGCGCTGCTCGATCGCCACCGTGGGCGGGATGCCGTAGACCGCGTCCACCTCGGGCCGGCCCGCCGGCTGCACGATGCTGCGCGCGTAGGCGTTCAGGCTCTCCAGGTAGCGGCGCTGGCCTTCGTTGAACAGGATGTCGAAGGCCAGCGTGGACTTGCCCGAACCGCTCACACCCGAGATCACGTTGAACTGGCCGCGCGGGATGTTCACGCTCAGGTTCTTGAGGTTGTGTTCCTTGGCATTGACGATGCGGATGGCGTTGCCATGCTGGTCGCTGCGGCGCGCGGCGGCGGCCAGGCCGCTGGACTGGCCCAGGTAGTCGGCCGCGCGGCCTTCGCGCACCGCGTGCACCGCGCCCATGGAGAGTGCGTACTCGCGCAGCGCCTTGGCCGTGTGGCTGCTGGCGTGTTCACGCACCTGCTCCGGCGGGCCTTCGGCCACCACCAGACCGCCGGCGTCACCACCCTCGGGGCCGAGGTCGATCAGCCAGTCGGCCGAGCGGATCACGTCCAGGTTGTGTTCGATCACCACCAGCGAATGGCCGGCGTCGATCAGCTTGCGCAGGCTGCGCATGAGCTTGGCGATGTCGTCGAAGTGCAAGCCGGTCGTGGGCTCGTCGAAGAGGAAGAGCGTGCCCTTGCGCGAGAGCGGCTGGCGGCTCGCGCTGGCGCTTTTGGAAGCCTCGGCCAGGAAACCCGCGAGCTTGAGGCGCTGGGCCTCGCCGCCCGAGAGCGTGGGCACGGGTTGGCCGAGCTTCACGTACTCCAGGCCCACGTCCACGATGGGTTGCAGCACGCGGATGACTTCGCGGTCGGCCTTGAAGAGTTCGGCCGCTTCACTCACCGTGAGGTCGAGCACGTCGGCCACGTTGAGTGAACGATCGCCGCGTTCAATGCGCACCTCCAGGATCTCCGGCCGGTAACGTTTGCCGTCGCAGTCCGGGCAGCGCAGGTACACGTCGCTCAGGAACTGCATCTCCACATGCTCGAAGCCCGAGCCGCCACAGGTGGGGCAACGCCCGTCGCCGCTGTTGAAGCTGAATTTGGCCGGCGTGTAGCTGCGCTGGCGCGACAGTGGTGCGTCGGCGAACAGCGCGCGGATCGCGTCCCACGCGCCCACGTAACTCACCGGGTTGGAGCGCGCGGTCTTGCCGATGGGCGACTGGTCGACGAACACCACCTCGCCGAGTTGTTCGGCGCCCAGCAGGCGGTCGTGCGCGCCGGGCGTGTCGGTGGACTTGCCGAAGTGGCGCAGCAGCGCGGGCGCCAGCACGTCCTGGATCAGGCTGGACTTGCCCGAACCCGACACGCCGGTGACCACCACCAGGCGCTGCAGCGGGAACTCGACCGACACGTCCTTCAGGTTGTGTTCGCGCGCGCCTTCCAGGATGAGGCGCGGCGTGCTGTCGGTCACCGCGCGCTTGAAGCCCATGCCGATGGTCTTGCGCGCGCCGAGGTACGCGCCGGTCAGCGTGTCGGCGCTGCGAATGGCTTCGGGCGTGCCGTCGAACACGATCTGCCCGCCGCGCTCGCCCGGGCCCGGGCCCATGTCGATCAGGCGGTCGGCCGCGAGCATCACGGCCGGGTCGTGCTCCACCACCACCAGCGTGTTGCCGGCGTCGCGCAGGCGCAGCATCGCGTCGTTGATGCGTGCCATGTCGCGCGGGTGCAGGCCGATGCTCGGTTCGTCGAGCACAAACAGCGTGTTCACGAGGGACGTGCCCAGCGCCGTGGTGAGGTTGATGCGCTGCACCTCGCCGCCGCTGAGCGTGCGGCTCTGGCGGTCGAGCGTGAGGTAACCGATGCCGACCTCGCAGAGGTAACGGATGCGGGTGTTGATTTCGTCCAAAAGGAGCTTGAGGGCCTGCGCCTGGCCGGTGCTCGGCTCCTTCCCCCCCTGGGGGAAGGCGGGGATGGGGGCTTGCGCGAGGGAGGGAGCAAGAGAGGCGAAGAACGCGCGCAGCTTGTCCAGCGGCAACAACATCAGGTCGTGCAGACACAGCCCCGGCAGGGCCTCCACCTGCGAGCGGCTCCACTTCACGCCATGGGGCAAATAACGCTTCGCTGGCTTCAGCACCGCATCGGCCTGCAACTTCGTGCCCAGGCGCCAGAGCAGGCTGTCCGTCTTGAGGCGCGCGCCGCCACAACTCGGGCATTCGGTGTAGCTGCGGTACTTGGACAAGAGCACGCGGATGTGCATCTTGTAGGCCTTGCTTTCCAGGTATTCAAAGAAGCGGTCCACGCCGTACCAGTGCTGGTTCCACTTGCCGTTCCACTGTGGCGAACCCGCGCGCACCCAATGTTTCTGCTCCTCGGTCAGCTTGGCCCAGGGCGTGTCGCGCGGAATGCCGGCCGCTTCGGCGTGCCGCATCATGTCGTCCTGCGCCTCTTTCCAGGCCGGCGTCTGGAACACCTTGATCGCGCCCGCACGCAGCGTGAGCTTGTCGTTCGGGATCACCAGCCCGTAGTCCACCCCGATCACACGCCCGAACCCGCGGCAGGCCTCGCAAGCCCCCACCGCCGAGTTGAACGAAAACATCGACGGCGTCGGTTCGCTGTAGCGGATGTCGCTCTCGGGGCAATGCAGGCCGGTCGAAAAGCGCCAGATGTCGGGCTCACCCAATTGGGGGTCAGATTCCAATTTCAGGGCATACACCATGAGCTTGCCGCCGCCGCGCTTGAGGCCCACCTCGATGGCTTCCATCACCCGCGCCGGCTCGGTGGTACCGATGCGGAAACGGTCGGCCACCACGTCGAGCACCTTGATGGCTTCCATTGGCGCGGCCTTGCCCTTGCCCTTGGACTTGGCTTTTTCATCGGCGGCGGCGGCGGGTGCAGCGCGGTGCACGATGCGTTCGGCCTGCACGCGTGTGTAGCCGCTGGCGGAGAGCCACTGTTCGATTTCTTCCGGCGTGGTGCTCGCGGGCAGCTCCACCGGGAAGGTGACGACGAGTCGTGGGTCACCCTGCGCTGCGGCTCGCGCACTCAACTCCGCGTAAATCGACTCCGGCGAGTCGTGACGCACCAGCGCCGCGGTCTCGCGGTCGAACAGCTCGGCGCCGCGCGCAAACAACAGTTTGAGGTGGTCGTTGAGCTCGGTCATGGTGCCGACCGTGGAGCGTGAACTGCGCACCGGGTTGGTCTGGTCGATGGCAATGGCCGGTGGCACACCTTCCACGCGGTCCACCGCAGGCTTGTCCATGCGGTCCAGGAACTGGCGCGCGTAGGCGCTGAAGGTCTCCACGTAGCGGCGCTGGCCTTCGGCAAACAGGGTGTCGAACACCAGGCTCGATTTGCCCGACCCGCTGGGCCCGGTGACCACCGTGAGCTCGCCGGTGCGGATGTCCAGGTCGATGTTTTTCAGGTTGTGCTGGCGCGCACCGCGGATGCGGATCAGCCCAGTGCCACCTTCCGTCGGTCGGTCGCGCCCCTCATCGTCGGACGCGGGTTGAATCGCGCCCGCAGGCAACTCGGCGGGCAAAAAGGCATCGGACATGCAGGGGCTCCAGAGGGGGACGCAAAGATTCTACGGAGCGGAGCGGCATACCCCCTGGCGTGTACGTCATAACCACAATTTCCCGCCCGACCAAGCTGCCTAGACTGAGCCCACCTTTCGAGACAAGAACCATGCAAAACCACATCAAACCCTGGCCCCAACGCCTCTGCACCCTCGGCCTGGCCGGCCTCATCGCCTTTTCTGCTCCCGCGTGGGCCCAACTGCGCATCGGCAACCCCTCGGGCATCACCGGCTCGGTGGCGGCCGGGGTCAAGGAAAACATCGACGGCGCCAAGCTGTATTTCGACGCGGTGAACGCGCGCGGCGGTGTCAACGGCCAGAAGATCGATCTGGTGTCGGTGGACGACAAGTTCGACCCCAAGGTCACGGTGGAGGTGTCGCGCAAGCTCATCACCGAACAAAAGGTGCTGGCCCTGTTTTTGAACCGGGGCACGCCGCATTCACAAGCCCTGTTGCCCATGCTGGCCGAGCTCAAAGTGCCTTTGGTGGGCCCGAGCACCGGTGCCATGGTGTTGCACGAACCGGTGAACCCCTGGGTCTTCAACGTGCGCGCCACCTACCAGCGCGAAGCCGCCAAGGCCATCGAACACCTGGCCAGCATCGGCATGACGCGCATTGCCCTGCTGGAGACCGACGACTCCTTCGGCGCCGATTCGGCCGCGGGTGCGCTCAAGGGCTTTGCCACCGTGAAGCAGACCCCCGTGCTGCAAGAGAAATTCCCGCGCGACAAGCCCGACTTCACCGAACTCGCCGGCCGCGTCGCCAAGAGCAACGCCCAGGCTGTGATGATCATCGGCTCGGCCGGCAACGCCTCCAACGGCATGAAGGCGATCCGCGAAGCGGGTTCGCGGGCGCAGCTGGTCACGCTGTCCAACAACGCCTCGGAAGGCTTCATCAAGCTGCTGGGTGAACACGCGCGCGGCGTGATCGTCACGCAGGTGTTCCCCAACGAGCGTTCGGTGGCGTTTCCGCTGATCAAGGAAGCGCAGGACCTGGCCAGGGCCAAGGGCCTGGACGGTGTGTCGCCCGCGATGATGGAAGGCTTTGCCGCGGCCAAGGTGGTCACCGAAGGCCTGCGCCGCGCCGGCCCGAACCCGACCCCGGTGGCCCTGCGCGACGCACTGGAAGGCATTCGCAACTACGACATCGGCGGCCTGCAGATCAGCTACAGCGCCACAGACCACACGGGTCTGGATTTTTCCGATTTGTCCATCGTGAACGCCAGCGGCAAGTTCATGCGCTGAACCCAATTCCCCCCGATGCGCCTGCGGCGCTTCCCCCTCAGGGGGCAACACCTGCGGCCCGGCAGAGCCGGTTCCGCGGTGTTCTGGGTTGGGAGATCTGCACTCGTTGCAGGTTGGTGATCCTCAAGATTTCACGATCAGCACAGGCACCTTGGCGTGGGTCAGCACCTTCTGCGCCACGCTGCCCAGGATGAGCGCCTTCACACCTTGTCGGCCGTGTGAGCCCATCACGATCAGGTCGCAGTTTTCGGCCTCGGCCGTTTCAATGATCCCTTCGTAGATCACGTTGCGCTCGATGGTGTCGCCCGCGAACGGCACGCCCTCGGCCGCGCAGGCCATGCGCGCGGCGTCCAGCGCCACACCTGCCGCCGCCTTGGCCTCGGTCAGGTAGGCCTGCAGGCCGATGGCCGAGGCGTCGCCGATGCCGATGTAGGGGAAGGGGTCGATCACATAGACGCCGACGACTTGCGCGTCCTGGCTCTTGGCCAGGCCCACGGCGGCGCGGGTGGCGAACACGCTGAGGTCGGAACCGTCGGTGGGCAGCAGGATTTTCTTGAACATGGTCGCTCTCCTCGAACAGGGGTGGATGGAACGGGCCGCTCGCCGCAGCACCGTTTCATCCTAGGAGAGCCCCGGCACACCCGGCTTGCGTCAGATCAAACCGGGGTGGGTTCTTTCACGGACAAGGCGGGCCGCACGTCCACCGCACAGTACTTCAGTTCGGCGATCTTGCCCACCGGGTCCAGGGCCGGGTTGGTGAGCAGGTTGGCCGCGGCTTCCGCGTAGGCAAACGGGATGAAGGCGGTGTCCAGCGGCATGGCGTCGTCCAGCCGCACCGGCAGCGCCACTTCGCCTCGTCGCGAACGCACCTGCGCCAGCGCACCGGCCGCCAATCCCAGCCGCTGCGCGGTGGTGGTGTGCAGGCTCACCACCGGGCCGGGCTCGAGCGCGTCGAGCACATCGCTGCGCCGCGTCATGCTGCCGGTGTGCCAGTGCTCCAGCTGGCGCCCCGTGATCAGCACCATCGGGTAGCCGGTATCGGGCACCTCGGCCGGCGGCGTGACACTGGCCCCCACCAGCGTGGCGCGCCCGCTGTCGGTGGGAAACCCGTCGGTGAACACCACCGGGTGGCCCGGGTCGTCCTCGCTGCTCACCGGGTAGGTCACCGCGCCTTCGCGCTGCAGCCGCGCCCACGACAGGCCGGCGATGCTGGGCATCATGGCCCGCATCTCCTCGAACACGGCGCCGATGCCGCTGTGGGCATCGGAGGCGGCCGTGCCGTCGGCGGCCACGCCGTAGGTCCAGTCCAGGTCCAGGCGGCGCGCCAGCTGTTCGGTGATCCACGCGTCGGCCATGGCTTCACCTGGCGCGCGCACGGCCTTGCGGCCAAGCTGTACGCAACGGTCGGTGTTGGTCACGCTGCCGGTTTTCTCGGGCCAGGCGGTGGCGGGCAGCACCACGTCGGCCAGGCTCGCGGTCTCAGTCAGAAAGATGTCCTGCACCACCAGGTGGTCCAGTCCCGCGAGCGCCTCGCGCGCGTGGGCCGCGTCCGGGTCGCTCATGGCCGGGTTCTCGCCCTGGATCAGCATGGCGCGGATCTCGCGGCGGTGCGCGGCGTCGATGATTTCCACCACGGTGAGACCGGCTTCGCTGCCCAGCGTGCCGGGGGCCAGGTTCCACAGGCGCTCGGCCTTTTCGCGCGTGTGGGGGTCGCTCACCTTCTGGTAGTCGGGCAGCACCATGGGGATCAGCCCGGCGTCGCTCGCGCCCTGCACGTTGTTCTGTCCGCGCAGCGGGTGCAGCCCGGTGCCGGGGCGGCCGATCTGCCCGGTGATGAGCGAGAGCGCGATCAGGCAGCGCGCGTTGTCGGTGCCGTGCGTGTGCTGGCTGATGCCCATGCCCCAGAGGATCATGGCGTTCTTCGCCGTGGCGTAAGCGCGCGCCACCTCGCGCAGCGTGGTGGCGTCGATGCCGCAGACCGGCGCCATGGCTTCAGGAGAGAAGTCGACCAGGTGGGCCTTGAACTGCGCGAAGTCCAGCGTGTGCGCCTCGATGTAGGCCGGGTCGGTGAGGCCTTCGAACACGATGGTGTGCAGCAGCGCGTTGAGCAGGGCCACGTCGGTGCCCGGCTGGAAGCCCAGGTGTTTCCAGCTGTGGCGCGCGAGTTCGGTGCGGCGCGGGTCGGCCAGCACGAGCTTCAGGCCGTTGTTCTTCACCGCGTTCTTGATCCAGGTCGCGCCCACCGGGTGGTTCTGCGCCGGGTTGGCGCCGATCAGCAGCACAAAGTCGGCATGCTCCACGTCGCGCAGCGGGTTGGTGACCACGGCCGAGCCCAGGCCCTCCATGAGTGCGGCCACACTCGATGCGTGGCACAGGCGTGTGCAGTGGTCGACGTTGTGCGTGGCGAACGCGGTGCGGATCAGCTTCTGGAACAGGTAGGCCTCTTCGTTCGTGCCCTTGGCCGAACCGAAGCCGGCCACCGGGCCCTGGCGGCCGCGCGCGGGGGTGCTGGCCATGACGCGCTTGAAGCCGTTGGCGGCCGCGTCAAGCGCTTCGTCCCAGCTGGCTTCTCGGAAGAGTTCGCGCCAGTCGCGGCGCATCACCGCCTGCGGGTCTTTCGGCGCGTCGGCGCGTCGGATCAGCGGACGCGTGAGCCGCTCGGGGCTGTGCGCGTAGTCGAAGCCGAAGCGGCCCTTGACGCACAGCCGGCCTTCGTTGGCCGGGCCGTTGATGCCCTCGACGTGTTCGATCTTCTCGTCCGTCACGTGGTAGGTGAGCTGGCAGCCCACGCCGCAAAACGGGCAAACGGAATCGACGGTCTTGTCTGAAACCTTGGCGTACGCACCGTTGGCCGGCGCAATCGCACCCGTGGGGCAAGCCTGCACACATTCGCCGCAGGCCACGCAGGTGCTCTCGCCCATGGGGTCGTTCTGGTCGAACACGATCTGCGCGTGGCCACCACGAAACGCCAGGCCCAGCACGTCGTTGCCCTGCGTCTCGCGGCAGGCGCGGATGCAGCGCGTGCACTGGATGCAGGCGTCGAGGTTGACCGCCATCGCCGGATGACTCAGGTCTTGCACGGCGGCGGCACGAAGCGGAAAGCGCCCCGCCCTCGCACCCGCAACATCCGCCCAATGCGCCAGCTCGCTGTCGTGCTTGAGCGCGGCCGTGTCCGGCGCGTCCGACAGCAGCAGCTCCAGCACGGTCTTCTGCGCGGCGGCCGCGCGCGGGCTGTCGGTGGTGACCACCATGCCCGGCGCGGGCGCGCGGCAGCACGATGGTGCCAGCACGCGCTCGCCTTCGATCTCCACCACACAGGCGCGGCAGTTGCCCGGGCTGCGCAGGCCGTCCTTGTGGCACAGGTGCGGCACCGCCACACCGGCGCGCTGCGCGGCTTTCAGCAGGGTCTCGCCGGGCGCGGCTTCCACCGCGCGGCCATTGAGCGTGAAGGCGATCGGGGCCGCGTTCTGCGGCAGGTCGTTGGTCTTCATGCGTTCACCTCGTGGGGAAAGAAGCGCAGCACACTGTCGACCGGGTTGGGCGCGGCCTGGCCCAGGCCGCAGATGCTGGCGTCGCGCATCACCTGCGAGAGCTCGGCCAGCAGCGCTGCGTCCCACACCGGCGCCTGGATCAGTTCCACCGCCTTGGTGGTGCCGGCGCGGCAGGGTGTGCACTGGCCACACGATTCGTGTTCGAAGAAGCGCATGAGGTTCAGTGCCGCGTCGCGCGCCTTGTCGTGCTGGCCCAGCACGACCACCGCCATGGAGCCGACGAAGGCGCCGTGTTCGGCCAGGGTGTCGAAGTCCAGCGGCACGTCGGCCAGCGCAGCCGGCAGGATGCCGCCGGAAGCCCCGCCCGGCAGGTACGCGTACAGCGTGTGGCCCTCGGCCATGCCACCGGCGTGTTCGTCAATCAGTTCGCGCAGCGTGATGCCGGCGGGCGCGAGATACACACCCGGCTGCTTCACGCGGCCCGACACCGAGAAGCGCCGCAGGCCGTTGCGCCCGGCGCGGCCGTGCGTGTTGAGCCACGCGCCGCCGTGCGCCAGGATCTCGGGCAGCCACCACAGCGTCTCGGGGTTGTGCGCCAGCGTGGGCCGGCCAAACACGCCGTGCAGCGCGACGATGGGCGGCTTCAGGCGCGGCAGGCCGCGCTTGCCTTCCACCGATTCGATGAGCGCCGACTCTTCACCGCAGATGTAGGCGCCGGCGCCGCGCCGCAGTTCAATCACGGGCGGCGTGTAGCCGGGGTACTGCGCGGCGAGCGCCTGCAGGCGCCCTTGCAGCGTGTCGAGTTCACGCTGCAACAACACGCGGGCATCGTGGTATTCGTCGCGCAGGTACAGCCACACGTGATCGATGCCGACCACCTGCGCGGCGATCAACAGACCTTCCAGCACCTGCGGTGCACCGGCCTGCGCGCTGGTGAGCACGTGGCCGTCCTTGAAGGTGCCGACCTCGCCTTCGTCGATGTTGACCACCATGTGGCGTGGGCCGGGTTGCGCACGCACGGTTTCCCACTTGCGCCAGGCCGGAAAGCCCGCGCCGCCCAGGCCACGCAGGTTGGAAGCCTTGAGTTCGGCCAGCACCGCATCGGGGCCGCTTTCACCCGAGAGCAGACGTTGCAGTTGCTTGAGTTCGGACGCCTCGGGCACCGGCAGATCGCGGGGACCGGTGTCGCCGCTCTTGAGCAAGGCCTGCACCGCGTCAACCGTGGCATGCGGCAGCTGGCGCTGGCCCACGCAGGCGGCTGGCGCGCGGTGGCACTGGCCAATGCAGGGAGCGGGCTGCACACGCACCGATGGGTCGTCGGCCAACGCAGCCTGCAGATCGCTCATCAGGGTCGCGCTGCCGGCCATGGAACACGACAGGCTCTCGCACACGCGCACCACGGTGGCGGGCACGGCCGCGTCGTCGTCCACGATCTCGAAGTGGTGGTAGAAGCTCGCGACCTCGAACACCTCGACCTGGCTGAGCTTGAGGTGTTCGGCCAAGGCTGCCAGGTGGCCGTGGCGCAAGGCGCCTTCGCCGTCCTGCAGCCGGTGCAGGTGTTCGATCAGCAGGTCGGCTCGCGGCGCCAGGCCGGTGCACAGAACAGCCACGCGCTCGCGTGCCTGTGGCGAGGTCTGGCGGCCTTTGGGTGTGTGGCGCGGCGGGCCGCGGCGCACGGCTTGCGCGGGGCGGATGGGGATCACGGTGGTCATGCCGACACACTAGCACCGCAGCCGGGTTTTAATATGTTCTTCATTGCATAAACCCGTGCCCACCGCCATGCTGCGCATCACCCTGCAACCCCGATGGCAAATCAGCCAGGACGGCGGCCCCGCGCTGGACGCCAACACCTTGCTGCAGCTGCTGGCGGCGGTGCAGGCCTCGGGCAGCATCTCGCAGGCGGGCCGCGAACTGGACCTCTCGTACCGCCACGCCTGGGGTTTGCTGCAGCAGGCCGAAGCGCTGTTTGGCCAGGCGCTGCTGGTGCGCGGGCGGGGACGCGGCTCCGCGCTGACCGAGCTGGGCGACAAGCTCATCTGGGCGGACGCGCGCATCGGCGCGCGCTTGCAGCCGCTGCTGGAATCGCTGGCCTCGGAATTTGAAGGGGAACTCGGGCGCGTGCAACGCAAGCAACGCGCGGTACCGCGCCTGCACGCCAGCCACGGGTTTGCCGTGGCCGCGCTGCGCGAGCAGCTGGCCGCGCGCCAGGTGCCGGTGGAACTGCGCTACCGCAACAGCCTGGAAGCCGTGGCCGCGCTCGCACAGGGTGACTGCGAGCTGGCCGGTTTTCACGTGCCGCTGGGCGAGTTTCAGGCCGCCGCCGTGCAGCGCTACCTGCCCTGGCTCAAGCGCGACCAGCACCGGCTGGTGCACCTGGCCGTGCGCACGCAAGGCCTGTTTTGTGCACCGGGCAACCCGAAGGGCATTCAAGGCCTGGGCGACCTCAGCCGGCGTGACCTGCGCTTTGTCAACCGGCCCGAAGGCTCGGGCACGCGCGTGCTGACCGACCTGCTGCTGCAGCGCCACGGCATCGACGCACACGCGGTGACCGGCTTTGAAAACACCGAGCTGACCCACGCCGCTGTGGCCGCCTATGTGGCCAGCGGCATGGCCGACGTGGGCATCGGTGTTCAAACGGCAGCGCACCGCTTCGGCCTGCACTTCATTCCGCTGCTCAAAGAGCGCTACTTCTTTGCCCTGCCGTCCGACGCCATGGACCGCGCGGAACTGCGCCCGGTGCTCGGCGTGCTGCGTTCACCCGCCTTCCGCTCGCGCGTGGCCGCGCTGCAGGGCTACGAAGCCGCGAGCACCGGCCAGGTGTTGGCGCTGAGCGAAGCCTTCGCCGACTGACTCAAGCGCCCGAGACGCCAGCGCGCTCCAGCATCGCGTGCAGCAGCACGTTGCAGCCGGCGGTGATGTGCGCGGGTTTGGCGTCTTCGATCTCGTTGTGGCTGATGCCGTCCTTGCACGGGATGAAGATCATGCCGGCCGGGGCCAGCTGCCCGGCGTAAATGGCGTCGTGCCCGGCGCCCGAGACCACCGGCATGTGGCTCAGGCCCAGTTGCTCGGCCGCGCTCTGCACGGCCTGCACACAGCCCGCGTCGAACGGCTGCGCCGCGTAGCTGGACACCAGCTCGATGCCGATCGCCATGCCGGTCTCGGCGCTCAGGCGCGCGGCGAGCGCACGCACTTCCGCGACCTGCTGGTCCACCAGCGCGTCGGTGCTGTTGCGTAGGTCGATGGAGAACTTCACCTGGCCAGGAATCACGTTGCGGCTGTTGGGGTGCACCTGCACCATGCCCACGGTGCCGCGCCCGTGCGGACCGTGGCGCAAGGCCGAAGCCACCACCTCCTGCATGAGCAGCGTGGCCACCTGCAGCGCGTCGCGCCGCAGCGCCATGGGCGTGGGGCCGGCGTGCGCCTCCATCCCGGTCACGGTGCAGTCGAACCAGCGGATGCCGAGCACGCCGTGCACCACGCCGATGGTGACGTCGGCGTCCTCGAGCACCGGGCCTTGTTCGATGTGGGCCTCGAAGTAGGCGCCGATGGGGTGATCACCCGGCTCCTGATCGCCGATGTAGCCGATGCGCTCCAGCTCATCGCGCACGCTCTTGCCCTCGGTGTCGCGCGCGGCGTAAGCGTGCTCCAGCGTGAAGGCCTTGGCAAACACGCCCGAGCCCATCATCACCGGCACAAAGCGCGAACCTTCTTCGTTGGTCCAGAACGCCACCTCGATCGGCGCTTCGGTCTGGATGCCGTGGTCGTTGAGCGTGCGCACCACCTCGATGCCGGCGAGCACACCGTAGTTGCCGTCGAACTTGCCGCCGGTGGGCTGGGTGTCGATGTGGCTGCCGGTCATGACCGGGGGCAGCGCCGGGTTGCGTCCGGGACGGCGCATGAACACGTTGCCGATCTTGTCGACCGTGACGCTCATGCCGGCATCGCGCGCCCAGCGCGTCACGAGGTCGCGGCCCTGGCGGTCGAGGTCGGTGAGCGCGAGGCGGCACACGCCACCCTTGGGCGTGGCGCCGATCTGCGCCAGCTCCATCAGCGAGGCCCACAGGCGTTCGCCGTCGATGCGCAGGCCGGTGGAGACAGGAGATGGTGTGAGGGTGTTCATGGCAATTCGGTTTCGGGTTGGGGGGTGTCGCGGTAGGCGGCGAAGGCATCGCGCAGGCGCCGGCCCCGCACCGGCGTGTCGACCAGCGAGCGTTCGAGCTCCACCAGGTGTTTGCGCATTTCGGCCGCGGCGGGCGCGCTGCCGCGCAGCAGCGCATCGATCACGTCCACATGGCGGTGCGCCACGCAGACCTGGCCACCGTCGACCTTGAAGCGCGCCATCAGCAGCGAGGTCGTGGGCAGCAGGCCGTTGAGCAGGCGGCCGAACACGGGGTTGCCGTGCATGCGCGTGAGCGCGTGGTGAAACTCGCCCGACATGCGGATGGCTTCGGCCCGGTCGCCGCGCTGGTCGGCGGCCTGCTCGGCCTGCGCCACCGCGCGCAGCTCGGCCAGTTGCTCAGGTGTCAACCGGCCGCCGAGGCGGCGCGCCACCTCGCATTCAACAATGCGGCGCGCTTCGAACACATGGACCGCGTCTTCCAGGCTGGGCAGCGGCACGCGCGCGCCGCGGTTGTGGCGCAGCTCGATCACCTGGTCTTGCGCCAGGCGCTGCAGGGCCTGGCGCACCACCGTGCGCGAGACCTTGAATTCGGTGGCCAACTCGGCTTCGCGCAGCCATTCGCCGGGCGCGAGCCGGTGTTCGAGAACGGCAAGGTAGATGGCCTCGTACACCCGGTCGGTGGCGGTGCCGTCAGGGTCGGTGGGCGGGGGCGACAGGGGCAGCTCGGTGTTCATGGATCAACATTGGATCAGGCTTGGCCAACCGGCGCCTTGGGGGTCTATTTGCCCGTTCCCCGGTTGATGCGTTCGGCCAGGCGCACCAGGCTGCGGTCGCTGCCGCGCGGGCCCAGCAGCGAGATGCCCAGCGGCGCACCGGCGCGGCGCGCAAGCGGCAGGCTGAGCTGCGGAAAGCCCGACAAACCCGCCACGCACAGCAGGCGGATGGCGCGGTTGCGGTAATCCTCCAGCGCGCTGTCCGGGTCGGCCACACGCGGCGCGATGTCGGGCATGGTGGGCAGCACCAGCACGCCGTCGTCGCCCAGCAGTTGCGTGAGGTGGTCGGTGAAGCGCTCACGGAAGACACGGCCCTCGGCAGCCTGCGCGTCGGTCACGTTGGAACTCCACTCAAAGCGCTGCGCCACGCCCGGGCCCAAGGGCGGCGCAAAGCGGCGGATGAAATCGCCATCGACCTGCCACGACTCGTGGCCCTGAATGTGGCGGAAGTGCCAGTACATCGCGTCCAGGCTGTCCAGCACCACCTGCGCCTTGCCGGCCTTGCCGAGCACCGCCTCGATCTGGCTGCGCGCGGGCGCCAGCGCCTTGCGGGCCTCGGGTGTGGCCAGCGCCCACAGGTCGGCCGGGGCGAGCAGGCGCAGGTTTTTCGGCAGCGGCATTGCGTCGTCGCCGAGCAGCACGTTGGCCACGCGCGCGAAGGTGGGCACGTCGCGCGTGAACCAGCCGCAGGTGTCCAGGCTGGGCGCGAGGTCGAGTGCGCCCTGCAGGCTCACGCGGCCGTGGCTGGGTCGCAGGCCGACCAGGCCGCAGTGGCTGGCGGGGGCCCGCACCGAGCCGCCGGTGTCGGTGCCCAGCGCAAAGTCGCACAGGCTGTGCGACACGGCCGCCGCCGAGCCACACGATGAGCCGCCGGCAATGCGGTCGGGTGCGGCGCCGTTGATGGGCGAGCCGAAGTGAGCGTTCTGTCCGTTCATGGAGAACGCCAGCTCGTCGGTGATGGTCTTGCCCACAAAGCGCGCGCCCGCGTCCAGCAAGGTCTGCACGGTGGGCGCCGTGCGGCTCTGCACGCCGAGCAACGCCAGCAGCAAGGGCTGGCCACCGCTGGTGGGGTAACCGTGGATGTGGAACAGGTCCTTGACGCCGAAGCCCAGGCCGGCGAGCGGGCCGGTGGCCGCGCGCGGAACCGGCACGGCGGGGTAGGGCATGAAGGCGCGGGCGGGGTCGTGCAGAACGTCGGCGTGGGGTGTCATGGGGTTCTTGTGATGGATGAGGTCAGAGAGCCGTTTCGGCCACGCGGTGGCAGCGCACGCTGTGGCCAGCAGCGAGCCAGCTGATCTCGGGGCGGGTGGTCTTGCAGGCGTCCTGCACCATGCGGCAGCGGTCGGAAAACGCACAGCCGGCGGGCAAGGCGGTGAGGTCGGGCGGTGAACCGGCGATGGTCTCCAGCCGCGTTCCCTTGGGCAGCGCACCGCTGGCGCGGCTCTTGAGCAGGGCCAGCGTGTAGGGGTGGCGCGGCGCGCGCAACAGGGTGGCCGCAGCGCCCTCTTCCACGATGCGCCCGGCGTACATCACCGCGATGCGGTCGGCCACCTCCACCGCGGCCCCGATGTCGTGGGTGACGAAGATCACCGACAGGCCGAGCTCGCGCTGCAGCTCGCGCAGCAGCAGCAAGATCTGGATCTGCACCGTGGCGTCCAGCGCGGTGGTGGGCTCGTCGGCCAGCAGCAGCTGGGGCCGGCAGGCCAGGGCCAGCGCGATCATGGCGCGCTGGCGCATGCCGCCCGACATTTCATGCGGGTAGGCCTGCAGCCGCCGCTCGGGGCTGGGGATGCGCACGCGCTCGAACAGTTCCAGCGCACGTTGCTGGGCCTGCGCCGCACTCACGTTTTCATGGCGGCGGATCGCCTCGGTGATCTGCGCGCCCACCGAATACACCGGGTCGAGCGCGAGCAGCGGCTCCTGGAAGATCATGGACGCGACCTTGCCGCGGTAGTCGGCCAGGGCCTGGGTGCCGAGCGCGAGCACGTCCTGGTCGCCCACGCGCATGGCGCCTTCGATGCGGCTGCGCCCGGGCGGGTGCAGCCGCAGCAGGCTGCGCAGCGTGACGCTCTTGCCCGAGCCGGATTCGCCGATGAGCGCCACCACCTCACCGCGCTTGACCTGCAGGTCCACACCGTTGACGGCCTCCACCGGCTTCTTGCCGCCGGTGAAGGTGACGCGCAGGTTGCGCACGTCGACGAAGGGTTTGTCGGTGTCTGTGCTCATGCGGCTTCCTTCAACAACACAGGCGCTTCGGTGTGGCCGCTGTCGGCCACGTGCATCCAGCACGACGCGACCTGGCCCTGCTCGATGGGGCTGAGCGTGGGCACCCGTTCGCTGCACAGGGCCTGCGCGTGCGCGCAGCGGGTGTGGAAACGGCAGCCCGGTGGCGGGTTGATCGGGTTGGGCGGATCGCCGGCCAGCGGCGGCACCTCGGTGCGGTGGTCCGGGTCCATGGACGGAATGGACGAGAGCAGCGCGCGCGTGTACGGGTGGGCCGGGTGGTCGAACAGGGTTTCGCTCTCGCCGATCTCGGCCACCTGGCCGAGGTACATCACCATCACGCGGTCGCTCATGTAGCGCACCACGTTGAGGTCGTGGCTGATGAAGATGTAGGTCAGGCCGAACTCGTCCTTGAGGTCGAGCAGCAGGTTGAGCACCTGTGCTTCGACCGACTTGTCCAGCGCCGAGACGGCTTCGTCCAGGATGATCAGGCGCGACTGCAGGGCCAGCGCACGCGCGATGTTCACGCGCTGGCGTTGACCGCCCGACAGCTCGTGCGGGTAGCGCTCGGCGAACCGCCGCGGCTCCAGGCCCACGCGCGCGAGCAGGTCGCGCGCGCGCTCCACCGCCTCCTGACGCGGCAGCCCGTGCACCTGCGGTGCAAAGGCGATCGAGTCCTCCATCGTCAGGCGCGGGTTGAGCGAGGCGTAGCTGTCCTGGAACACCATCTGCGTCTGGCGGTGGAATTGCTTGAGGCTGAGCGCGGCGCCGCCCACGGTCTGGCCATCGAACACGATCTCGCCGCGGTCGGGCCGGATCAGCTGCATGAGCAGGCGCGCGGTGGTGGACTTGCCGCAGCCCGACTCGCCCACCACGCCCAGGGTCTCGCCCTTGAAGACGTCGAAGTCGATGCCGTCGACCGCACGCACCACGCCGCCACCGCGACCGAACACGTCTTTCTTGAGCGGGAAATGTTTGACCAGGCCGCGCACACCCATGAGGGGTTGTGCCGGGCCGCCGATGTCGGGGGTGCTCAGGCTCATTGTTTGATCTCCATCGCTGAACGCAGGCCGTCGGCCAGGAGGTTGAAGGCGATCGAGGTGATGAAGATCATCACGCCGGGCAAAGCCGCGATCCACGGTTGCACGTAGATGGCGGTGCGCAAGGTGTTGAGCATCAGGCCCCACTCGGGCTCAGGCGGCTTCACACCGAGGCCCAGAAAACTCAGGCCCGAGGCCAGGATCATGGCCACCGCGATCAGGCTGGTGGCGTACACAAAGATCGGCCCGAGCACATTGCCCAGCACGTGCACCCGCACGATGGTGAAGGCGTTGGCGCCCGAGGCGCGCGCCGCGTCCACAAAGTCGCGTCCGCGTATCTGCGTGGTCACGCTCTCGGCCACCCGCGCAATCGGCGGTATGAACACGATGGTCAGCGAGATCAGCGAATTGGTGATGCCTGCGCCGAGTGCGCCCGAGAGCGCAATGGCCAGCAGCACCGAGGGGAAGGCATAAAACACGTCGATGGTGCGCATCATCACGGTGTTGAGCGTGCCGCCGGCGTAGCCCGCGGTGATGCCGATCAGCGAGCCCACCACAAACGCCAGGACCACCGGCGTGATGCCCATGAACAGCGAGAGCCGCGCGCCCACCATGAGGCGCGAGAGCATGTCGCGCCCGAGTTCGTCGGTGCCCAGCGGGTGGCCTTCGAAGCCGATGGGCTTCAAGCGCTTCATCATCGACGAGGCGTACGGATCGGACGGCACCAGCCAGGGGCCGAACACCGCCAGGATGAGCAGGATCAGCACCACCACCGCCGCGCCGATGGCCACGCGGTCGCGCATGAAACGCCGACCCACGGTCTGCCAGTAACCCGGTGACCGTTCGAACACGAGAGCGGGCACCTTGCCCGGATCCACTGCAACTTGAAGCATGGGTGTGTCTTTCGGTTCAGCGGGCAATGCGGGGATCGAGCAGCGTCTGGATCACATCCACCACGAGGTTGAGCACCACGAAGAACATGGCCAGCACGAGGATGGTTCCCTGCAGCAGCGGCAGGTCGCGCTGGAAGATGGCCGAGTTCAACAGGAAGCCGGTGCCCGGCCACGAGAACACGGTCTCGATGAGGATGGAGCCACCCAGCAGGTAGCCCAGCTGCAGGCCCATGACGGCCAGTGCGGTGGGCGCGGCGTTCTTCACCACGTGGGTGAACACGCCCACATCGGTGAGGCCCTTGGCGCGCAGTCCGACGATGAATTCCTGCGCCAGGATGTCGGCCACCAGCGCGCGCACGGTGCGCGCGATGATGCCCATGGGAATCACGCTCATGGTCACGGCCGGCAGGATCATGTGTTTGACATGCTCCCAGTCCCAGATCCATTCGCTGGAGCCACCCGGGCCGGCGCCGCCGGGCGGCAGCCACATGAGGATGCTGGAGAAGACGATGACCAACACCATGCCCAGCCAGTAGTGCGGCACGCTCACGCCCAGCACCGAGGTGAGCGAGGCGGCCTTGTCGAGCCAGGAATTCTGGAAGTAACCCGCCACAAAACCGAACAGGCAGCCGAAGATGAATCCGATCAGCGTGGCCAGCACGGCCAGGCGCAAGGTGTTGACCACCGCGCGCATCACCTCTTCGGTGACGGCCCGGCCCGAGGCAATGGAGGTGCCCAGGTCACCCTGCAACGCGCGCCAGACCCAGCTGACGAATTGCTCGGGGTACGAGCGGTTGAAGCCGTAGAGCTCGATCAGCTGCTGCTGCAGCTCGACCGACGCGTCCGGCGGCAGGATGGAGACCAGCGGGTCGCCCGGCGAGAGGTGCACCAGGGCAAAACACACCAGTGCCACGCCCAGCATGATGGGCAGCGTGTAGATCACACGCCGGAAGAGAAACGTCAGCATCGCGCGAACCTCCGGTCAACAACCTGTCAGACCCCGCGGCCCACACGGGCCACGGGGTGGAGGCGGATCAGTCCACCGACATCGGGGCGATGTCGATGAACCAGCTGCGCGGCTGCACCACGCCCTTGACCTTGGCGCTCATGGCGCGTGGACCCACGTCGTGCGCGATCCACACAAACGGCGCCTCTTCCACGATGCGGGCGTGCAGCTTGGCCAATGCGGCGTCGCGCTCCTTGTCGTCAAAGCTGGTGCGTGCATCGGCGATCAGCTTGTCGAACTCGGGGTTGCCGAAGTAGCCCCAGTTGTTGGACACCGGCGGGAAGGTCTTGGTGCTGGTGAAACGCACCATGGCGAAGAACGGGTCCATGGCGGCGAAGCTCACGTTCGTGGCGTGGCTGCCGTTGGCCGACGGGTCCTTGGCACCCTTGCGCCAGTTGGTGAACAGCGTGTTCCATTCGATGACGTCGAATTCGATGTCGATGAAGCATGCTTTCAGCGACTGCTGCACGAACTCGTTCATGGGCAGCGGCTGCATCTGGCCCGAACCCGAGGCGGAGATCTGCACCTTGGCCTTCATGGGTTTGGCGGCCGAGAAGCCGGCCTGCGTCATGAGCGCCTGAGCGGCCTTCACGTCGTACTTGATGTCGAACTTGGGGTTGCCCCACCAGGGGTGGCCCGGCGGCACGGTGCCCTTGGGCACGGCCATCATGCCGCCCAGGAAGGTCTTGAGGCCTTCGCGGTCCACGCACAGGTTGGCCGCGTGGCGCACGCGCTTGTCGAGCCAGGGCGAGCCCTCGGCAAACGACAGCTGCCACGGCCACACGTGCGGCTGGGCGTTGCTGTAGATCTTGAAGCCGCGCTGCGTGATCTGCGGCATGGCGTCGGGCGCGGGCGCTTCGATCCAGTCGACCTGGCCGGACAGCAGCGCGGCCGTGCGGGCGTTGGCTTCGGGCATGGGCACCATCACCACACGGTCGATCTTGGGCGTGCGCTTGGGGTCCCAGTAGGTCTTGTTGGCCACCATCTCCAGGCGCTCGCGCGGCAGGAAGCGGGCCATCTTGAAGGGGCCGCTGCCCGACGCATCGGCGGCAAACGCGACCCAGGCGTTCTTGGACTTCTCCGCGGGCGTGGCGCCGGCGGCGGCTTCAAACTTCTTCTGCCAGTGGGCCGGTGAGGCCATGAACAGGTTGGTCAGGTTCAACGGCAGAAACGCGTCGGGCTCGCTGGTGGTGAGCTCCACCGTGAGGTTGTCGATTTTGCGGGCGCTGCGCAGCGTGGGCATGCGCGAGGCGGTCACACCGACCTGGCTGGCGTCGAAATGCAGGGCGTCCTTGTCGAGCACCTTCTGCACGTTCCACACCACCGAGTCGGCGGTGAGGTCGGAGCCATCGTGGAACTTCACACCGGGGCGCAGCTTGAAAACCCACTTGGTCTTGTCGGCGGCGTCGGTGGTCCACGAGGTGGCCAGGCCGGGGATCAGCACGCTGGCCGCATCACCCTTGGACAGGTCCCAGTGCGTGAGCGCGTCGTACATCGGGATGCCGGTGAAGCGGTTGCCTTCGAAGCCCTGGTCGGGCTGGCCGAGCGTGCGCGGAATGTCGGCCGCGGTCATGGCGATGCGCAAGACCTTTTCTTGCGCCATCACGGTCGGCGAGGCCAGGGTGGCGATCAGGCCGGCGGCCAGAGCGAAGCCCAAGGGTCGGGCTGCAAAGCGGGGCGAGGTGGATTTCCGGTTCATCGTGACTCCAGCGGTTTCGGGTGGAACAAAGGGCAAGACCTTGGGTGGGCACGCTCATCACGGTGCGCCTCCTGCCCCAGGCAGGTGCGCAGCCGAAGAATGGCCTGGCAAGATTTTTGTATGCAACCTGCGTGCCACCACCGATTCGACGAAAGCGAAACTTCCCGCTCAACCCCCTGTTTTCATGGGAAAAACAGCTGGTTTTGGGCTTTTTCGTGATTTATTCTTGCACCAGCTTGGCGCAGACACAACCGGTTTCGCCCCAGGATGTGGCAGCACTTTGAATTTTTTGTATGCAATATTCACCGCAATGGGGCCCCAAAAGCCACACCACATGAACCTACTCCTGATCAACCCGAACACCTCCACCGCCATGACACAGGCCATTGCCGAGGCCGCGCGGGCGGTGGCCGCGCCCGGCACACGCATCCACGCGGTGCAGCCCGGCTTCGGGCCCGAATCCATCGAGAGCCACTTCGAGGAAACCATTGCCGCAGCCGGCGTGGCCGAGCAGGTGCGCCTGGCGAACCCGCGGCCCGATGCGGTGGTGATCGCCTGTTTTGGCGACCCGGGGCTGGACGCGGCGCGCGAAGCCACCGACGCACCGGTGATCGGCATCGCGGAAGCCGCCTTTCACGCCGCCTCGTTCCTGTGCACCGGCTTTTCGGTGGTGACCACCATGACGCGCACCTGCATCACCGCCGAGCACCTGCTGCACCGTTATGGGCTGGAGCGGCGTTGCCGCGGCGTGCACGGCACCGACATTCCGGTGCTGGAGCTGGAGCGCGCGGGGGAGGCCCTGGTGGCGCGCATCGAGGCGGCCGCGCGCGAAGCGCTGGCGCGCGACCGCAGCGGCGCCATCGTGCTGGGCTGCGCGGGCATGGCGCCTTTGTGCGCCACCTTGAGCGAGCGCCTGGGCGTGCCGGTGATCGACGGTGTGAGCGTGGCGGTGAAGATGGCCGAGTCGCTGGTCGCGCTGGGCCTGCGAACCAGCAAACACGGCGATTACGCCCCGCCGCCGCCCAAGGCCTGGACCGGCTGGGCGAAGTCGCTGGAGGGCTGAATCAGCTCGGGCGCCGCACGCCCACGGGCCGGTCGGCCGCGGCGGCCCACTGGGTCTCGAACCAGGCGTCACCGTCGAGGTAGGCGCGCAGCATGGGCAGCGCGTCCAGCCCCCAGAACACGCGCCCGTCCACCACCATGGCCGGCACGCCGAACAGACCGAGAGCAAGCGCCTCGTCGCTGTTGGCACGCAGTCGCTGTTTCACCACCTCGCCCTCGGGCGGGCTCCAGGGCTTCCCACGCTGGGCCATGTGGTCCTGCAAACGGGCTTGCAGATCGGCCAGGCGGGCCGGGTCGGTGGCGTCCAGCCCGCCGTGCCACACGTGGTGGAACAGCTGCTCGGTCACAAAGCGGTTGGTGTCGCCCGGCGCGTCGTCGGTGGCGCAGGCCAGGCCCAGGCGCAGCAGTGGCAACGGGTTGAACGGGTGCGCCGCCGGCAGATCGAGCACCACGCCGTGCTGGTGCGCGAGCCAAGCCACCTGGCGGTAGGTCCAGTCGCGTTTGGCGGGGATCTCGGCGGGCCCCAGCTGGCCGTGGGCCTTGAGCAGCGCGGCAAACAGCACCGGCTTGCAGCGAACCGCCACGCTGTGGCCCATCAGCGCCTGGGGCAGGCGCTCGAAGGCCAGATGCGCGTAGGGCGAGATCGGGTCGTAGTGGAAGACGATCTCGCGCAAGGCGGTCATGGTGCGGCCACCGGCACCTGCCGGGCTTCGATCAGTTGCCACACCGCCAGCTTCTCGGCGTCGGCCATGCGGCTCCACTGCGAGATTTCGGGAATCGTGCGAAAGCAGCCCTTGCAGGCAAATCGGGCTTCGTCCATCTCGCACACCGAGATGCAGGGTGAGGGCACACCGGGGGCGATGCCCGCCTTGGCGCGGGCGGCTTGCAGTGTGACGGGAGGGCGGATGGGCAGGGACATGTTGAATCGGTGTTTCAGACCACGGTGACGTCGTGCACGGGCGCACCGGTCAGGGCCTGGAGTTGTTGGGGCGTGAGGGGAAACACCGCGTGCGGATGGCCGGCAGCGGCCCACACGGTGTCGAAGCGGAACAGCTGCGCGTCGATCAAGGTCACGACCGCCGTGGCGTGCGCCAGTGGCGACACCCCGCCGATGGAAAAGCCGGTGCTGCTCTTGACGAAATCGGCATCGGCCCGGCCAAGCTTGCCACCGTCGGCACACACGATGGCCTGCACCTTTTTTTCGTCCACACGCAGGTCACCCGAGGTGACGACCAGCACCGCCACCCCGTCGCTCTTGCGGCGAAACACGATGCTCTTGGCAATCTGCCCCAGCGCCACCCCCAATGCGTCGGCCGCCTGCTGCGCGGTGCGCGCGGCGTCTTCCAGCATGCGGGGCGGGTGCGGGTGGTTCAGTGCGCGCAGGTGATCGGTCACGCGTTGAACCGCCAGGGTGGTGGAGAAGGACACGTCGTTCATGCGCTCCGATGGTATCGGTCCTCCGCGGACCTGACAGAACCGCGGCAGCAATCCCTAGGGATGCAGGTCATGAATCCTTGACCGCTGCGTGATCCCGTGCGGCGCCACCGGTGCAAGACTGCCCGTTCCTTGCAGCACAACACTTTGCGGAGCTCCCATGTACGGCTGGCTGACCTTGAGCGACACAGGCGTCCTGGAAATCAACTTTCCGGAATGGAACTTCGCCGTGGCGCCGGATCCGGCCACCCTCGACACGGCGGCGCGCTTGCAGCAGGTGTCGGCCGCCCTGGAGGCGGCGTGGCCGGCCCCGGCGGACCTGGCGTTGAAACAGGCGGCGCGCGCAGCACTGCTCGCGGCCTGCCCGCACATCCCCGACGAGTACCTCTCGTACGCCATCGCCATGGGCATCGCGTTCTACCAGGTGCACCGCGCCGACCATGTGCAGGCGCAGGGCGTGATAGCCGCCACCGTGGATGCCGAACTGGGCGGGGAGCCGCCCGACGCAAGCCCTGGCATCGGGCAGATGGTGCAGCGCCTCAAGGCGGTGGGCTTCCTGCTGCCCGACATCAGCCGCCCCCTCATGGTCAACACCTTCTGCACCGAGCGCCGCAACGACGTCTTCTGCACACCCCACAGCCGCGGCCTGATGGCGCTGCGCGCGTCGGCCACACAACTGGCCGATCAGGTCAAGCTGGTGGTTGCCGTCGAAATGCGCCACGCGGTCTGGACCACCATCCACCTGGCCCTGGTCTCCAGCCCGAAGGCCGGGCTGGCGCCCTTGACGCAGGCCATCACGGCCTTGTTGAAAGCACGGCGGATCGACGTGTTTCAGCACCTGGCGGAGCGCCACAGTGCCGACGAAGACACCTTGCTGCGCTGCTGGCGCGACCGCGGCTTGCGCCAGGGCCTGCTGGACGCACAGGCCCAGCCCGAGCGCTCTGCCGCCGACATCGCACTCACGGCGTTCGCCAACATCACCGCCCACAACCAGCTGGAAAACGAAGTGCTCGCGCGCACCACCGTGGCCGCGGTGGACGCCGGTGTGATGCTCGGCGAACACACCGACAGCAGCCGCGCGGTGCTGCGGCAACTGCGTGAGGCCGCGTCCGCCAGCCAGCGGCGCCAGACAAACGCCTTGCAGCGGCAATTGCGCCAGGCTGGCGCGCGCCCGGACCCGACGCTGCCGAGCCGCGACATCCTGCAGTCGTGGTCCGTCGAGCAGCTGGTGCGCTGGATCGACGGTCCGCTGGTCGGCGCCCGGCGCGGTCGTGCGGTCGACCGCCGGCAGGTGGTCGCCCAATCCACGCCCGCCCGGAAACCCGTGCAGCGTCCCCCGCGGCCGGGCGCGCCTTCCCTCGCGGCGCCCGACGAGGACCCTCCCCTGACCGAAGACGATGTCGGGCGCATCGAGGCCGAGGCCTACACGGCCGCTGCGGTGTTTTTCCTCGGCGACATCCACGACCTGCTGGCGCTGGGAGTGCAGCTGAGGGCGCCTGAAGGGCCGCAGAACGCCTGCCAGGCCATCGTGGGCGATCTTCAGAAGCTCGCCCAGGCGCATGGCGGCGTGGATGTGGAGCACGCACAGGTACTGCTGACCGAAACCGAGCAACGGATACAGGCGCTGCGGGCGAGCATCCGGATCGCGCAAGCCACGGCCGATCTGCGGGCGCGGTTTGACCAGGCGCTCGGCGCCGCACTGGCCATGGAACCGCTGTCGCCGGGCCGCCGTGAAGGCGGCGTGATCGCCTGTCCGATGCAAGCCGACGCCTGGGGCTGGGTTGCCCAGCAGTACCACCAGCGGTGGTTGTCGAGTGCGAAGGCGTTGCGCATCGCGGGTCAATGGGTGCGGCTCGATGTGAACGAGGCCCTGGCCCTGTATGTCACGGGCAGCAGCCTGAGCCAGTACGCCTTCGATGTGTCGGTGCACCTGTGGCGCCGCCGGCTCGGCAAGACCAGCCTGCCCAGCGACGACCAGGGCGTCTATCCCCCCATGAACACCGAGGACTGGTTCGACACCTACGTGACCTGCTGCGTGCTGCACATCCCGTCCACCCACTGAACGGACAACCACCCCATTCCGAAAGGACACACGATGCTGACATGGCTGGAATTGATGGAGGACGCCAGCGGCGCCGAGCTGCAGGCCCGGTGGCCCGACTGGACCTTCCTGTCGCCACCGGACTTCACTCCGCAGCGCACGACAGAGCGCAACCGGGAAATGATGGAATTCCTGACCCTCGCCTACAAGGACCGGCCCGCCGAAACCACGGCCAAAGGTGAAGCTTTCCTCGGCCTGAAGAGCTTGCTGCCGTTCGTCCCCGACGAGCACCTGTCGTTCGCCCTGAACGCCTACCTCGCCCACCACCGGGCGGAAACCCGCAGCGATCGCATCGCCATCGTCAACAGCCAGATTGACCAGGAGATCACACTTCTCGGGTCACTGGCTGCACCCCACGCCACAGCGCTGAAAGCCTGGCGGCAGCTGGCCTGCCTGCTGCCGCCCCAATACCTGCGCCAGTGCACGCGTGGCCCGCTGCTGCAGTTGCGCCAGTCGTTGTACGAGCAGCACCCCAAAGAAGCGCCGTTCAAGACCTGGGCGAGCTCATTCGACAGACTCGGCAACGCGCTGGTTTCTCAAAAAGTTCCGGCAGCAGATTCGGTCCTGGAAGAAGTCCGGCGCGTGGTGCTGACCCGCCCGGTGGTGGCACTGCCCGACACCTGGCGGCACATCGATCAGCTGATCAAAACCCACCGGCTCGGGATCGTGCAGGCGGTGGTGGAGGAGCGCCGCCGCCTGCCTGCCAGCCTGCCGTGGGTCAACCTGCACGACGTGGTGGCCCAGGGCATTAAAGACGCGGCAATGGACAGCATGACGCCACTGACCCAGGTGGCCAACACCGCTGTGGACTGGCTTGCCGAAATCGAACAGCTGAACGTGGACGAGACACTGCGCCGCGCGGTGCAGACGGTCGACGCGGGCCAATCCCTGGGCGAACCCAAGACCACCGAGAGCCGCCAGGCCTTGACCCGGATGCGCGAGATCGACGCGCAGAACGACCACCGCATGGCAGCGCTGCAGGCGGCCTGGTTGCAGGATGCACGGCCAGCCGACATGGTGGTCGCACTCGTCGAGCGAACGGCTGACCAGGCCACGGCCGACGCCGTGTCTTCATGGTCGGTGGACCGCCTGCTGGCCTGGATCGAAGGCCCGCTGGCCCAGCCCGCCAACCGCGCCGTGGCGCTGGACCGGCGGCGGGTGGCCCAGGCCGCCAGACGTTCGCGCGCAGTGCCGGCAGGCCCTGCCCAGCCGCCATCGCAGGCTGCGGAAGAAGCACCCGAAGACCCGGAGACGCTGGCAGAGGTGGACCACCTGATCCAGAACGGTCTGGCCGCCACGGCCGAGTTTTTCCTGGGGGATTGCCGCGATCTCGTGACCGCAGCGAAACGGCTCCAGATTCCCGACAAAACAGTGCGGCCCTGCCAGGCGCTGCTGGCCGATCTGAAGGCGCTGGCCACCGACCCCACCACCCCGTCGGAAACCGCTGCAAGGGACCTGCTGGCCCGCGCCGAGAGCGCACTTGACGCGCTGCGTGTCAGCGTTGGCCACGCCCGGACACTGGACAGCCGGTTGCAGCGCTTTCAAGACGCCCTGCTCACCGCCCTGAAGCGCAACCCGATCGTGCTGGGCAAACGCCATGGCGGCGAGATTGCCTTCCCGCTTCAACCGGTCGAATGGGGTGATGTTGTCCAGCGCCTGCACGGCAAGCGCCTGGCACCATCGCACACCCTGTGGCAGGACAGCACAACCAGGCTTTCCTTGCGCGAAGACCAGGCGCTGGCGCTGTATGTGACCGCCAGCAGCGAGAGCAAATACCTGTTCGATGTGTCAGTGCACCTGTGGCGCCGCAGGGCCGGGTGCACCACACCGCCGGCGCTCAGCACCGAGCCGTTGGCGGCGATGAACACCGCCGACTGGTTCGACACCTACATTCCCTGCCTGGTGTTGCACGTGCCCCAGGCCAGGTGAGCTCACGACGCCCAGCACCGCGCGCGCTCAGGCCGCGCGCTTGACCAGCAACAAGCTGGCCCCCATGGCCATGAGCACACCGCCGAACACGCGGTTCTGCGCCCGCCGGGCCCGGGCCGTGGCGAGCCAGCGCTGCGCACGCGAGGCGAGGAAGGCGTAACCGTGCATGACCACGAGATCAACCCCGATGGTCGTGACCAACAACACCAGCAACTGCAGCCACAAGGAGCGCTGCGGATCGATGAATTGCGGCAGCACCGCCACCATGAACACGATGCCCTTGGGATTGGTCACGTTGGTGAAGAAGCCGGTGACAAAGCGTTCCCGCGCGGACGGCACACCCGCCTGCGCCGTCACATGCCCACCGCTGACAACGGTGGCGCTCACCGACGAGCGCCACTGCTTCAAACCCAGCCAGATCAGGTAGCCCGCCCCGGCGAACTTGACCACCGTGAAGGCCGTGGCCGACGCCAGCAGCAGCGCGCCCACGCCCACCCCGGCCACCAGCAGGATCACCGCCAGCCCCAGCTGCAGGCCCGCGATGGTGGCGCTGGTCTTTTGCACACCGTAGGCCAGGCCGTGCGTCATGGACAGCACCGCGCCCGATCCCGGCGACAGGGCAATGGCCCAGGAGGCCAGGAAATACGCCAGCCAGACTTGCAGTTCCATATTCGTTCGCCCTTCAGCCCGCCCGTTTGGCCAACAGGGCACGCGCCACGCGCGAGCCGCTCGGCCTGCCCAGTTGTTCGCTGATGTAGGCGCCGGCGTCGACCAGCGCATCCAGATCGATGCCGGTCTCGATCCCCATGCCATGCAGCAGGTAGACCACGTCTTCGGTGGCCACGTTGCCGGTGGCGCCCTTGGCGTACGGGCAGCCGCCCAGACCGGACACGGACGACTGGAAGTTCCACACGCCCAGCTCCAGCGCGGCGAGCGTGTTCGACAAGGCCTGGCCGTAGGTGTCGTGGAAGTGGCCCGACACCTCGTCGATGCCGTAATGCTGCAAGGTGGCTTCCAGTGCGGCCTGCACCTTGCGCGGCGTGCCCACACCGATGGTGTCGGCCACGTCCACGCGCTGCACGCCGATGCCCTTCATGAGCCCGGCGAGATACGCCACCCGCTCGGGCGCAATGTCACCTTCATACGGGCAGCCCACGGTGCAGCTCATGGCGCCGCGCACCGCAATGCCGGCCGCGCGCGCGGCTTCCACCACCGGCGCAAAACGTTCGATGCTCTCGGCGATCGAGCAGTTGATGTTCTTCTGGCTGAAGGCCTCGCTGGCCGCGGCGAACACCACGATCTCGTCAGGCCGGTCGAGCACGGCCGCCTCGAATCCCTTGAGGTTGGGGGTGAGCACCGAGTAACGCACACCGCCCTGGCGCGACAGACCCGCCATCACCTCGTGGTTGTCCGCCATCTGCGGCACCCACTTGGGGCTCACATAACTTGTGACCTCGATCTCTCTGAGGCCAGCGGCCTGCAGGCGGTGCACCAGTTCGATCTTGGTGGCCGCGGGCACCGGCTGCTTTTCGTTCTGCAGGCCGTCGCGCGGTCCGACGTCGATGAGGTGGACGCGGGAAGGAATGTTCATGGGGGACTCGCTTTCAGTAGCCGCGGTCGCGGTGCACCACGCCCGCAATCGGCTCGCCGCGCGACAGCGCCACGATCTTGCCGGCGATCTGCGCGATGCTTTCGTCGCGCAGGGTACGGGCCGAGGTGTGCGGGGTCACGGTGACCTTGGGGTGTTGCCAGAAGGGGTGGTCGGCGGGCAGCGGTTCGGTGCGGAACACGTCGAGCGTGGCGCCGCTCAGGTGGCCGCTGTCGAGCAGGTGGATCAGGTCGTCTTCAACCAGGTGCGCGCCGCGCGCGACGTTGATCACATAGCCGCCGGGCTGCAGGCGCGAGAGCGTCTTGCGGTTGAGGATGTCCTGCGTGTCGGGCGTGAGCGGCAGCAGGTTGACCAGCACGCGGCAAGACGACAGGAAGGTGTCGAAACGGTCGGTGCCTGCGTGGCAGACCACGCCTTCCACCGCCTTGGGCGTGCGGCTCCAGCCGTGCACCGGAAATTCAAACACGCGCAAGGCACGCGCCACACGCTCGCCCAGCACGCCCATGCCCATCACGCCCACGGAGAAGTCGGCACGGCTGCGCGGCTTGCGGTAGGACCACTGGCCGGCCGCGATGTCGGCCTCGTAGCCGTCGAACTCGCGGAAGTGCCGGATGACGGCGTGGCACACGTACTCGGCCATCTGCACCGACATGCCGGCGTCGTCCAGCCGCACCACCTGGGTCTGCGGCGGCAGGCGCAGTTTCATGATCGCGTCCACCCCGGCGCCGATGTTGAACATGGCCTTGAGGCCCGCTTGTTCGTCGAGGAACTCCTGGGGCGGCGACCACACGATGGCGTAGTCGGCCTGCGGGTCGCCGGCTTTCCAGGTGCTGACTCGGGCATCGGGCAGCAGGGCGCGAAAGCCCTCTTCCCAGGGGGCGGCTTTGGTTTGGGCAACGCAGATGGTGATGTTCATGCGCCGAGCTTAAGAGAAGCGGCCCAGGCGCGCAGTCACCCCCATCACACGGCGGTGATCTTGAGCAGCTCGGCGCCTTCGTTCACCTGGTCGCCGGGCGCGTACAGCAGCTCGGCCACGGTGCCGTCGGCCGGCGCGGCGATGGTGTGTTCCATCTTCATGGCTTCCATCACGGCCAGCGCCTGGCCCTTCTTGATCACGTCGCCGGCCTTCACCGCGAACGACAGCACCTTGCCCGGCATGGGCGCGGTGAGCCGCCCACCGTCGGCCGCGGCCACACCGGCGTGGGCCAGCGCGTCGATTTCGGTGATCTGCGTGGCGCCGAGCGCGCAGAAGATGTGCACGATCTCGCCCTGTTGCCAGGTCTGCACGGTCTGCCGCTGGCCCTGGAACTGCAGGTCCATGCGGGCGCCGCCCTCGGTGGGCAAGGTCTCGAACTGGAGCCCCCCGCTCACCTCGCCGAAAGCGAGCTGCAAGGCGCCGTCGTGCAGGTAGGTCAGGTGCGCGAGCAGGGGTTCGCCCATGTACTCGAAGTCGAAACGGCGCACGGTCAGACCGTGCGGGCGCCAGCCATCGCGGCACGAGAAGGGGTCGGTGGATGCCTGCGCGCGTTCGGCCACCAGCGTTTGTGCCACGGCCGAAGCCACCGCGAGCGCCAGGCCCACCTTGTCCTGGTGAAACAGCACCGCCGCCTCGCGCGGGATCAGTGCGGTGTCCAGGTTCGCCTGCGAAAACGACGCGCTGTTGACCACATGGCGCAGGAACTGCACGTTGGTCGACAGGCCGACGATGCGTGTCTCGGCCAGCGCCGCGTCCATGCGGGCCAGTGCTTCCTGGCGGGTCGCGCCATGCACGATGAGCTTGGCGACCATGGAGTCGTAGAACGGGCTGATGGTGTCGCCTTCGCGAACGCCGTCGTCCACACGCACCACGCCGCGTTCGAAGGCGGTGCAAGCGGGCTTGCGGTAGACCGCCAGCGTGCCGGTGGCCGGCAGGAAGTTGTTGTCGGGCGTTTCGGCGCAAATGCGCGCCTCGATCGCGTGGCCATGGATGCGCAACTCGTCCTGCTTCAGCGGCAGCGGCTCGCCGCTGGCCACACGCAGCTGCCACTCCACCAGATCGAGTCCGGTGATGGCTTCGGTGACGGGATGCTCCACCTGCAGGCGCGTGTTCATCTCCATGAAAAAGAAGCGCATGCCGCCTTCGGGTGGCTGCTCGACGATGAACTCCACCGTGCCGGCGCCCACGTAGTTCACCGCCTTGGCCGCCGCCACCGCGGCCAGCCCCATCTGCTGGCGGAACTCGGGCGTCATGCCCGGCGCGGGCGCCTCTTCCAGCACCTTCTGGTGGCGTCGTTGCACCGAGCAGTCACGCTCGAACAGGTACACGCAGTTGCCGTGCGTGTCGCCGAACACCTGGATCTCGATGTGGCGCGGGCGCTGCACGTATTTTTCGATCAGCACCGCGTCGCTGCCGAAGCTGTTGCGCGCCTCGCGCTGGCAACTGGCGAGCGCGGCCGCGAAGTCCTCGGCCTTGTCCACCGCGCGCATGCCCTTGCCACCGCCACCGGCGCTGGCCTTGATGAGCACCGGGTAACCGATGCGGTTGGCCTCGTGCTGCAGCATGGCCGGGTCCTGGTCGGCCTCGTGGTAACCGGGCACCAGCGGCACACCGGCCTTTTCCATGAGCTGCTTGGATTCGGCCTTCAGGCCCATGGCCAGGATGGCGGACGCGGGCGGGCCGATGAAGGCGATGCCGGCGTTGGCACACGCGTTGGCAAACGCATCGTTCTCGCTGAGGAAACCGTAGCCCGGGTGGATGGCCTGCGCGCCGGTGGCCTGGGCGGCCTCGATGATGCGTTCCCACTGCAGGTAGCTGTCCTTGGGCGCGCTGCCGCCGATGTGCACCGCCTCGTCGCACGCCGCAACAAACTTGGCGCTGGCGTCGGCGTCGGAATACACGGCCACGGTGCGCACGCCCAGGCGGCGGGCGGTGGCGGCCACACGGCAGGCAATCTCGCCTCGGTTGGCGATCAGGATCTTGGTGAACATCAGGCTTCCTTGACAGGTCCGGAGAAGAAACGCTGCGCACGGCGAAACACCGCGCGCAGGAATTTGAAAAGCATCCAGGTGACGATCCACATCAGCACCACGGTGATGAGCAGCAGCACACCGAAGGCCACGGGGTGGTTCGTGGCCAGCCAGATGGCACCGACCACCAGGCCGTCTTCCACCAGGCTCATGGCGATGTTGGAAAACGGTTCGGGCGAGGCGTTGATGGCCGCGCGCGTGGTGGTCTTGGCGGCCTGGCTGGTGGCGGCGAGCGAGCCGCCCAGCAGCGCGGCGGCCAGGGCCATGGCACCGCTGTCGGCGCCGAACACGCCGGCCGCCAGCGCGGCGCCGGCAGGAATGCGCACCACGCTGTTGACCATGTCCCACAGCGAATCGACCACTGGAATCTTGTCGGCGAAGAACTCGACGAACAGCATGAAGCCGCTGGCCCCGAGCAGTGCCGGGTGCTGCAGCACCTGCAGGCCGGCGGGCAGCTCCATCCAGCCCGCCGCACCTGCCATGCCGACCAGGAACACCACCGCGTACAGACGGAAACCACTGGCCCAGCCGAGCGCGCCCGCCAGAGCCATCAGCTCGGGCGTTCCCAGGGACGCGAGGGCTTCCGTCATGAACGATCAGCTCTGGGGCAACCAGCCGGGCGGGCGTTTGCCCAGAAACGACTGCAGGCCTTCGCGGCCTTCATCGCTGGCGCGCACGTCGGCGATGCGGCGCGCGGTCTCGCTGCGCAGCTCGGCCGTGATGGGCACGCCGCTCACGTCGCGCACCAGGCGTTTGCACTCGCGCGAAGCCTTGGGACCGTTGGCCACCAGCGTGGCCACGATCTCGTCGACCTTCGCATCCAGCGTCTCGGGCGTGGCCAGCTCGTGCACCATGCCCAGCGCGTGCGCGCGCACCGCGCTGAAGCGTTCGGCTGTGAGCATGTAGCGGCGCGAAGCCTGCACGCCCAAGGCTCGCGCCACGTAGGGGCTGATGGTCGCGGGCAGCAGGCCCAGGCGCGCCTCGGAGAGGCAGAAGGTCGCCCCCTCCACCGCCACCAGCACGTCGCAAATGGCGGCCAGCCCCATGCCGCCAGCGTAACAGTCGCCCTGCACCCGGCCCACCACCGGCACCGGGCACTGGTCCAGCGTCCACAGCATGTCGGCGAGCTTCTGCGCGTCGGCGCGGTTCTCGTCCCAGCTGTAGCCGGCCATGGCCTTCATCCAGTTGAGGTCGGCGCCGGCGCAGAAGGCCTTGCCGTGGGCACCGAGCACGACCACGCGCAGGTCGTCGTCTTTGGACAGGGTTTCAAAGGTGGCGGTCAACGCAGCGATCACGTCGTCGTTGAACGCGTTGCGCACATCGGGGCGGTTGAGCCACACATGCGCCACATGGGCGCCGGGGCGGGTCACATCCAGCACGTTGGTCATGTTCAATACCTCTTCGCCACTTCTTCGAGCATCACCTCGGTGGCACCGCCGCCGATGGCGAGCACCCGCGCATCGCGCCACAGGCGTTCGATCGCCGTCTCGCGGATGAAGCCCATGCCGCCGTGGAACTGCTGGCAGGTCTGCACCACCTCGTTGACCAGCTCGCCGGTGAGCGCCTTGAGCATGGAGACCTCCTGCACGATGTCGTGGCCCTGCGTCACGCTCCAGGCGCAGTGGTACATGAACTGGCGCGCCGCGCGCACTTTTGCGTCGAGCATCGAGAGGCGCTGGCGGATGGTCTGCTGGTCCCACAGCGTGGCACCGAAGGCCTGGCGCTGGCGCACGTGGTCCAGCGTGATCTTGAGCGCCTGCGTGCAATGGCCGATGGCCATGGCGCCCAGGGCGATGCGCTCGGTCTGGAAGTTCTTCATCACCGAGTAGAAGCCCTTGCCCTCCTCGCCCAGCAGGTTGCCCGCAGGAATGCGCACGTTGTCGAACACGAGTTCGGCCGTGTCGCTGGAGAGCCAGCCGGTCTTCTTGAGCGCGCGGCCCACCGTGAACCCCGGCGTGCCTTTTTCGACGATGAACATCGACATGTCGTGCCGCGCGGTGCCGGTCTTGGCGGCCACGAAATACAGGTCGCCGTGCACGCCGTTGGTGATGAACATCTTGGTGCCGTTGATGACCCACTCGTCGCCCTCACGGCGGGCCGTCGTGCGCATGCCCGCCACGTCCGAGCCCGCGCCGGGTTCGCTGATGCCCACCGCGGTGATGAGCTCACCCGCGGTGACCTTGGGCAGGTATTTCGCTTTCTGGGCGGGTGTGCCGGCGTGGTGCAGGTGCGGGCCGGCCATGTCGGTGTGCACGAGCACGGTGATGATGAAACCGGCAAAGGTGCTCTGCGAGAGCGCTTCGGCGAACACCAGGTTGGTCATGGCGTCGGCGTCGGCGCCGCCGTAAGCCTCCTCAAACGCGATGCCGAGCAAACCGGCCTGCCCCATGCGGCGCAACACGTCGCGCGGCACCATGCCGGTTTCTTCCCATGCTGCTGCATGGGGTTCCACCTCGCGCTCGAGAAAACGCGCCACCTGGTCGCGCAACAGTTCGTGGTCGGGGTTGTCGTAGATGGTGGCGGTCATGGGTGTGTCTCGTTCGTTGTGTTTGTCGTCGTCAGGCGGTCTGCTGCAGGAAATACACCAGGTCCAGCTCGGGTGCGGGCTGGCCGAGCACGGTGAGCGCCGCGCTGATCTGGCCCCGGTGGTGCGTGCCGTGGTTGAACACGTGCGCCAGCGTGGCGGCGAAGGGCAGGCTCATCGCCTGGCCGCGCATGTTGGTGTACGCCAGCTTTCCATCGAAGCGCTCGGCGGGCCAGCTGGTGATCAGCGGCTCCCACACCTTGGCGCCGCCTTTGAGGGCCTGCGCCAGGCGGTCGCGCTCGGGTTCGACCTCCATTTCAAGTTCGACTTTCGGGCTCTCGCCCCGAGCAAAGCGCCGCTGCCAGAGCATGTGCTCGCCCACCAGCAGGTGGTTGAGCGTGCCGTGGATGCTTTTGAAGAACAGGCGCAGGTCGCGCCGGTAATCGAATTCGTTGACGGGCTCGATGGCTGCGATCAACCGCTCGGTGGCCCACACGTTGTAGCGGGCGAGCTGGGTGAAGTGCTGGTGCGCGTCCATGGCGTCACATCCGGAAAACACCAAACTTCGGCTCGCCGATCGGCGTGTTGAGCGCGGCGGACAAGGCCAGGCCCAGCACACGCCGAGTGTCGGCCGGGTCGATCACACCGTCGTCCCACAGGCGCGCGCTGGAGTAATAAGGGTGCGACTGGTGGGCGAACTGGTCGAGCACCGGCTGTTTGAAGGCGGCCTCTTCCTCGGCGCTCCAGGTGCCGCCGCGGGCTTCGATGCCGTCGCGCTTGACGGTGGCCAGCACGCCGGCGGCCTGCTCGCCGCCCATGACGCAGATGCGCGCGTTGGGCCACATCCAGAGGAAACGCGGGCTGTAGGCACGGCCGCACATGCCGTAGTTGCCGGCGCCGTAGCTGCCGCCGATGATCACGGTGAACTTCGGAACACTGGCGGTGGCCACGGCGGTGACCATCTTGGCACCGTGGCGCGCAATGCCTTCGCTCTCGTACTTCTTGCCGACCATGAAGCCGGTGATGTTCTGCAGGAACAAGAGCGGCACCTTGCGTTGGCAGCAGAGTTCGATGAAGTGCGCGCCCTTCTGCGCGCTCTCGGAGAACAACACGCCGTTGTTGGCGACGATGCCGATCGGCATGCCCTCGATGTGCGCGAAGCCGCAGACCAGCGTGGCGCCGAAGCGCGCCTTGAATTCATGGAACTCGCTGCCGTCGACGATGCGGGCAATGATTTCGCGCACGTCGTATGGCTTGCGCGTGTCGGTGGGGATCACGCCGTAGATGTCTTCGGTGGGGTAGAGCGGTGCGCGCGGCTCGCGCAGGGCCTGCGTGGCGATCTTGCGTTTGTTGAGCGTGGCCACGGCCTGGCGCGCCAGGGCGAGCGCGTGTGCATCGTTCTGCGCCAGGTGATCGGCCACACCCGAGAGGCGCGTGTGCACATCGCCACCACCCAGGTCTTCGGCGCTCACGATCTCGCCAATGGCCGCCTTCACCAGCGGTGGGCCACCGAGAAAGATGGTGCCCTGGTTCTTGACAATGATGGTCTCGTCGCTCATGGCGGGCACATACGCCCCGCCGGCCGTGCACGAGCCCATGACCACCGCGATCTGCGCGATGCCGTTGGCGCTCATGTTGGCCTGGTTGTAGAAGATGCGCCCGAAGTGGTCGCGGTCGGGGAACACGTCGTCCTGGTTCGGCAGATTGGCACCGCCCGAGTCCACCAGGTAGATGCAGGTGAGGTTGTTCTGCATCGCCACCTCTTGCGCCCGCAGGTGCTTCTTCACGGTCATGGGGTAGTAGGTGCCGCCCTTGACCGTGGCGTCGTTGCAGACGATGAGGCAGTCAACCCCGCTCACGCGGCCGATGCCGGTGATCACGCCGGCGCAGGGCGCACTGTCGGTGCCGTCGCGGTCGGGGTACATGTTGAGCGCGGCCAGCGGACTCAGTTCCAGAAACGGCGTGCCCGGGTCCAGCAGCATCTGCACGCGATCACGCGGCAGCAACTTGCCGCGTTTGGTGTGCTTGGCGCGTGCGGCCTCGCCGCCGCCGAAGGTGGACTTGGCCACCTGCGCCCTGAGGTCGTCCACCACCGCGCGCATGGCGGCGGCATTGGCCTGAAAGTCGGCAGAGCGGGCGTTGAGTTGTGTCTCCAGGGTCGACATGGTGCGGTCCTGTCAGGTTGTCTTGTGGGGGATCGGGTCATTTTGTCGGATAGCGGCGGTGCCGTGGCGGTCACATGGGTTGCAAATGCTGCCAACGGGCTTGAAAATCCGGGTATGTCCCAAGCCACCCACCGACGCCCCGCCCAACCAACCGACGCTGCCCGGTTGATCGGAGGCCCGGCTCTCACGCCGATGGCCCTGGTTCGGGGCATGGTGCTGGCCTACCAGGCGCGCGGCATGGACCCGTCAGACGCGCTGGAGCAGGCACAAATAACGCCAGCACAACTCAGGAAACCGGGTGCCAGCATCACCGCCACCCAGATGGAGGTCATCTCGGGGGCGGCCATGCGCGAACTCGATGACGAAGCCCTGGGCTGTTTTTCCCGGCCCCTGCCCTGGGGCAGCTACGGCATGCTCGCGCGCGCGTCGCTCTCCAGCCCCACGCTGGGCGTGGCGCTCAAACGCTGGTGTCGCCACCATCGCCTGCTGGCACCCGATGCATCTCTGGCGGTGGAAGTGGACGGCGAGGTGACCAGCATCGCGCTGCACCTGCAGCGCGACCCGGGGCCCATGGCAGAACTCTGTGCGGTCTCGCTGCTGCGCAACATCCATGGTCTGGCGAGCTGGTATGTGGATTCACGCGTCGCCTTGCTCGGCGCGCAGTTCCCTTACGCCGCGCCGCGCCACGCCGAGGCCTACGCCGTGCTGTTCGACGGACCGATACGGTTTGACGCGGAGCACGCGGCCATCCGCTTCGACGCGCGCTACCTGAGCCTGCCGGTGCGCCGCGATGAGGTGGCCATGAACCAGCTGCTGCAGCGCGCCCTGCCCCTGACGGTGCGTTCCTACCGGCGCGACCGCCTGCTGGTGCAGCGCGTGCGTCAGTTGCTGGCCAGCCGCGCGCAAGACGCCCACAACGCCAACGACCTGGCCGCGCTGCTCAACACCTCACCGCGCACGCTGCACCGGCAACTGAAAGACGAAGGCGCGTCCTTGCAGCGCCTGAAAGACGAGGTGCGCAGGCAACTCGCCACCGAGCTGCTGTTGCGGAGTCACAAACCCATCAAGCAGGTGGCCGAGGCGGCGGGCTTTCTGAACGAGAAAAGTTTCATCCGTGCCTTCAAGGGCTGGACCGGCAAGTCACCGGGCGATTTCCGGAGCCAGTGAATCGAGCAGGTCGTGCATGCGGTGGAACACACGGTGTACGGGCAGTCCGGCAAAGGCGCGGCCATGGCCCTCGGGGCAATAGCCCCACACCGTGGCGCCCGCCGCCAGGCCGGCCTGCGCGCCGGTGCCGGTGTCTTCGATCACAAGACAACGCGCCGGGTCGACGCCCAGGTGCGCCGCTGCGGCCAGGTACACGTCGGGCGCGGGCTTGGAGCGGGGCTGGTCGTGCCCGCTGAAGATGCGGTCGCCAAAGTAGGGCTCCATGCCCGCCATCTCGATCTGCATCACGACCTTCGGCCGGTCCGCACCCGAGGCGCAGGCGATGCGCCCACCCGCGTGGCGGTGCGCAGCCATCACCACGTCGATCGCACCCACCACCGGCTGCAGCTCCGCGCGCAGACGTGCGTCGCGCCGTGCGTAAAACGCGCGCATCCATGCCTCGGTCAGCGGCTGCCCGGTTTCGGCCTCGATGCGCTCGCGTTCGTCGCGAACCGCCTTGCCAATGAAGATCTGCATGCACTCGGCCTGCGTGAGCGCCCAGCCGCTCTCGTTGAGCACCTCGCGCAGCACGCCGTTGGTGATGGGCTCGCTGTCCACGAGCACACCGTCGCAATCAAACAGAACGCCCTCGAATCGCGTCACAACAGGTCTCCATCCACATACAACCAATGCCCGTCTTCGCGCACGAAGCGGCTGCGCTCGTGCAGGCGTTGCCCTCTGCCCTGCAGGCGCGAGCGGGCGACAAACTCCACTTCGGCGTGGGCGGCGTCGACAGGCGTGTGCCGCTTCACCTCCAGCCCCAGCCATTTCACGCCCGCATCGAAATCAAGCGATGGCGGGCGCGTGCTCGTGTGCCAGGTGGCCAGCAGGTGCGCCGCGTTGCCGCGCACAAAGGCGGTGTAGCGCGAGCGCATGAGCGATTCGGCGTCGGGCGCGGGCACACCGGTGCCGATGTAGCGGCCGCAGCAGGCCTCGAAGGTCGCATTTCGACCGCACGGGCACGGATCCTTCATCCGGCCTTCCTGGCCTTGCGCTGCTCGAGCGTCTCGACCGGCGCGCCTTGCTTCACCCAGTCGGCGAAGCCGCCACCGATGTGGGCCACGTTGGTCATACCCATGTCCTGCAGGGCCTTGGTGGCCAGGGCGCTGCGCCAGCCGGCGCCGCAGAACAGCACGAACTCCTTGTTCTCGTCGGCGAACACCGGCTTGAAGTACGGTGAGGCCGGGTCGACCCAGAACTCGAGCATGCCGCGCGGCGCGTGCAAGGCACCGACCGCCGTGCCTTCACGTTCGAGTTCGCGCACATCGCGGATGTCCACCAACTGCAGGCGGGCATCGCCAGCCGCCAGCCGCGCCTGGATCTCGGCCACGCTGTGGGTGGTGATCTGTGCGCTGGCCTCGGCCACGAGCGCCTGGGATCCTTTGGTGATGGGCATGTTGTGTCTCCGTTGGGTACGGAATTATCGATGCCCTTGCAGCGGCCGGGTCTTGCGCTGCGGGTGTTCAATGCGGCTTTTGCCAGACCCGAGAGAACCCGCATGAACGCACTGGACAGCTTCCCCATCACGAAACAATGGCCGGCCCGGTTTGCCGACCGCCTGCAGCTGTATTCGCTGCCCACGCCCAACGGCGTGAAGGTCTCCATCTTGCTGGAAGAGACCGGCCTGCCCTACGAGCCGCACCTGGTGAGCTTCGAGACCAACGACCAGATGTCGCCGGCCTTTCTCTCGCTCAATCCGAACAACAAGATTCCTGCCATCCTCGACCCCGACGGGCCGGGTGGGAAGCCGCTGGCGCTGTTCGAGTCGGGCGCCATCCTGGTCTACCTGGCCGAGAAGACCGGGCAGTTCCTGCCCAAGGACCCCGCGGCCCGCTACGAGACCCTGCAGTGGCTCATGTTCCAGATGGGAGGCGTGGGCCCGATGTTGGGCCAGCTCGGCTTCTTCCACAAATTCGCCGGCAAGGACTTCGAGGACAAGCGCCCGCGCGACCGTTATGCCGCCGAGACCAGGCGCCTGCTCGGCGTGCTGAACCAGCGCATGACCGGGCGCGACTGGATCATGGGACAGGACTACACGATTGCCGACATCGCCATCTGGCCCTGGGTGCGCAACCTGGTGGGCTTCTACGGCGCGGGCGATCTGGTGGGCTTCAGCGACTTTGCCGAACTGCCGCGCGTGCTCGCGGCCTTCGAACAACGACCCGCGGTGCAACGCGGCCTGAGCATCCCCGCCAGAAGCTGAAGCGCAACGAGAGAGGTACCACCAACCAAGGATGCCGCAGAACTGGCTTTGCCAGGCCGCAGGCATCGCCTCCTTGAGGGGGTGACGCGCTGAAAGCGCGGCGCGGGGGTGGACCTACTTCCTCCAGAAGTGGCCGGTGAACAGAACGAGCACGGTCAGCAGTTCGAGCCGGCCGAGCAACATCGCGAACGTCAGCACCCAGATCTGGAAATCGTTGAGCACGCCGAAGTTGCTCGCCGGGCCCACCAGGCCCAGACCGGGGCCGATGTTGTTGACCGTGGCCACCACAGCCGAAAACGAGGTCACGATGTCCAGTCCGGTGAACAGCAGCAGCATGGTCAAGCCCATGGTGGCAGCACCGTAAATCAGCATGTAGCCGAACACGGCGGTCATGACCGCGTTGGGCATGATGGCCCCGCCCAGCGTGACCGGGTTGACCACGCGCGGATGCACGATGCGAACCAGTTCGCGCCGCGCCTGCTTGATGAGCAGCACCATGCGCACCAGCTTGATGCCACCGCCGGTGGAGCCGGCGCACGACACAAAACACCCCAGGAACATGAGCAGCACCGGTGCGAACACCGGCCACTGCGCGTAGTCGGTGGACGCGTAACCGGTGGTGGTGGCCACCGACACCACGTGAAACGCGCTGGTGCGCAAAGCCTCGGGAAAGTCGGGGATCACACCCTGCGCCGTGAGCAGCACAGCCACCAACAACACCGACACCACCAGCACGCTCACATAGGTGCGGATCTCGCGGTCGCGCGTCAAAGGCCGCAGCGAGCGCTGGCGCAGCACGATGAAGTAACGCATGAAGCTCACCCCGGCCAGCACCATGAACACCGTGGCCACGGCTTCTATCGTCGGCGAATCCCAGTAACCAAAGCTCGCGTCGTGCGACGAAAATCCGCCCAGGCCCATGGTGGTGCACATGTGCATGAAGGCGTCGGCCCAGCTCATGCCGGCCCAGCGGTAGGCCCCCATGCAGGCCACCGAAAACAGCACATACACGCCCCACAGACCCCGCGCCGTCTCGGAAATGCGGGGCGTGAACTTGGTGTCTTTCATGGGTCCCGGTGTCTCCGCGCGGTAGAGCTGCACCCCACCCAGGCCGAGCAGCGGCAGCACCGCCACCACCAGCAGCATGATGCCCAGCCCACCCAGCAGTTGCAAAAAGCAGCGCCAGACGTTGACCGATACCGGCAACTCGTCCAGCCCCGACAGCGCGGTGGCGCCGGTGGCCGTGAGCGCGCTCATGGCCTCGAAATACGCTTTCGTCCAGCTGATGTCGGGCACGGTGAACATGAGCGGCGCCGCGGCGAAAGCGGGCAACAGCGTCCACACCATGTTGACGAGCAAGAAGCCGTCCTTGGCCTGGAGTTCGCGCCGAAACCGGTGGGTACTGCGCCACAGCACGAGACCACACACGGTGGTGAAGGCAAAGCCGTAGGCCCAGACCAGAGCATGGTGCTGTGCATCCAGAAACCAGGCCCAGGCCAGCGGCACCAGAAACGCGGGCGCGAATGCCAGCAGGATGCGCGAGAACACCGAGAGGACGGGCAGCAAGGTAAAGAGCATGCAGTCAGTCTATTTGCGCCAGAAGCCAGGGGTGAACAGAACGAGGAAAGACAGCATTTCCAGGCGGCCCAGCAGCATGGCCAGCGTGCACACCCAGGTCTGGAAGTCGGTCAACCCCTGGAAGTTGCCCGCCGGCCCGACCTCGTTGAGGCCGGGACCCATGTTGTTCACACTGGCCACCACCGCCGAGAACGCGGTGTCGAACGGGAGGTCGGAGAGCAGCAACAGCATGGTCAGACCGATGATCGTTCCACCGTAAACCAGCATGAAACCCAGCACCGACAGCAGCGTTCCGGTCTCCACCACACGCCCGCCGAGGTGCACGGGGTACACGGCGCGCGGATGGATGATGCGCGAAATCTCCCGTTTCGCCTGCTTGAGCAGGATCAGCACCCGTGCCATCTTGATGCCGGCGCCGGTGGAACCCGCGCTGGTGGCAATGCCCGACAACATGATCATGAACAGCGGCGCAAAAACCGGCCAGGTGGTGTAGTCCGCCGTCGCATAACCGGTGGTCGAGCCGATGGAGATCACGTTGAACAGCGCCACCCGCAGGCTCTCCAGCGGATCGGTCATGGTGCCCTTGGCCAGCAGCAGCCCGGCCACGAACACGCTGGCACCCAGCAGCAGGAACATGGTGCCGCGCCATTCGGCGTCGCGCCAGATGCGCCCGGGCTGGCGCTTGGCCAGGGCCACGAAATACAGCGCGAAATTGCAACTGGCCACCAGCATGAACAGGATGGCGACCCACTCCAGCGCAGGTGACTGGAAAAAGCCGAAGCTGCTGTCGTGCGTCGACAGCCCACCCAGGCTCATGGTGGTGAACATGTGGGCCCAGGCGTCCAGCGGTGTCATGCCCCCTACCCAGTAAGCCAGCACACACGCCACCGACAGCAGGCAGTAGACCGTCCACAGGCCCTTGGCGGTTTCGGTGATGCGCGGCGTGAGCTTGGCGTCCTTCATGGGGCCGGTGGCCTCGGCGCGAAACAGCTGGCTGCCGCCCACCCCCAGCATGGGCAGGATGGCCACCGCGAGCACCAGGATGCCCATGCCGCCGAGCCACTGCAGGAAACAGCGCCAGAGGTTGATCGAACCCGGCAAGGCATCCAGACCGGTGATCACGGTGGCACCGGTGGTGGTCAGGCCCGACATGGCCTCGAAGTAGGCGTCTGTCGCGCTGATCGGGGTGGCCGTCTGGCCGAAATACAGCAGCAGGGGCATGCTGGCAAACAAGGGCAACAGGGTCCAGACCAGCCCCACCAGCAAGATGCCGTCGCGCGTCTGCAGTTCCACCTTGCGGCCCACCTTGAACACGGCGCTGCGCAGAAGCAGCCCCGCCAGGAACGTGACGGCGATCGCCGGCAGATAGGCAGCCTGGGCACCGTCCTGGTACCGCCAAGACACCAGCCAGGGAACCAGCAGGGTGAGCGAGAACACCATCACGATGGCGCCCAGCACCGGGAAGACACGCAGCAGCGGCATGAAGACAGGTCCCGGCGTCAGCCGAAAAAGGTGGCGCCAACCTGGAACAGCTTTTCGACCTCGCGCACCAGGCGCTTGTTCGGGATGAACATGATGATGTGGTCGTCGGTTTCGATCACGATGTCGTGGTGGGGCATGAGCACTTCCGACTTGTTGCCTTCGCCGCGCACGATGGCACCGATGCGCACGCCCTTGGGCAGCTTGAGCTCTTCGACCTTGCGCCCCACCAGCTTGCTGGTTTTCACGTCACCGCGCGCAATGCCCTCGAGCGCTTCGGCCGCGCCACGGCGCAGGCTGTGCACCGCAGCCACGTCGCCGCGCCGCAGGTGGGTGAGCAGTTCGCCGATCACGGTCTGCGACGGGGAGATCGCAATGTCGATGGTGCTGCCCTGCATCATGTCGGCGTAGGCGCGGCGGTTGATGAGCGCCATGACGCGGTTGGCGCCCATGCGTTTGGCCAGCATGGCCGACATGATGTTGTCCTCGTCGTCGCTGGTGAGCGCGAGGAACATGTCCATCTCGCCCACGCTTTCTTCGAGCAAGAGGTCTTCGTCGGCGCCATCGCCGTTGAGGATGAGCATGCTGGAGGGCAACTGGCTGGCCAGGTATTCGCAGCGCGCCTTGTAGCGCTCGATGATCTTCACCTGGCATTGGCCTTGCAGCGAGCGCGCCAGGCGCAGACCCACCTTGCCGCCGCCCGCGATCATGATGCGTTTGACCGGTTCGTCGATGTTGTGGATGGCGCCCAGCACATAGCGGATCTTTTTCGTGTCCGCCAGCACGAACACCTCATCCCCCGCCAGGATGCGCGTGGTCTTGGTGGCCTCCATCTCGGTGTCGAGCCGGTACAGCGCAACCACACGCATCTCGGCATGGGGAAAGCGCTCGCGGAACTCACCGATGGTGTGGCCCACCAGCGCACCGCCGTGGGTGGCACGGATCGCGATCAGGCTGGCACGGCCGTCGGCGAACTCGAGCACCTGCAGCGCTTCGGGGTAGCTGATGAGCTGGTGCAGGTAGCGCATGACCGACTCTTCGGGGCAGATCACGTGGTCCACCGCAAAGCCGTTCTTGCCGAGCAGTTCGTCGCCTTCAATGAACTCGGGCGAGCGCAGCCGTGCGATGGTGCTGGGCACGTTGAAGATGTCGTGCGCCACCTTGCAGACCACGAGGTTGGTCTCGTCGTTGGCGGCGCAGGCGATCACCATGTCGGCATCTTTGGCGCCCGCCTCCCGCAACACCGAGGGCTGGATGCCGTTGCCCACCACCCCGCGCAGGTCGATGCGTTCTTCCAGGCTGCGCAGCCGGGCGGGGTCCATGTCGATGACGGTGATGTCGTTCTGTTCGGAGACCAGGCTCTCGGCAACGCTTTCGCCGACTCGGCCGGCACCCAGGATGATGATGTTCATGGTGATGGATGGTACCCCCCGCGCCGCCTGCGGCGTCACCCCCCAGGGGGCGATGCCTGTGGCCCGGCAAAGCCGGTTCCACGGCATCCTGGAACGCAGACACCTCGCGCCGGAGGTCAGGCCAGCGCTCTTTGAATAATGATCTTCTGAATGTCCGACGTGCCTTCGTAAATCTGGCACACCCGCACATCCCGGTAAATGCGCTCCACCGGGAAGTCGCTCACATAGCCATAACCGCCAAACACCTGGATGGCCGCCGTGCACACCGCCTCGGCCATTTCGCTGGCAAAGAGCTTGGCCATGGCCGCTTCCTTCAAACACGGCTGACCCGCGTCGCGCAGGGCCGCCGCGTGGTGCGTGAGCGCGCGCGCCGCTTCGATCTGTGTCGCCATGTCCGCCAGGCGAAACCCCACCGCCTGGTGGTTGAAGATGGGCTGGCCAAAACTGGAGCGGTCCTTGGAATAGGCCAGCGCACAGTCGAACGCGCTGCGCGCCATGCCGATGCTCTGCGCTGCAATGCCGATGCGACCGCCTTCCAGGGCAGACAGCGCGATCTTGTAGCCCTCGCCCTCGGCGCCGATCAGGTTCCCGGCCGGAATGCGGCAGTTGTCGAAATTGATCTGTGCGGTGTCGCTGCTGTGCTGGCCGAGCTTGTCCTCCAGCCGCGCGACCACATAACCCGGTGTGCTCGTGGGCACGACAAACGCGCTCATGCCCTTCTTGCCTGCGCCCTTGTCGGTGACCGCAATCACGATCGCGAGATGCCCGTTCTTGCCGCTCGTGATGAACTGCTTCACACCGTTGAGCACGTATTCATCGCCCTCCTTCGTCGCCGTGGTGCGCAGGGCAGACGCATCCGATCCCACGTGCGGCTCGGTCAGGCAGAACACACCGAGCATCTGGCCGGCGGCCAGCGGGCGCAGCCATTGCTCTTGTTGTTGCGCATTGCCGTAGCGCATCAGGATCGCATTGACCGGACAGTTGGTGACCGAGATCGCGGTGCTGGTGCCGCCGTCACCGGCCGCGATTTCTTCGAGCACCACGGCCAGCGTCACATAGTCCAGCCCCGCGCCGCCCAGCGCCTCGGGCACGCAGATGCCGTAGGCGCCGAGCTCGGCCAGGCCCTTGTGCACGTCGGTCGGAAAGTGGTGTTCCTTGTCCCACTTCGCCGCGTGCGGCCAGAGCTGCTCCTGGGCAAAGCTGCGCACCGCGTCGCGGATCATGAGTTGGTCTTGGTTCAGCATGGCCAGGTCGTGTCCGGGTCAAGCCAGCTCAATCGCCATCGCCGTGGCTTCACCGCCGCCGATGCACAGCGTGGCCACGCCCTTCTTGCCGCCACGCGCCTGCAGCGCGTGCAGCAGCGTCACCAGAATGCGCGCACCGCTGGCGCCGATGGGGTGACCCAGCGCGCAGGCGCCGCCGTTGACGTTGACCTTCTCGTGCGGGATGTTCAGCTCGGTCATGAGCGCCATGGGCACCACGGCGAAGGCTTCGTTGATCTCCCACAGGTCCACCTCATTCACGCTCCAGCCGGTTTTGGCCAGCAGCTTCTGCGTGGCGCCCACCGGGGCGGTGGCGAACCAGTTGGGTTCCTGGGCGTGGGTGCTGTGCGCCACGATGCGCGCCAGTGGCTTCAGGCCCTGAGCCTTCGCGGTGGATTCGCGCATGAGCACCAGCGCGGCAGCACCGTCGTTGATGGACGAGCTCGACGCGGCGGTGATGGTGCCGTCTTTCTTGAACGCGGGCTTGAGGCTGGTGACCTTGTCGAGCTTGACCTTGCCCGGGCCTTCGTCGGTGGACACCACGCGCTCGCCACTGCGGTCCTTCACCGTCACGGGCGTGATCTCGGCGGCAAAGGCGCCGTTCTCGGTGGCGGCCTTGGCGCGCGTGACCGAGGCAATGGCAAAGGCGTCCTGCTGCTCGCGGGTGAAGCTGTACTTGGCCGCGCAGTCTTCGCCGAAGGTGCCCATCGAGCGGCCGGCCTCGTAGGCGTCTTCCAGGCCGTCCAGCATCATGTGGTCGTAAATCTTGTCGTGCCCCATGCGGTAGCCGCCGCGACCCTTGAGCATCAGGTAGGGCGCGTTGGTCATGCTCTCCATGCCGCCGGCCACCATCACGCTGGCGCTGCCGGCAAGGATCATGTCGTGCGCGAGCATGGTGGCCTTCATGCCCGAGCCGCACATCTTGGACAGCGTCACGGCGCCGGCCGATTTCGGCAGACCGCCCTTGAAAGCGGCCTGGCGCGCGGGTGCCTGGCCCTGGCCGGCCATCAGGCAGTTGCCGAACAGCACTTCGTCCACCTGCTCGGGCTTCACGCCGGCGCGCTCGACCGCTGCCTTGATGGCGGCGCCACCCAGGTCGTGGGCGGAGAGGCTGGCGAAGTCGCTCTGGAACGAGCCCATGGGGGTGCGGGCGGCGCCGACGATGACGATGGGGTCTTGGGACATGGTGGATCTCCTTGAAGGGGTGGAAAAAGTTCAGGCGAGCGCGTGCGACAGAAAACGCCGTTCGCGCTCGTAGGGAAAAACATCGAACACATGCCCGGCGGCGATGCGTTCCTTATGCGATTGCCAGAAGGCGGCATCCAGCAGGTCGGCGTGGTGCTGCATGAAGACCTCGCGCACCACCGGGTTGCCGAGCAGAAACGGGCCGAAGGTCTCGGGAAACACGTCGTGCTTGCGCACCGTGTACCAGACCTCGCCCGACATTTCGTCTTCCTCGGTGCGCGGCGCCGGCACGCGTCGGAAATTGCAGTCGGTGATGTACTCGATCTCGTCGTAGTCGTAGAACACCACCTTGCCGTGGCGCGTGATGCCGAAGTTCTTCCACAGCATGTCGCCCGGGAAGATGTTGGCGGCCACGAGGTCCTTGATGGCGTTGCCGTATTCGATGACCGTGTGCTCGATCTGCGCGCGCGCGCCCGCGTCGAAGGCTTCCTGCAGGTGGATGTTGAGCGGGATCATGCGGCGCTCGATGTAGCAGTGCTTGAGGATCACCTCGGTCGTTCCATCACCATCGCGGTCGCTGATCTCGAGCTGGCTGGGCGCGAACTTCTGGATCTCGGCGATGAGCTCGTCGGTGAAACGGTCGCGCGGAAAACCCACCTCGGAGAACTCCAGCGTGTCGGCCATGCGACCCACCCGGTCGTGCTGTTTCACCAGCAGGTATTTGTTGCGGATCTGCTCGCGCGTGGTGTCCTTCTGCGGCGGGTAAAAGTCCTTGATGACCTTGAACACAAACGGGAAACTCGGCAGGTCGAACACCAGCATGACCATGCCCTTGATGCCGGGCGCAATCCTGAACTTGTCGGTGCTGTGCCGCATGTGGGAGAGGAAGTCGCGGTAGAACAGCGTCTTGCCCTGTTTGGCCAGGCCGAGCGCGTTGTAGAACTCGGCGCGCGGTTTGCGCGGCATCAGGCTGCGCAGGAACTGCACGTAGGCGCTCGGTATCTCCATGTCGACCATGAAGTAAGCACGCGCGAAGCTGAACAGGATCAGCAGGTCGTCTTCACCAAACAGCGCCGCATCCACCACCAGTTTCCCGTCGGTGTTGTGCAGGATGGGCAGGGCGAACGGCACGTCCTGAAAGCCGTTGATGATCTTGCCGACCACGTAGGCGCCCTTGTTGCGGAAGAACAGGCCCGAGAGCACCTGAAACTGGAAATTCGCGCGCAGCTTCACGTGGTCGAAATGCCGCTTCATCGCAGCCAGCACCAGAGCGGCATCGCGCTCCAGGTCTTCAAACGGCACGCGCAGGTCAAAGTCCTGGAGGATGCGCAACACCTCGGCCTGCATCGTCTCTGCCGTGGGGTAGTAGCAGCGGTAGGTGGGCTTCGCGCTGGGTTCGTCGTTCTCGATGTACTCGGTGGAGACCGCCGGGCGCACGAAGATGAAGTCGTTCTGAAAGTAGGCGCGGCGCAGGATCTTGGTGGTGACCGAGTTGAAGAAGGTCTCGGCCAGCTCGGGCTGGTGGTGGTTCACCAGCAGCCCGATGTAATGCAGCTTGACCTGCTCCCACACGTCCATGGGCTGTGTGTCGGCGCCAAACTCCTTCATGAGCCGCATCACACATTCCTTGACCCGCAGGTCGTAGAACTCGATGCGCTCGCGCTGGGCGCGCTGCTGGCCCAGCCAGTCGCGCGTCTCGAACCGGTGCTGGGCGCGCGACGACTCGGTGCGGAACAGCCGGTAGTGCCGGTTGAAGCCGTCCATCATGGCCTTGGCGATCGCGTAGGCCAGGGTCGAGTCGAGGCGCTGGGGGAACATGGCGTGTCCCGTCGGGGGTGAAACGGGAGGTGCCGCCGCTCAGCTCTGGCGCACCGAGCCCACGCCGGCCACGGCCTTGCGGTAGGCGGCGTCGATCTGGTCTTTGTTGTCCACCGTCATGTGCATGTCGTGCAGCAGGCCGTCGCGCAGGCCGTACACCCAGCCGTGCAGCGTGAGCGATTGACCCCGCGCCCAGGCGTCCTGCACCACCGTGGTTTGTGCCACGTTCATCACCTGCTCGATGGCATTGAGTTCACACAACACGTCGGCGCGGTGCTGCTCGGGCGTGGCGTCCAGCAAGGCCGAATGCCGGTCGCGCACGTCCTTGATGTGGCGCAGCCAGTTGTCCGCCAGGCCCACGCGCACATCGCGCAGTGCGGCCTGCACACCACCGCAACCGTAGTGGCCCACCACCATGAGGTGTTGCACCTTGAGCATGTCCACCGCGTACTGGATGGTCGAGAGGCAGTTGAGGTCGGTGGGCACGACCACGTTGGCCACGTTGCGGTGCACGAACACCTCGCCCGGGTCCAGACCGGTGATCTGGTTCGCAGGCACGCGGCTGTCGGAGCAGCCGATCCACATGTATTGCGGGCTCTGCTGGGCCAGCAGGTCGGTGAAGAAGCCGGGGCGCGCGGCCACCATGTCGGCGGCCCAGACGCGGTTGCGCTCGAAAAGGTCTTTGAGTTCGGAAGTCATGGCGCGATCTTAGAGCGTCGGTCGTGCGTCAGCAGGTCTCGGCGAACAGTTCACGGCCGATCAGCATGCGGCGGATCTCGCTCGTGCCGGCGCCGATTTCGTACAGCTTGGCGTCGCGCCACAGTCGGCCCAGGGGATATTCGTTGATGTAGCCGTTGCCCCCGAAGATCTGGATGCCGTTGCCCGCCATCTTGGTGGCTTCTTCGGCACACCACAGGATGACGGAGGCGCAGTCCTTGCGCACCTGGCGCACGTGTTCGGCGCCGAGCAGGTCGAGGTTTTTCGCCACGGTGTAGGCGAACGAGCGGCCGGCCTGCAGCACGGTGTACATGTCGGCCACCTTGCCCTGGATGAGCTGGAACTCGCCGATGCTCTGGCCGAACTGCTTGCGGTCGTGGATGTAGGGAACGATGTTGTCCATCACCGCCTGCATGATGCCCAGCGGCCCGCCGGTGAGCACGGCGCGCTCGTAGTCCAGCCCGCTCATGAGCACCTTGGCGCCGTTGTTCAGGCCGCCCAGGATGTTCTCGACCGGCACCTCGACGTTGTTGAACACCATCTCGCCGGTGTGGCTGCCGCGCATGCCGAGCTTGTCGAGCTTTTGTGCGGTGCTGAAACCCTTCATGCCCTTCTCGACGATGAAAGCGGTGACGCCACGCGCACCCATCTCGGGTTCGGACTTGGCGTAGACCACCATGGTGTCGGCATCAGGCCCGTTGGTGATCCACATCTTGCTGCCATTGAGCAGGTAGTAGCCCCCCTTGTCTTCGGCTTTCAGCTTCATGCTGATCACGTCCGAACCGGCGCCCGGCTCGCTCATGGCAAGTGCGCCCACGTGTTCACCGCTGATGAGCCTGGGCAGGTACCTGGCGCGCTGCGCCTCGCTGCCGTTGCGCTTGATCTGGTTCACACACAGGTTGCTGTGCGCCCCGTAGCTCAGACCCACGCTGGCCGAGGCGCGCGAGATTTCCTCCATGGCGATCATGTGGGCCAGGTAGCCCATGCCGGCGCCGCCGTACTCCTCGCCCACGGTGATGCCGAGCACGCCGAGGTCGCCCATCTTGCGCCACAGGTCCATGGGGAACTGGTCGCTCTGGTCGATCTCGGCCGCACGCGGGGCGATCTCGGCCTGCGCAAAATCGCGCACCGCGTCGCGCAACGCATCGATGTCTTCACCGAGCTGGAAATTGAGGCCGGGCAGGTTGGTCATGGGGCGTGTCTCCAAAGAAGATGAAAGCGGGCTTCAGCCCTGGATGTTGTCGCGGCCGACGACGGCCATGAGCGTGCAGCCCATGGTGGCCACCAGTTTCTCCTGTCCGCCGTCGATGGCCCAGGCCTGTCCCTCGCACACCGTGACGGTGCGCCCGGGTTTGATGACGGTGCCGACCATGCGGAAGTGCTGGCCCTGCGCGGGCGCCAGCAGGTTGATCTTGAACTCGATCGTGAGCACCGCCGCGTCGGATGCCATCAGTGAGAACCCGGCGTAGCCGCAGGCCGAATCGAGTGCGGTGGCCACCATGCCGGCATGCAGAAAGCCGTGTTGCTGCGTCAGCGGCTCGGCCCAGGGCAGCGTGATCTCCACCTGCCCGGGTTTCACCACCGCGAGCGTGGCACCCAGGGTGCGCATGGCGGCCTGGCGGGCAAAGCTCTCGCGCACGCGGGCGTCAAAGTCGGGGTTGCGGGGTTCGAAGGTGGGTGGGTTCACAGCGTTCTCGGTGCGTGGGGGCAGCCCTGGATTCTACGTTGACGTTTACGTAAACGTCAATTTCAAGCGCCTGGACGCAGGGCTATGCTCGACCCGCCATGCCCTTCACCCTCAACGCCCCGGTCCACAGCGACCAGACCCTCAAGAAAAGCCGCTTCATCGGCTGCGTGGAGCCGGTGGCCGACCGCGCCGCAGCGCTGGCGCGCGTGGCCGGGTTGCGCGCGGAGCACCCCGGCGCCACGCATGTGTGCTGGGCGCTCATGGCTGGCGGGCACTCGGCCGCCAACGACGACGGCGAACCCGGCGGGACGGCCGGGCGCCCCATGCTGGAGGTGCTGCGCCACCAGGACCTGGAAGGTGTGCTGGCCACGGTGGTGCGCTACTACGGCGGCACGCCGCTGGGCGCAGGTGGGCTGGTGCGCGCCTACACCGACAGCGTGGCCCAGGCCCTGTTGACCGCGGACAAGGTGCCGGTGATTCGCTGGCAGCGGCTGCGCTGTGTGTTGCCCTATGCGCTGGAAGGCTGGCTGCGGCGAGAACTCGACGGCTTTGGCGCCACGCTGGCCGAGGTGCAGCACGGTGACGGGGTGGACGCCACGCTGCGTGTGCCGGAATCGCGCGCGGCAGCGCTGGTGGCGCGCATCAACGATGCCGGGCAAGGTCGGGTGCTGTGGCGCAACGCAGAACCCGACTGAGGCGTCAGGCCCCGCGGCTCAGGACGACGAGCACCAGACCCACCGCCGCCGGCAGCGCCTGCACGTAAAGAATCTTGCGGCTGGCCGTGGCCGCGCCATACAGGCCGGCGATCAGCACACACAGCAGAAAGAACACCTTCACGCCGAAGCCCTCGGGCCCCAACCACAAACCCCAGAGCAAGCCGGCCGCCAGAAAGCCGTTGTACAGGCCCTGGTTGGCGGCGAGCACCTTCGTGGCCGCGGCCGACGCAGGCGTCTGGCCGAAGGCCTTGAGACCCGCCGGCTTGTCCCACAGGAACATCTCGAGCACGAGAAAGTAGAAATGCAGCAGCGCGACGAGCGCCACAACAACGCCGGCAATCAAGGACATGGCGACCCCTCCCACAAAATGAACTCAGGACTTCTTGTCCAGCTTGGCCAACAACGCGCGGGCCTCTTTTTCGTGCACCTTCACCTCGTCGAGGTTGGCCACCAGATCGGCCATCTGCTCTTCGAGCTGGCGGCGGTGGTCGGCCAGCACGGTGAGGAACTTGCGCAGCTGCGGACCGGTGTCGCGCGGACTGTCGTAGGTGTCGATGATGTCCTTGGCTTCGGTCAGCGACAAGCCCAGGCGCTTGGCGCGCAGGGTGAGCTTGAGTCGCGTGCGATCGCGCGCCGAATACACCCGGTTGCGCCCGCCCGGGCCTTCGCGCTGAGGCTCCAGCAGCCCCATGTCTTCGTAGAAACGGATGGCGCGGGTGGTGAGGTCGAACTCGCGCGCCAGATCGCTGATGGTGTAGGTCGGGTTCGTCGCCATGGGATCAGAGCTGTCGTTTCAGGCCGTGTCGGGTTGCAGACAGTGCGCGGCGGTGCCGCTCCGTAGAATGCCCTGTTGGTTGACGTTTACGTCAACGTCACCTCGGCATCTTAACGGAATCCCGCCCGCATGAACCCCACCCGCGAACAGCTCGAAGCACGCCTGCACTACCCCCTGGGCGCGACGCTGCCCGAGCCCGGCCACACGCTGGAAGTGGCGCCCGGCGTGAAGTGGATCCGCATGGCCCTGCCCTTTGCGCTGGACCACATCAACCTCTGGCTGCTGCGCGACCACCTCGACGGCAGTGAGGGCTGGACCGTGGTGGACTGCTGCATTTCGCACGACGCGGCCAAGGCACAGTGGGAAACGATCTTTGCCAACGAACTCGACGGCCTGCCCGTGCTGCGTGTGATCGTGACGCACATGCACCCCGATCACATCGGGCTGGCCGACTGGCTGTGCACGCGATGGGGCGGACGCGCCGCCGGGCCGCCCCAAGGCGAGGCCAGCCCCCTTGGGGGGCAGCGAAACGGCGAAGCCGCAAGCGTGGGGGCACCAGTCTGCAGGCTCTGGATCAGCGCCACAGACTTCACCATGGCGCGCATCGGCTCACAAAGCACCACCGGCTTCGGTGGCGAAGCCGCGGCCGCCTTCTTCGCCTCGCAAGGCCTGAGCGACCCCGAGAGCCTGGAGAAGATCCGCGGCCGCGCCAGCTACTACCCCAACCTCGTGCCCTCCGTGCCGGCGCAGTACCGCCGGCTGTACGAAGGTCTGCAAGTGCCCGTCGGCGGGCGCCTGTGGCGCTGCATCAGCGGCTACGGTCACGCACCTGAACACATGGCGTTGCACTGCGAGGCGCTCGGTGTGCTGATCAGCGGCGACATGGTGCTGCCACGCATCTCCACCAACGTCAGCGTCTACGACCAGGAGCCCGAGGCCGATTCGCTCACGCTGTTTCTGGACTCGCTCACGAAGTACCTGCCGCTGCCCGAAGACACCCTGGTGCTGCCCTCGCACGGCAAACCTTTCACGGGTCTGCACGAACGCATCCAGCAGCTGCAGGACCACCACCGCGACCGGCTCGACGAGGTGCGCGTGGCCTGCCGGGAAAAACCTTGCAGTGGTGCCGACATCCTGCCGGTGCTGTTTCCCCGCACGCTCGACCTGCACCAGACCACCTTCGCCATGGGCGAGGCCGTGGCGCATCTGCACTGGTTGTGGATGGCGGGCGAGCTGCTGCGCGAGCAGGACGCTGCCGGCGTCTGGCGCTTCAGCCCAGCCAGCCGCCGGGCCGCCCCAAGGCAGGCTTAGCCCCCTCGGGGGGCAGCGACCCGCGCAGCGGCGGAGCGTGGGGGCTCAACGAGCCAGCCGCCGGGCCGCCCCAAGGCAGGCTTAGCCCCCTCGGGGGGCAGCGACCCGCGCAGCGGTGGAGCGTGGGGGCACAACCCTCACTCGCCCAGCGGCACGGCCGCGCTGCGCAGCGCCTTGCGCCTTGACGCGTGGTCGGGCATGACGCTGGCCACCACGTCCCAGAACTGCGGGCTGTGGTCCATGTGGTGCAGATGGCTGAGCTCGTGCACCACCACGTAGTCCACCATCTCCAGCTTGAGGTGGATCAGGCGCCAGTTCAGGCGGATGGTGCCGTCGGCGCTGGCGCTGCCCCAGCGTGTGCCCGCGCTGGAGAGGCGCAGCCTGGAATAGCTCACCCCCAGTTGCGGCGCAAAGTGGTCCAGCCGCTGGGCGAACAAGGCCTTGGCCCGCTTCATCAACCAGGCCTGCGCGGCGTCGCGGATCTGGGCTTCGTTCGCGTTGCCCGCCAGCCCCAGCCGCAGCGTGGCGAGCGCGCCGGGGCCGGTGGCCGCTTCAAAGACCGCACCCACCTGCGTGAAGCCGTGCGCCGGGTCGAGCACCAGGCGCAGGCGTTCACCCAGGTAGTCGAACTCGGCGCCGTCGGCCCAGGTGATGCGGGCCTGCGCCAGGTCGCCTGCGCGTTCGCGCGCACTCTGCAGTTTCTCCAGCACCCAGGCCGACTTGTCGTGCAGCAGCGCTTCGACCTCGCCCACCGGCGTCCAGCGCGGCGCGCTCACGCTCAGGCCGTCCGGGCTCACCGACAGGCCGATGGTGCGGCGTTTGCCGCGCTTGAATTCGTAAGCCACGTCGCACGAGCCCAGGCGCAGCGTTCGGTTGGCACGCGGGTGGTGCCAGGTCGCTGGCTGGAACACCTGGGCCATCGGCAGCGCGGGTGCGGCGGCCACGTCGGCCCGCGGCGTTGGCGCAGGTCGCAGCGGCTCGGGGTCGGGGCCACCGAGGAAGTCGAGCGCCAGCTGAAGAAAGCGCTGCATGGCCTGGCTCAGCCCTGTGGATAGGCCGTGGGGTCGAGGCGGCGCATTTCGGCTTCGATCCAGTCCTCGACTTCGCGCATCAGCTCGTCGGGCTGACGGCCCTGGCTGGGGATCGGTTTGCCGATGGAAAACTCCACCGTGCCCGGCTTCTTCACGAAAGCCTTGCGCGGCCAGCACTTGGCCGAGGTCACGGCGATCGGGATCACCGGCGCGCCGGTCTCCACCGCCAGGCGCGTGCCGCCGCTTTTGTAGGTGCCCTTCTGGCCGCGCGGGATGCGTGTGCCTTCGGGAAACATGATCACCCAGGTGCCCTGGTTGAGCAGGCGCTGGCCTTGTTCCACCACCTTGTTGAAGGCCTGGGCGCGTTTGCTGCGGTCGATGTGGATCATGTCCATGCGACCCATGGCCCAGCCGAAGAACGGCACGTACAGCAGCTCTTTCTTGAACACATAGGCCAGCGGGTGCGGCATGAGCGCGGGCATGCTGAAGGTCTCCCAGGTGGACTGGTGCTTGACCAGCAACACCGCCGGTGCGGTGCTGCCCACCGGCAGGTTCTCGAACCCGATCACGTGGTTCTTGATGCCGAGGATGACCGTGCCGCCGCTGACCGCCAGCTTGAGCCAGCCGGCGCACATCCAGTAGATCTGCGTGCTGTTGAGAAAGGGCGCAGCAATCAGCACCGCCAGCCCCCAAGGGATCACCGTCACCACCATGAAGAGCGTGTGCAGGACCGAGCGCAGGAAATTGAGGAGGTACATGGAAGGCGTTCAGGTCGTGGGCTGCGCGAGCAGCCAGTCGGCAAAGGCGCCGAGGTCGTCGTGGGTGTGGGTGCCCGGTGGCAGGTCGGGCGCGAGCGCGGCGAGATCGGTGTTCGTGCCGTGACCCACGCGGCCGCGCAGGTGCTCGGACTGCCCGGTGAGCAGCAGGTGGGGCGGGCAGCCCGCGGCGGCGGCAGCCTTCACATGGCGCAAGGCATTGCCGGCCGCCGGCACCGATGCCGGCGAGACGCCGAAACGCTCGCCGATCTGGGTGAACAGGCCGGGCAAGGGCTTGCGGCACGCACAAGCTTCATCGGGCGCGTGCGGGCAGAAAAACACCGCGTCCACCCGCGCGCCGACCGCGGCCAGCTGGCGGTGCATCTTGGCGTGGATGGCGTTGAGCGACGCCATGTCGAACAGACCCCGCCCGATGCCGGACTGGTTGGTGGCCAGCACCACACGCCAGCCCCCCTGGTTGAGCCGCGCCACCGCCTCCAACGCACCCGGCAGCGCCTCCCACTCGTCCGGCGAAGCGACGTAGTCGTCGCGGCTCCGGTTGAGCGTGCCGTCGCGGTCGAGGATGAGGAGTTTCATGGCGGGCTTCCGAAGGAGGGGCGCAGCGCAGGGCCGCCCCAAGCAAGGCCGCACCCCCATGGGGGGCAGCGACCCGCGAAGCGGTGGAGCGTGGGGGTCCTCATGCCACCAGGCGCGAGAGGTCGGCCACGCGGTTCATGGCGTCGTGCAGTTGCTTGAGCAAGCCGAGGCGGTTGGCTTTGAGGGCTGGGTCGTCGGCGTTGACCATGACGCCGTCGAAGAAGGCATCGACCGGGGCGCGCAGCGCGGCAAGGGACTGCAGGCTGGCGGTGTAGTCGCCGGCGTCGAACTTCGCGTTGGCGGCGGGCACGGTGGTTTGCATGGCGGCAAACAGGTCTTTCTCGGCTGGCTCGATCAGGACGGCTTCGTTCACCGTGGCCGCCACGTCGCCTTCGGATTTCTTGAGGATGTTGCCGATGCGTTTGTTGGCGGCGGCGAGGGCGGGGGCTTCGGGCAGCTTTGAGAATTTCTCTACTGCTTGAATGCGAGCTGAGATGTCATGCAAAGGTGGGCGCATTGAAACGACTGCATCGGCAACCTCGACACGTTGCTTGAAAGTTGCCACCAAGCGGTTTTGACAACGGTCGTAGATGAACTCTGTCAACTCAGTGCACACCTCGGCACTGATGAGTCCAGGCTTGAACTGCTGCTTAGCAAAGTCAAGCAGGCTCGACAGTTGTAGTTGCATGTGGCCAGCTCCGAGACTCGACGCCAGTCCAAGCAATTCGAAGCGATTGATCAACGTCAGAGCGTGGCGCCGCAGCGCAAAGGGATCTTTCTCACCCGTTGGCTTGAGGCCAATGCCCCAGATTCCAACGAGAGTCTCAACGCGGTCTGCGATATCCAATGTCATCGAGATCAAGTTCGCTGCGTTGGTATGGTCACGCTGCAACTGGTATTGATCAGCAATAGCAGCGGCAACATCCGCATGTTCACCGTCATGGCGGGCGTAGTAGCCACCCATGATGCCCTGAAGCTCGGGGAACTCACCCACCATGTCGGTCAGCAAATCGGCCTTGGCCAGCGTTGCTGCTCTTCCCGCTTGCTCGACATCGGCGCCAATTTTCGCCGCTACCCATTCGGCAATTGCCCGCACACGCTCTGTGCGCTCACCCTGCGTGCCCAGCTTGTTGTGGTAGACCACCTTGCCCAGACCCTCGACGCGCGAAGCCAGCGTCTTCTTGCGGTCCTGGTCGAAGAAAAACTTGGCGTCGGCCAGGCGCGGGCGCACCACGCGTTCGTTGCCGCCGATGACCGCGCTCGCATCGCTCGGGCTGATGTTGCTGACCACCAGGAACTGGTTGGTGAGCTTGCCGGCGGCGTCGAGCAGCGGAAAGTATTTCTGGTTCGCCTTCATCGTGAGGATCAGGCATTCCTGCGGCACGCCGAGGAACTGCGGCTCGAACGCGCAGATGAGCACGTTGGGCCGCTCGACCAGCGCGGTCACTTCGTCGAGCAGCGCGTCGTCTTCAATGGGCTTGCAGCCCCCGCCCACTTTCGCGGCGGCGGCAGCGAGCTGGCGCACGATCTCGGCCCTGCGCTCGGCGAACGAGGCGATCACGGCGCCGTCCTTCAGCAGCGTGGCCGCATAGCTGTCGGCGTCTTTCAACACCACCGGCGACACCGCAGCTTCAAAGCGGTGGCCTTGTGTGCTGTTGCCCGAGGTGAGCCCCAGCGCCTTCACCGGCACCACGCTGCTGCCGTGCAAAGCGACCAGCCCGTGTGCCGGCCGCACAAAGTTCACGCTGCTCCAGCCGGGCAGTTCGCAATCGGTCTCCAGCTGGTAGCTCATGACCTTGGGGATGGGCAGCTTGGCGAGCGATTCGTCCAGCGCTTTCTGCAGGCCCGCAGCCAACTCGACGCCGGGCGCCACGCTCTCGAAGAACAGCGCCTCGGCCTTGCCGTCGGGTGCGCGCTTGAGGCCGGCCACGGCGGTTGCGTCGGCACCGAGCGCGCCCAGGCGTTTGAGCAACGCGGGCGTGGGCTGGCCGCTGGCGTCCAGGCCCACACTCACCGGCATGAGCTTTTGCGACACGGCCTTGTCGGCTGCACGGCCCAGCAAGCCCGTGACGTGCGCGGCCAGGCGGCGCGGGGAGGCAAACGCCGTCACCACCGCATCGGCCGATGCCAGGCCCTGGGCCTTGAGCTGGTCGGCCAGCACGGTGGCGAAGGCGTCGCCAAGTTTCTTCAAAGCCTTGGGGGGCAGCTCTTCAACAAACAGTTCAACGAGCAGGTTCTGTGCGGTCATTCTTGTTCTTTCTCCGGGCGCTCACGCGGCCTTCTTCACCATCTGGTCCACCCACTCGCGCGGCGCCATGGGGAAACCCAGGCGCTCGCGGCTCTCGTAGTAGCTCTGGGCCACGCCACGCGCGAGGTTGCGGATGCGGCCGATGTAAGCGGCGCGTTCGGTCACGCTGATGGCGCCGCGCGCGTCCAGCAGGTTGAAGCTGTGTGCGCACTTCAAGACCTGCTCATATGCAGGCAGTGCGAGCTGCTGCTCCATCAGGTGTTTGGCCTGCTTCTCGTGCGCGGTGAAGGCGGTGAACAGAAAGTCGGCGTCGCTGTGTTCGAAGTTGTAGGCCGACTGCTCCTTCTCGTTCTGCAGGTACACATCTCCGTAGCTCAAGGTGTTGGTCCATTGGAGGTTGTAGACGTTGTCCACGCCCTGCAGGTACATGGCCAGTCGCTCCAGGCCGTAGGTGATCTCGCCGGTGATGGGCTTGCAGTCGATGCCGCCCACCTGCTGGAAGTAGGTGAACTGCGTGACCTCCATGCCGTTGAGCCAGACCTCCCAGCCCAGGCCCCAGGCGCCGAGCGTGGGGTTCTCCCAGTCGTCTTCCACGAAGCGGATGTCGTTCTTTTTCAGATCGAAGCCCAGCGCTTCCAGGCTGCCGAGGTAGAGCTCCAGGATGTTGCTCGGCGCGGGCTTCAGGACCACCTGGTATTGGTAGTAGTGCTGCAGGCGGTTGGGGTTTTCGCCATAGCGGCCGTCCTTGGGGCGGCGGCTGGGCTGCACGTAGGCGGCTTTCCAGGGCTCGGGGCCGAGCGCGCGCAGGAAGGTGGCGGTGTGGCTGGTGCCGGCGCCCACCTCCATGTCGTAGGGCTGGAGCAGGGCGCAGCCTTGCTTGTCCCAGTAGGACTGCAAGGTCAGGATGATTTGCTGGAAGGTCAACATGGGGCTGGCGCGTGGGCCGCGCAGAAGAAAGAAGGAGCGCGCCGGGCACGGCCACGCAAACTCCCGATTTTACGGGCGCGCCCTGCCCGGCCGGGCGCGCCTGTTCACTTCGCAGCGGCGTTCTTCGCGGCGCTGGGATCGCCCTTGGTCTTGGCCAGGGCGAAGTACTTGTCGAGCCACAGGCGCGCGATGTGGGCCTTGGAGATCTTCTTGAAGAAAAAGCTGATCGGAATGCCCACCGATTTGACGTCCGAGACCTGGGTGATGTAGTTGTCGAACGAGTTCATCAAGGTGTTGAGGTCAACGACCTTGTTGCTGCCGTGGTCGATGCTGCCCAGCCCCTGGATGACACTTTGCATCAGTCCACTCTGCAGGGCCACCTGCTGGCCGCCCTTGAGCGAACCCTCGGCCATGGAGCTTGCGGTCTGGTGTGAGTCGTAGGACCGGCCAGGCACGCTGGCGCCGGTGCGCTGCGGGTCGTCGAGCAAGCTCGCCACCCCCATGCGCAACTGCGACGAGGCCAGCGAGGGCACGCTGCCCAGCACGATGAGGTTGACGTGGGTGGACACGTTTTGTGTGCTGAGCAGCTTGCGCACGTTGTCCAGCACCGATTCGTCCACGCCAAAACCCCCGGTCGCGGCCTTGAGCCAGCCCCCCATGCGCATCTGGTCCTGCACCGCCTCTTCCTGCTCGGCGCCCAGGCCGGTGCCGGTCATTTCGTTGTTGACCATGTGCACCATGCCGATGAAGCTGGAGCCGTAGTTCGCACCGGTGAGCAGGGTGAGGCTGTTGGCGTCGGCGGTGCCACCCTGGGCTTCGGAGGCCTGGATCATCGAGGCCAGATCGGTGGTGTTGATGCCCTCGCCCGCCTTGCCGTGCACGCTGTTCCACACCTCCACCGCCTTGTCCACGTCGAGATTGAGCGGTTGCAACATCGCCGAGGAACGGTGGGTGGCGCTGGCGGTGATCACGATGGTGCCGATCAGGCTGTGGTTCTTGAGCTGCTGATGCACCTGCGCCGCAGCGGCCTTGGGCACGTCCCGCGCCGCCGGGCCCAGCGACGAGGTCGATTCCCTGATCACGCTCTCGATGTTGGCAATCGCCGTCGCGCTGGTGTCGTCGTTGCTGCCGTATGAAAAGTACTGGAGATCGATCTTGATGGAGTCGGACGCCAGCGGCAGGCGCTCGACCTGCACGCCTGAAAAGTCCAGCGGGCTCTCCAGCCCCGCCACGTTTTCAATCGCCGCCACCTCTTCGCGCAGTTGCTGCACACCGGTGTCGTTGGTGATGCGTGCCGTCATGTAGTCGCGCGCGGCGTCGCTCACGTGCTGGTTGAGTTCGGCAATGCGTGCCTTGAGTTCGGTGATGTCCACCCCCAGGCTGACCAGCTCGTTGATCGTCATGCTCAGCCCGCGCCGCATGGCTATGAAGGAGTTCATGCGCTCGAACGCGGCATCGGTCTTGGCCTGCAGACCGGCGATCTTCTCCAGCCGGCTGAGCAGATCGGTGTTGACGACGTGTCCCAGCACCAGCGCGGGATGGTCGAACGGAATGGATGACGCCATGGAGAAAGCCCTCAAGGATGCCCCGCCAACACGGTCGGGGGTCCTGAGTTGTACCAACGCCCCCGGCGTGGTGTCTGATGGACTTCTGAGCGATTCCTGCCGAATCGCTGATGCCTCGCAGCGGCTCAGCGCCGGCGGGTGCGGCCGCCGCGGCGACCCAGGCTGCGCAACGACGCAATGACAAGCACCAGCACCAGGCAGCCGACCCACATCGGCATCAGACCCCAGCGCGCGGTCCACTGTGCGTAGGGTGTGATGCCGCTGCGTCCCTGCACGGTGGCCTCCAGCCGGCCGCGCGTGAGGCGCTCCAGCTGGTGCGTGACCACGCCGTTGTGGTCGATGACCGCCGTGGCGCCGGTGTTGGTGGCCCGCAGCATGGGCCGGCCCAGCTCGATGGCGCGCAGGCGCGAGATCTGCAGGTGCTGGTCGATGGCCACCGAGTCGCCGAACCAGGCGATGTTGCTGAGGTTGATCAAGACACTGGGCGCGGTGGCGGCGTCGGTGAACGACGCGGCCAGCTCTTCGCCAAACAGGTCTTCAAAACAGATGTTGGGCGCGATGCGCTGCCCCGCCGCTGCCCACGAAGGCTGGGCCAGACCACCGCGGTTGAAGTCGCCCAGCGGGATGTTCATGAGATCGGTGAACCAGCGGAACAGCGGCGGGATGAATTCACCGAACGGCACGAGATGGTTTTTGTCGTAGCGGTAGATGCCGGCACCCAGCGCACCCGGTACATCGACCCGGGCCCGCTCCTTCGCGGCCGTCGCGGGGGTCAGGCCCCACACCGAATTGGTATAGCCCTGCTCCAGGCTGCCCAATGGCAGGCCGACCATGGCGCTCACGCCGGCGGCGGGCTGCTCGGCCAGGCCGCCGAGCAAGGGCTTCCAGAATTCAGCGCCGAGTTGGTTGGGCAGCAGCGGCACAGCGGTCTCGGGCGCCACCACGAGCTGCGGCCCAATGGCGGGGTTGGCGCGCGCGGCTTCCACCGCCAGGCCGATCTGCTGCGGGTACCAGAACAAGGCCTGTGCGATGCCGGTGCCAGGCACGAATTTCTGGTCCTGCGGGATGTTGCCTTGCAACAGCCACACCCGCAGCTCGCCGGTGCTCGCAGTGCCGCGCTGCCCCAGGGTCCGCCAGGCCTGCCCACCCCCGAGCATGCTCACCAGCAAACCACCCACCAGAAGCAGCAAGATCAATGAGCGCGCCAGGCCCCACCATCCGTCGGTCAAGCCCGGCACCACACGGGCCTGCACGCGCGCACCCGGTGCAGCCATGCGGGAACCCGCGGCTGTGCGACTGACCGGCCGGCTCACCGGCGATGCCAGCCAGGTGCTCAGGCGCCGCCACAGACCCGAGACCATGGAGGCCACGGCGTAGGCCAGGATCGCCGCCAGGAAACCCATGCCGTACACGCCCACGAGCGGTGCCCAGGGCGCCATCAGGTCCACCTGTGCGTAGCCGCCCGCCCCCCAGGGGAAACCGGTGAACCAGTGGCCGCGCGCCAGCTCGGCCAGGGTCCAGAGCGACGCAAACAACAGCGCCTGCGCGGTGCGCGACACAGGCGCCCAACTGCAGAGCAGGCCCACGGCCACGGCGTAATAAATGGACAGCAGACCGGCGAGCGCGAGCACCGCGAGTACCGCCAGCCAGGCCGGCAGCCCCCCAAAGGTGTGCAGCGAGATGAACAGCCACCAGAAGGTGCCCGACAGCCAGGCGGTGGAAAACACCCAGCCCCGCCAGGCCGCCTGCCCCACGCGCGTGGCGTACTGCAATGCGAGAACCAGCAGGGACAACGAGACGATCTGCCAGAAGCCACTGGGCTGCCCGGCGGTCATGCCCGGCAGGCTCCAGCCGGTGAACGGCCAGGCGATGGACGCGGCCTGCAACACGCCGCCCAGCAGGCATATCCAGAACCAGAAAAAACCGCTGCCGCGTGCGCTGCGCCCCGGAGGGCGGCGGCTCATCGGGTTGAAGCTCGACGGGGTGTGGAGCGATCCAAAGAGGCTGCGCATGACCGGGTCGGGCTCGGGGCGCGGCTCAGGGCTCGGCCGGAACCGGCGAGACCTTGAACCACTTCACCGCACCACCCTTGGTGTGCAGCACGACAAAGCGCAGGCCTTCGAGCTCGTGCACCTCACCGCGCTTGGGCACATGTCCCATGGCGTGGGCGATCATGCCGCCGATGGTGTCGAAGTCGTCTTCGGAGAGCTTGAGGCCGAACGATTCGTTGATGCGCTCGATCGAGGTGTCGCCGCTGACGCGCCAGGTGCTGTCGGCCAGCGCAAACACATCGCCTTCGTCCTCGGCCACATCGAACTCGTCTTCGATCTCGCCGACGATTTCTTCCAGCACGTCTTCGATGGTGATGAGGCCGGCCACGCGGCCAAACTCGTCGATCACGATGGCCAGGTGATTGCGGTTGCCGCGGAACTCGCGCAGCAGATCGTTGAGACCCTTGGTTTCGGGCACGAAGGTGGCCGGGCGCAGCAAGGCGCGGATGTTGAGCTCGGGCGCGCGCTGCAGCTTGAGCAAGTCTTTGGCCAGCAGGATGCCGATGATGTTTTCGCGCTCGCCCTCAAACACCGGAAAGCGCGAGTGCGCTGTGTCGATGACCAGATGAAGCAACTCGTCGTAGGGCGCGTCGATGTCCAGCACATCCATGCGCGGGGTGGCGACCATCACGTCGCCAGCGGTCATGTCGGCGATGCGGATCACACCTTCGAGCATCACCCGCGACTCGGCGTTGATGATGTCGTTGTCCTCGGCGTCGGCGAGGGTTTCGATCAGCTCGTCCTTGGAGTCCGGCCCGGGGTGGATGAACTCCGCGAGCTTTTGCAGGAAACCACGCTTGTCGACATGCCGCAGGCTGCGCTGCGGCCCACCACTGGGAGAGGATTCGGCCACTGAAGGTTGGGGGAGTTGTAACGGTGCGAAAGGATACCGCAAGCCGGTGACTCAAAGCAAAAATGCGGCCAGGCCGCACCGATCCACCGACCAGCTGTCAGCCGCGCACCCGATCACGGGCATCGCGCACGCCCTGGCGGATGTCCTGCAACACGCTCAGCAAGCGCCAGAACTGTTTGGCCTGGACCTTGAGGTGGTAGTCGGTGAGGGCGACTTGCTGGTTGACCAGTTCGGTCACGCGCGAGTCGAAGTCGGCCGGTGGAAGCCGCAAGTGGGCTTCGGACTCCGAGCCGTCGCGCTCGATGATGGCGCCTGCGTGGCGCGCGATCTTCAGCATGGCGGTGTTCTCGGACAGCGCATGGATGAACAGCTGTGTCACCCCTTCGTTGCGCGCGTGCATGACCGCGCGTTCAAACAAGCGGCTGCCATAACGGCGGCCGCGCGCGCTCTTGGACACCGACACACCGAATTCGGCGCAGCTGGTGTATTGCGGGTCGATCGAGAAGGCCAGGTGGGCCATGGCGATCAGGTCGAGCCGGCGGTTGAAGATGCCGAAGAGTTCGTCGCGATCGAAGTTGAGCTGGTCCACGTAGCGCGTGATCTGCTCGTCGTTGGCGGCGTAACCGAAGCGCAGGTAGCGGTCGTGAGGCTCGAGGGCGAGCAAGTGATCGAGGATGCGTTCTCGTTGGCCAGGGCCAATGGAGCGGATGGGCACCACCACGCTGCTGGACGGGAAGTGGCGATCGTCCGACGTTCGCGCGGCGCTCGCAACCGTGCCCACCGTCGCCTGGGCGGGTGGGGTTGCGAACTTGAACCAACGGGAGGGATTGACCATGGCAAGACTGTAAGGGTTATCCCTATATCGACAAGGACTGAAGTCCCTAAACGGGCGGTTTCCCGATGGGCGGGCAGCGAGCGACCGCCGGTCGTGCGGCGCGTGCTCTACAGCGGCAGCGCGGTCGTGCTTTTCACACGGTCCATGACAAAACTGGTCTTGCAGTCCTGCACGCTGGGGTGTTTGAGCAAGGTGTCCATCATGAAGCGCGAATACGCCGCCATGTCGGCCACCACCAGGCGCAACTGAAAGTCCATTTCGCCAGTGAGCGCTGCGCACTCCACCACCTCGGGCCACGCCATGACGCTGGCCCGGAACTCGTCCATGGGGTTGCGTTTGCCACTGCCGGCGTGTTTCTCCAGCCGCACGTTCACATGGGCCGTGAGGCCCAGGCCCACCGCTTCCGGCCGCACCAGCGCCACATAACGGTCGATCACCTGCGCCTCTTCCAGGCGGCGCACACGCCGCAGTACGGCGCTGGGCGACAGGCCCACCGTCTCGGCAATCTGGTCGTAGGTGGCGCGGCCATCGGCCTGCAGGCTGCGCAATATGTGGCGATCAAGCTTGTCCAATGCTTCCATGAGCCAACTATGCAGCTTTCCTGCAAGAACGACAAGCGGAGCGCCCCAAAACGCCGGAATCGTGACAGGCTGCGCCGATACAGTGGCCCACAGCCCGACATTTCCCACGCTCCCGGAGACAGACATGAACAACGCATTGCCCGACGTCGCACAAACCGCCGCCACCGAATGGGAGAACCCCATGGGCACCGCCGGCTTCGAGTTCATCGAGTACGCTGCGCCCGACCCCGTGGCCATGGGCGCGCTGTTCGAGCGCATGGGTTTCAAGCCGGTTGCAAGGCACCGCCGCAAGGCGGTGACGCTGTACCGCCAGGGCGAGATCAACTTCATCATCAACGCCGAACCCGACAGTTTTGCCCAGCGCTTCGCACGTCTGCACGGCCCGAGCGTCTGCGCCATTGCCTTTCGTGTGGGCGATGCCAAGGCAGCCTACGAACGCGCCATCTCCCTGGGCGCCTGGGGCTACGCGCAGTCGGCCGGCCCAGGTGAGCTGAACATCCCGGCCATCAAGGGCATTGGCGACTCCATCATCTACTTCATCGACCAGTGGCGCGGCAAGAACGGCGCCCAAACGGGCGACATCGGCAACATCGGTTTCTTCGACGTGGACTTCCAGCCCATCGCCGAGAACTCCGGCGCCGAGCTCAACCCGGTGGGTCATGGTCTGACCTACATCGACCACCTCACGCACAACGTGCACCGCGGCCGCATGGACGAATGGGCGGGCTTCTACGAGCGCCTGTTCAATTTCCGCGAGGTGCGCTACTTCGACATCGAAGGCCAGGCCACCGGCGTGAAGAGCAAGGCTATGACCAGCCCCTGCGGCAAGATCCGCATCCCGATCAACGAAGAAGGCAACGAGAAGGCCGGACAGATCCAGGAGTACCTGGACCGCTACCACGGCGAAGGCATCCAGCACATCGCCATGGGTTCGACCAACCTGTACGACACGGTGGACGCGCTGGAACTCAGTGGCGTGAAGCTGCTCAACACCAGCGAGACCTACTACGAGCTGCTGCCCAAGCGCATCCCGAACCACGGTGAAGACGTGGAAGCGCTGAAGCAGCGCAACATCCTCGTGGACGGCACGCCAGGTGAATTGCTGCTGCAGATCTTCAGCGAAAACCAGCTCGGCCCGATCTTCTTCGAGTTCATCCAGCGCAAAGGCAATCAAGGCTTCGGAGAGGGCAACTTCAAGGCTTTGTTCGAGACGATGGAGCTCGACCAGGTGCGCCGCGGTGTGTTGAAAGCCTGAGAGGCATTGCAATGGCCGTTGAACCCGTTGTCTATGGCGCCAGCGAGCGCCCGCCGCGCGGCGACTATGCGCGCGCGCAGGCCGACTACACCTGCGCGCAAAACTGGGCCGCGTACTCGGATGCCGACCACGACACCTACCGCCGGCTCTACGAGCGCCAGACAGCGCTGCTGCCAGGCCTGGCTTGCGATGCCTTCATCGAAGCCCTCCCTTCATTGGGGGCCCGCGACCGCATCCCGCGCTTCGAGGACATCAACAAACGCCTGAAGCCCGCCACCGGCTGGGAATTGGTGGCGGTGCCTGGCCTCATTCCCGAACGCCCCTTTTTTGACCTGCTGGCGAATCGGCGTTTTCCGGTGACGGACTGGATCCGCACACCCGACGAGTTCGATTACGTGGTCGAGCCCGATGTGTTTCACGACCTGTTTGGCCACGTACCGCTGCTGTTCAACCCGGTGTTCGCGGACTATGTGCAGCGCTACGGCGCGGGTGGCCTGAAGGCGCACGACCTGGGCGCGGGCGAGCTGCTCTCGCGGCTGTACTGGTACACGATCGAGTTCGGGTTGATCCGCCAGGCCGGCGGACTGCGCGCCTATGGCGCCGGCATCCTGAGCTCGTCGGGTGAGCTGCGGCACAGCGTCACCAGCCTGCAGCCGAAGCGCATCGCTCTCGATCTCTTGCGTTGCATGCGCACGCGCTACAAGATCGACGACTATCAAGCCATCTACTTCGTCATCGACAGCTTCGATCAGTTGTTCGACATGACGGCGCCCGACTTCGCGCCACTCTACGAAGCCGTGCGTTCGCTCGGCGACTTGTCGGCCGACGACACCATCGCCAGCGACTCCTCCATCACTTTCGGGTGAAAGGCGAGTGCCACGTGGGCGGCGCCCGCCACGAGTCGGTTGTCTGCGCCCGGCAGGGTGGCGGTGGAGGCCGGAAAGACGATGTTGTCGGTGTTGCTGTACCAGCAGACAAACCGGTCAGCGTTGCGCTGTGGGTGAAGCACCAACTCGCGCTCGAGCAGGCTCTTCTGCCAGTCGCAGTCGTGGCGCATCTGGCGCCCGTTGGCCAGGTGGCTGAAACGTGCCAGCCAGGTGCCGCGGTGCGGTGTACCGATCGTGATGATCTTTTGAACCCGTGATACCGCGCCGGGCGTGGCCGCCAACCAGGCCCGAGCCGCCAGTCCACCCATGCTGTGGCAGATCAGGGTGGGCGCGTGGCCCGTCAAGCTTGTGGCGCGCGTCACAGCTTCATCGACGGTCGATGCGTAGTCGTCGATCGATCCGAAGATCGGCTCCAGATTGACCGAGACGAAGGGCACACCGCGCTCGTGCAGCCGCTCCATCCAGGGCAACCAGAACCCCCGATTGCAGAAGAAGCCGTGCACGAGCACCACCGCGGGCGGCGAAGCCGGCGGCGCCGTGGTGGTGTCGGGCCATTGACGCCAGCGAAACGGTTGGCGCCAGGCGAAAACCTCAGGCGCCACCTTCACCTCTTGCCACCAAGCGCCCAACCACTCGGCGGCACTGGCTCGCTGCGCGCCGTCGGTGCGGTTGACGGTCGCAGCGGCCACGGTTTCGATGCCCAGGATCACCGCATAGCCCAGGGTCATCAGGGCCGTGCCTGCAAGCATGGCCGTCAGGGAACGAGGCCAGGACCACCAAACCCAGGCCAGCCCGCTGGCGACACCGACCAACAGCAGCGTTTGTTGCAGGCGTGCGAGCGAAGAGGTTCGACGTTCTTGATCGTTGATGCTGTTGGGCGGCAGGGTGTGCATGGGCAAACTATGGCACGGGTTGACTGAAGTGCCGGACCGATCTCCCTGCGTGACACCCTGGCACTCCCGGTGGGGCTAGACTGTCTCCAGACTGCCCATGAGCCCGCCCACCAGTGCCTCCGACCTCATCCGCTCGCACCTTTCGCGCGTCAGCCAGTTGCGCGCTCAAGCGCAAGCCGAAGGCTTGCAGGCCGCGGTGGACGAGATCAAGCACCTGCAGGCGCGCCGTTTTCGCGGGACTTACGCCGACTTTCTGGAACACCCCAAATACGCACCGGCGACACGTTTCTTTCTGGACGAGCTCTACGGCGTGCACGATTTCGCCAGGCGCGATGCCCAGTTTGCCCGGATCGCTGGCGCCTTGGAGCGCCTTTTTCCAGAAGCGGTGGCACAGCTGGCAACCGACCTGTCCGAAACCCACGCATTGACCGAGGTGTTGGATCATCAGCTGGCCACCCATTGGCTCAGCCTTGATGCAGCCCATTCGCCGTCCGAGCGCTACATCGTCGCCTGGCGGAGCACGGACGCGCGCGCATCGCGCGAGCGCCAGCTCGCGGTGGTGCAACACATGGGGCTCGAGTTGCAGCGTCTCACCCGCATGAAAACCCTGCGACTCGGGCTCCGCATGATGCGCAATCCTGCGAGGGCCGCGGGGCTCGATGCACTGCAGCACTTTCTGGAGACTGGTTTTGACGCGTTTGCCGCGTTGGGCGACGCGCGCCCTTTCCTCGACACGATTCGAGGAAGGGAATCGGGCTGGGTACAAGCCTTGTTTGACGAAGATTTGGCGGCCTGCCGCCGCAGACTGGACGAAGAACTCGATAGCAGAGCCTGAAGAACACGCCCCTTTCAGAAACGCTGATGATCAACCGAAGGTCTCTCTCTCATGAATGAAACGAATTCGCCTGCATGCACCGCATCACGCTTGAATCGCCTGGGCATCACTGTCTTCGAGCGCGGTTGGCTGTCGTCCAACAATGTGCTGTTTCAAGGTGATGAATCAACAGCACTGGTGGACTCGGGCTATTGCACGCACTCAAGTCAGACCGTCTCCCTTGTTCAGGACGCGCTGCAGACACGGCCACTGGATTTGCTCCTGAACACCCATCTGCACAGCGATCACTGCGGTGGCAACGCAGCACTTCAGGCGGCGTTTCCCCAACTCAAAACCCGGATTCCTCCGGGCCAGGCTGAGGCGGTTGCAAACTGGGACCCGGTAACACTCACCCACGAACCCACGGGACAGACCTGTCCCGCCTTCAACTTCCATGGAGTCCTGTTTCCCGGCGACACGATCCGGCTGGGCCATGCCCACTGGGAGATCCATGCGGCCAAAGGGCACGATCCCCATTCCATTGTCCTGTTCGAGCCTTCCAGCAGGGTGTTGATTTCAGCCGACGCCTTGTGGGAGAACGGCTTTGGCGTGGTGTTTCCCGAGCTGGAAGGCATCGACGCCTTCGAGGAAGTTTCCGACACATTGTCTGTGATCGAAGCGTTGAAGCCCGCGGCAGTGATACCGGGCCATGGGGCAGTGTTTGACGACGTGGAGGGCGCGCTGCAACGTGCGCGCAGCCGCTTGGATCAGTTCGTGAAAACCCCCGAGAAACACCGCAGATATGCACTGAAGGTACTGCTCAAGTTCAAACTGCTGGAGTGGCAGTCCGTCACCTTTGACGACTTGCTTGCCTGGTATACAAAGACACCGTACATACGCAGCCTTGAGCGGCGCCCCGTGTCACCTGATACCGAGGCCCTGCACGAATCACTCAACTCACTGATTGCCGATCTGGCCAAAAGCAATGCACTGCGGGTGCAGGGCGACAGGATCGTCGACGCCTGAGTTAACCAACGCTGGATGCCATTCACGCGCACCTAAAGCGGACCCCACAAAGCCCAAACCCCCAAGCACCGGGAGGCGCGAGGGGGTTTGGGGGCTGGGTAAGAGCCTGACGATGACCTACTTTCACACGGGAACCCGCACTATCATCGGCGCAAAGGCGTTTCACTGTCCTGTTCGGGATGGGAAGGAGTGGTACCACCTCGCTATGGTCGTCAGGCATAACTTGTTGTTCTGGCTGTGCGAGTGCACAACCGGAACGAATTCATAGAACTTCGAATCAGCTGATTTTTGATTGCTGCCAACGAGTTGAATCGACGTATCGATTCATACCGGCATACACATGACATTTCTGTCGTTTGACATTTGACTTTGAGATTTTATCAAAGTTATAGGGTCAAGCCTCACGAGCAATTAGTATCAGTTAGCTTAACGCATTGCTGCGCTTCCACACCTGACCTATCAACGTCCTGGTCTTGAACGACTCTTTAGGGGGCTCAAGGCCCCGGCAGATCTCATCTTGGAACGAGTTTCCCGCTTAGATGCTTTCAGCGGTTATCTCTTCCGCACTTAGCTACCCGGCAATGCCACTGGCGTGACAACCGGTACACCAGAGGTGCGTCCACTCCGGTCCTCTCGTACTAGGAGCAGGCTTCCTCAAATCTGCAGCGCCCACGGAAGATAGGGACCAAACTGTCTCACGACGTTTTAAACCCAGCTCACGTACCTCTTTAAATGGCGAACAGCCATACCCTTGGGACCGGCTACAGCCCCAGGATGAGATGAGCCGACATCGAGGTGCCAAACACCGCCGTCGATATGAACTCTTGGGCGGTATCAGCCTGTTATCCCCAGAGTACCTTTTATCCGTTGAGCGATGGCCCTTCCATACAGAACCACCGGATCACTATGTCCTGCTTTCGCATCTGCTCGACTTGTCAGTCTCGCAGTTAAGCACGCTTATGCCATTGCACTATTAGCACGATGTCCGACCGTACCTAGCGTACCTTCGAACTCCTCCGTTACACTTTGGGAGGAGACCGCCCCAGTCAAACTGCCTACCATGCACTGTCCCCGATCCAGATAATGGACCTAGGTTAGAACCTCAAACACACCAGGGTGGTATTTCAACGTTGGCTCCACAAGATCTAGCGACCCTGCTTCAAAGCCTCCCACCTATCCTACACAGATCTGTTCAAAATTCAATACAAAGCTACAGTAAAGGTTCATGGGGTCTTTCCGTCTTTCCGCGGGGAGATTGCATCATCACAAACATTTCAACTTCGCTGAGTCTCAGGAGGAGACAGTGTGGCCATCGTTACGCCATTCGTGCAGGTCGGAACTTACCCGACAAGGAATTTCGCTACCTTAGGACCGTTATAGTTACGGCCGCCGTTTACTGGGACTTCGATCAAGAGCTTGCACCCCATCAATTAATCTTCCAGCACCGGGCAGGCGTCACACCCTATACGTCCACTTTCGTGTTTGCAGAGTGCTGTGTTTTTAATAAACAGTCGCAGCCACCAATTTTTTGCAACCCATTCGTGCTCAGATGTTCTCATCACACTACTAGGGCACACCTTCTTCCGAAGTTACGGTGTCAATTTGCCGAGTTCCTTCTCCTGAGTTCTCTCAAGCGCCTTAGAATACTCATCTCGCGCACCAGTGTCGGTTTGCGGTACGGTCAATTACAAGCTGAAGCTTAGTGGCTTTTCCTGGGACCTCGTTCAGTTACTTCGCGAGCAAGCTCGCTCGATCAACAGCCTCGGTATATGACACGCGGATTTGCCTACGTGTCGCCTACATCTGTCTAAACCGGCACATCCAACAGCCGGATAACCTATTAAGATCCGTCCCCACATCGCACTTGTAATCGGTACAGGAATATTGACCTGTTTCCCATCAGCTACGCATCTCTGCCTCGCCTTAGGGGCCGACTCACCCTACGCCGATGAACGTTGCGTAGGAAACCTTGCGCTTACGGCGAGGGGGCTTTTCACCCCCTTTAACGCTACTCATGTCAGCATTCGCACTTCTGATACCTCCAGCATCCTTTACAAGACACCTTCACAGGCTTACAGAACGCTCTCCTACCACTTGCAATAAATTGCAAATCCGCAGCTTCGGTAACTGGCTTAGCCCCGTTACATCTTCCGCGCAGGACGACTCGATCAGTGAGCTATTACGCTTTCTTTAAATGATGGCTGCTTCTAAGCCAACATCCTGACTGTTTTAGCCTTCCCACTTCGTTTCCCACTTAGCCCGTTTTAGGGACCTTAGCTGGCGGTCTGGGTTGTTTCCCTCTTGAGTCCGGACGTTAGCACCCGGTGCTCTGTCTCCCAAGCTGTACTCATCGGTATTCGGAGTTTGCCTTGGTTTGGTAAGTCGCCATGACCCCCTAGCCAAAACAGTGCTCTACCCCCGATGGTAATACTTGAGGCACTACCTAAATAGTTTTCGGAGAGAACCAGCTATTTCCAAGTTTGTTTAGCCTTTCACCCCTATCCACAGCTCATCCGCTAGTTTTGCAACACTAGTCGGTTCGGACCTCCAGTACCTGTTACGGCACCTTCATCCTGGCCATGGATAGATCACTTGGTTTCGGGTCTACACCCAGCGACTGAATCGCCCTATTCGGACTCGATTTCTCTACGGCTTCCCTATTCGGTTAACCTTGCCACTGAATGTAAGTCGCTGACCCATTATACAAAAGGTACGCAGTCACCCCTTTCGAGGCTCCTACTTTTTGTAAGCACGCGGTTTCAGGATCTATTTCACTCCCCTCCCGGGGTTCTTTTCGCCTTTCCCTCACGGTACTTGTTCACTATCGGTCGATGATGAGTATTTAGCCTTGGAGGATGGTCCCCCCATATTCAGACAGGATTTCTCGTGTCCCGCCCTACTTGTCGTTAGCTCAGTACCACACAGGTCTTTTCACGTACGGGGCTATCACCCGCTATGGCCGCCCTTTCCAAGGCGTTCCGTTAAGTCTTGTGCTATCACTAACAGGCTCTTCCGATTTCGCTCGCCACTACTTTCGGAATCTCGGTTGATGTCTTTTCCTCGAGCTACTGAGATGTTTCAGTTCACCCGGTTCGCCTCGCATGACTATGTATTCATCATGCGATACCTACTGCTAGGTGGGTTTCCCCATTCGGAAATCTCCGGATCAAAGCTAATTTGCCAGCTCCCCGAAGCTTATCGCAGGCTATCACGTCCTTCGTCGCCTATCATCGCCAAGGCATCCACCACGTGCTCTTATTCACTTGACCCTATAACTTTGACGTCTCACCAGGTCGTTCAACCCAGCAAAACACAAAATCACATCAAGCAAATGTCTGTCAGGTCTTGCACCTGACGCGTTATGCCGTTTCAATTCATATCTTTCGACTAAATTGAATATTCGTTGACGCAATCAAAAATTCTTGTTGCTGATGGCACGGTGCACATGAAACCTTTACGAATATGTGCTTTCCATCAGCAACGCTGATTCGACTCTATGAATTTTTAAAGAACAGCCGTGATCACCCGAGGGCAATCTATTGATCGATAGATACCGATCAACATCAAAGCACCCTGCAGCACAGGACGCTTTGATGTTGAAACAGACAAGGGGTTGCAAGTCGCAACCTGAAGTGATGGTGGAGGATGACGGGATCGAACCGACGACCCCCTGCTTGCAAAGCAGGTGCTCTCCCAGCTGAGCTAATCCCCCAGGATGTCTTGACTCATTGGAGGGGATGGTGGGTCTGGTTGGTCTCGAACCAACGACCCCCGCCTTATCAAGACGGTGCTCTAACCAACTGAGCTACAGACCCAAGCCGGTCGCTTGATCTCCCCAGATCCACTCTTGCGAATGAACTGGATCGCTGGCGACTTCCTTCCAACAACCGATAAGTGTGAGCGTTTGAGCTTGATTGCTCTTCTTCCAGAAAGGAGGTGATCCAGCCGCACCTTCCGATACGGCTACCTTGTTACGACTTCACCCCAGTCACGAACCCCGCCGTGGTAATCGCCCTCCTTGCGGTTAGGCTAACTACTTCTGGCGAGACCCGCTCCCATGGTGTGACGGGCGGTGTGTACAAGACCCGGGAACGTATTCACCGTGACATGCTGATCCACGATTACTAGCGATTCCGACTTCACGCAGTCGAGTTGCAGACTGCGATCCGGACTACGACCGGCTTTGATGGATTAGCTCCCCCTCGCGGGTTTGCGACCCTTTGTACCGGCCATTGTATGACGTGTGTAGCCCCACCTATAAGGGCCATGAGGACTTGACGTCATCCCCACCTTCCTCCGGTTTGTCACCGGCAGTCTCATTAGAGTGCCCTTTCGTAGCAACTAATGACAAGGGTTGCGCTCGTTGCGGGACTTAACCCAACATCTCACGACACGAGCTGACGACAGCCATGCAGCACCTGTGTTACGGCTCTCTTTCGAGCACTAAGCCATCTCTGGCAAATTCCGTACATGTCAAAGGTGGGTAAGGTTTTTCGCGTTGCATCGAATTAAACCACATCATCCACCGCTTGTGCGGGTCCCCGTCAATTCCTTTGAGTTTCAACCTTGCGGCCGTACTCCCCAGGCGGTCAACTTCACGCGTTAGCTTCGTTACTGAGTCAGAAGAGACCCAACAACCAGTTGACATCGTTTAGGGCGTGGACTACCAGGGTATCTAATCCTGTTTGCTCCCCACGCTTTCGTGCATGAGCGTCAGTGCAGGCCCAGGGGATTGCCTTCGCCATCGGTGTTCCTCCGCATATCTACGCATTTCACTGCTACACGCGGAATTCCATCCCCCTCTGCCGCACTCCAGCTTTGCAGTCACAAGCGCCATTCCCAGGTTAAGCCCGGGGATTTCACGCCTGTCTTACAAAACCGCCTGCGCACGCTTTACGCCCAGTAATTCCGATTAACGCTTGCACCCTACGTATTACCGCGGCTGCTGGCACGTAGTTAGCCGGTGCTTATTCTTACGGTACCGTCATTAGCCCCAGGTATTAACCAGGACCGTTTCGTTCCGTACAAAAGCAGTTTACAACCCGAAGGCCTTCTTCCTGCACGCGGCATTGCTGGATCAGGCTTGCGCCCATTGTCCAAAATTCCCCACTGCTGCCTCCCGTAGGAGTCTGGGCCGTGTCTCAGTCCCAGTGTGGCTGGTCGTCCTCTCAGACCAGCTACAGATCGTTGGCTTGGTGAGCCTTTACCCCACCAACTACCTAATCTGATATCGGCCGCTCCAATCGCGCGAGGCCTTACGGTCCCCCGCTTTCATCCATAGATCGTATGCGGTATTAGCGCAGCTTTCGCTGCGTTATCCCCCACGACTGGGCACGTTCCGATACATTACTCACCCGTTCGCCACTCGTCAGCACCTTGCGGCCTGTTACCGTTCGACTTGCATGTGTAAAGCATGCCGCCAGCGTTCAATCTGAGCCAGGATCAAACTCTTTAGTTCGATCTTGAAAATTACTCATAAAAACGGAATTGAAGTGAACTTCACTTCTATTCTCATGAGCGTTTAAAGTCTTGCGACTTGGACTCTTTCGAGTCCGCTTCGCAATCGCCTTCAAACGCCCACGCTTATCGGCTGTGTATTTTTAATGATCCGTCAGATTCAGCGACTTTCACCACTTTCGTCTGCTTGCTTAGCTGCGATCAGCTGAGCCTCGTAGTATACATCAGTTTTTGCTTCGCTGTCAAAGTTTTTGAAAAACTTATCTGGCCAAAAACATACCCCTACACTTATAAAGCCCAAACCCCCAAGCACCGGGAGGCGCGAGGGGGTTTGGGGGCTGGGTAAGAGCCTGACGATGACCTACTTTCACACGGGAACCCGCACTATCATCGGCGCAAAGGCGTTTCACTGTCCTGTTCGGGATGGGAAGGAGTGGTACCACCTCGCTATGGTCGTCAGGCATAACTTGTTGTTCTGGCTGTGCGAGTGCACAACCGGAACGAATTCATAGAGCTTCGAATCAGCTGATTTTTGATTGCTGCCAACGAGTTGAATCGACGTATCGATTCATACCGGCATACACATGACATTTCTGTCGTTTGACATTTGACTTTGAGATTTTATCAAAGTTATAGGGTCAAGCCTCACGAGCAATTAGTATCAGTTAGCTTAACGCATTGCTGCGCTTCCACACCTAACCTATCAACGTCCTGGTCTTGAACGACTCTTTAGGGGGCTCAAGGCCCCGGCAGATCTCATCTTGGAACGAGTTTCCCGCTTAGATGCTTTCAGCGGTTATCTCTTCCGCACTTAGCTACCCGGCAATGCCACTGGCGTGACAACCGGTACACCAGAGGTGCGTCCACTCCGGTCCTCTCGTACTAGGAGCAGGCTTCCTCAAATCTGCAGCGCCCACGGAAGATAGGGACCAAACTGTCTCACGACGTTTTAAACCCAGCTCACGTACCTCTTTAAATGGCGAACAGCCATACCCTTGGGACCGGCTACAGCCCCAGGATGAGATGAGCCGACATCGAGGTGCCAAACACCGCCGTCGATATGAACTCTTGGGCGGTATCAGCCTGTTATCCCCAGAGTACCTTTTATCCGTTGAGCGATGGCCCTTCCATACAGAACCACCGGATCACTATGTCCTGCTTTCGCATCTGCTCGACTTGTCAGTCTCGCAGTTAAGCACGCTTATGCCATTGCACTATTAGCACGATGTCCGACCGTACCTAGCGTACCTTCGAACTCCTCCGTTACACTTTGGGAGGAGACCGCCCCAGTCAAACTGCCTACCATGCACTGTCCCCGATCCAGATAATGGACCTAGGTTAGAACCTCAAACACACCAGGGTGGTATTTCAACGTTGGCTCCACAAGATCTAGCGACCCTGCTTCAAAGCCTCCCACCTATCCTACACAGATCTGTTCAAAATTCAATACAAAGCTACAGTAAAGGTTCATGGGGTCTTTCCGTCTTTCCGCGGGGAGATTGCATCATCACAAACATTTCAACTTCGCTGAGTCTCAGGAGGAGACAGTGTGGCCATCGTTACGCCATTCGTGCAGGTCGGAACTTACCCGACAAGGAATTTCGCTACCTTAGGACCGTTATAGTTACGGCCGCCGTTTACTGGGACTTCGATCAAGAGCTTGCACCCCATCAATTAATCTTCCAGCACCGGGCAGGCGTCACACCCTATACGTCCACTTTCGTGTTTGCAGAGTGCTGTGTTTTTAATAAACAGTCGCAGCCACCAATTTTTTGCAACCCATTCGTGCTCAGATGTTCTCATCACACTACTAGGGCACACCTTCTTCCGAAGTTACGGTGTCAATTTGCCGAGTTCCTTCTCCTGAGTTCTCTCAAGCGCCTTAGAATACTCATCTCGCGCACCAGTGTCGGTTTGCGGTACGGTCAATTACAAGCTGAAGCTTAGTGGCTTTTCCTGGGACCTCGTTCAGTTACTTCGCGAGCAAGCTCGCTCGATCAACAGCCTCGGTATATGACACGCGGATTTGCCTACGTGTCGCCTACATCTGTCTAAACCGGCACATCCAACAGCCGGATAACCTATTAAGATCCGTCCCCACATCGCACTTGTAATCGGTACAGGAATATTGACCTGTTTCCCATCAGCTACGCATCTCTGCCTCGCCTTAGGGGCCGACTCACCCTACGCCGATGAACGTTGCGTAGGAAACCTTGCGCTTACGGCGAGGGGGCTTTTCACCCCCTTTAACGCTACTCATGTCAGCATTCGCACTTCTGATACCTCCAGCATCCTTTACAAGACACCTTCACAGGCTTACAGAACGCTCTCCTACCACTTGCAATAAATTGCAAATCCGCAGCTTCGGTAACTGGCTTAGCCCCGTTACATCTTCCGCGCAGGACGACTCGATCAGTGAGCTATTACGCTTTCTTTAAATGATGGCTGCTTCTAAGCCAACATCCTGACTGTTTTAGCCTTCCCACTTCGTTTCCCACTTAGCCCGTTTTAGGGACCTTAGCTGGCGGTCTGGGTTGTTTCCCTCTTGAGTCCGGACGTTAGCACCCGGTGCTCTGTCTCCCAAGCTGTACTCATCGGTATTCGGAGTTTGCCTTGGTTTGGTAAGTCGCCATGACCCCCTAGCCAAAACAGTGCTCTACCCCCGATGGTAATACTTGAGGCACTACCTAAATAGTTTTCGGAGAGAACCAGCTATTTCCAAGTTTGTTTAGCCTTTCACCCCTATCCACAGCTCATCCGCTAGTTTTGCAACACTAGTCGGTTCGGACCTCCAGTACCTGTTACGGCACCTTCATCCTGGCCATGGATAGATCACTTGGTTTCGGGTCTACACCCAGCGACTGAATCGCCCTATTCGGACTCGATTTCTCTACGGCTTCCCTATTCGGTTAACCTTGCCACTGAATGTAAGTCGCTGACCCATTATACAAAAGGTACGCAGTCACCCCTTTCGAGGCTCCTACTTTTTGTAAGCACGCGGTTTCAGGATCTATTTCACTCCCCTCCCGGGGTTCTTTTCGCCTTTCCCTCACGGTACTTGTTCACTATCGGTCGATGATGAGTATTTAGCCTTGGAGGATGGTCCCCCCATATTCAGACAGGATTTCTCGTGTCCCGCCCTACTTGTCGTTAGCTCAGTACCACACAGGTCTTTTCACGTACGGGGCTATCACCCGCTATGGCCGCCCTTTCCAAGGCGTTCCGTTAAGTCTTGTGCTATCACTAACAGGCTCTTCCGATTTCGCTCGCCACTACTTTCGGAATCTCGGTTGATGTCTTTTCCTCGAGCTACTGAGATGTTTCAGTTCACCCGGTTCGCCTCGCATGACTATGTATTCATCATGCGATACCTACTGCTAGGTGGGTTTCCCCATTCGGAAATCTCCGGATCAAAGCTAATTTGCCAGCTCCCCGAAGCTTATCGCAGGCTATCACGTCCTTCGTCGCCTATCATCGCCAAGGCATCCACCACGTGCTCTTATTCACTTGACCCTATAACTTTGACGTCTCACCAGGTCGTTCAACCCAGCAAAACACAAAATCACATCAAGCAAATGTCTGTCAGGTCTTGCACCTGACGCGTTATGCCGTTTCAATTCATATCTTTCGACTAAATTGAATATTCGTTGACGCAATCAAAAATTCTTGTTGCTGATGGCACGGTGCACATGAAACCTTTACGAATATGTGCTTTCCATCAGCAACGCTGATTCGACTCTATGAATTTTTAAAGAACAGCCGTGATCACCCGAGGGCAATCTATTGATCGATAGATACCGATCAACATCAAAGCACCCTGCAGCACAGGACGCTTTGATGTTGAAACAGACAAGGGGTTGCAAGTCGCAACCTGAAGTGATGGTGGAGGATGACGGGATCGAACCGACGACCCCCTGCTTGCAAAGCAGGTGCTCTCCCAGCTGAGCTAATCCCCCAGGATGTCTTGACTCATTGGAGGGGATGGTGGGTCTGGTTGGTCTCGAACCAACGACCCCCGCCTTATCAAGACGGTGCTCTAACCAACTGAGCTACAGACCCAAGCCGGTCGCTTGATCTCCCCAGATCCACTCTTGCGAATGAACTGGATCGCTGGCGACTTCCTTCCAACAACCGATAAGTGTGAGCGTTTGAGCTTGATTGCTCTTCTTCCAGAAAGGAGGTGATCCAGCCGCACCTTCCGATACGGCTACCTTGTTACGACTTCACCCCAGTCACGAACCCCGCCGTGGTAATCGCCCTCCTTGCGGTTAGGCTAACTACTTCTGGCGAGACCCGCTCCCATGGTGTGACGGGCGGTGTGTACAAGACCCGGGAACGTATTCAC